>CAZEHQ010000005.1:0-52086 GCA_964512165.1 uncultured Gemmatimonadaceae bacterium | reverse complement strand
CGTGGCGATGGTGGGCGCCCTGCCGTGGATGGAGTGGATGCCGTAGGTGTTCATGTAGTACGGGAAGCGGCTCGAGCAGCCGATGCCCGAGACGAAGACGATCTGCTCGCGGGAGACTCCGATCTCGGGAAGGACCTTCTGCATCTGCGCGAGGATGGCGTAGTCGCCGCAGCCGGGGCACCACCTCACCTCCTGGTCGGAGACGAAGTCCTTGCGCGTGAGCTTCGATTCGATGGCCTGGGTCATCTGCTGGCTCCGCCGGGTTCGTCAGTCGAGGATCGACCGGATCTTGTCGGAGATCTCACGGATCTTGAAAGGCTGCCCCTGAACCTTGTTGAGGCTCACCACCCGCACCGGGAACCGGGCCTGAAGCAGCATCGCCAGCTGCCCCATGTTGAGCTCGGGCACCAGCACCTGACGGTAGCGGCCGATGACGTTGCCCAGGTTCCTCGGGAAGGGGTTCAGGTGGCGCAGGTGAAGGCTGGCCACGGACCGGCCCTGCTGCTGCATGTGCTCCGTCGCCGCCCGGATGGCCCCGAAGGTCCCGCCCCACCCGATGACCAGCAGGTCACCCTGATCGGGGCCGAAGACCTCCGCCTCGGGGATGGAGTCGGCCACGCGGGCCACCTTGTCGGCGCGGATGCGGACGATCTCCTCGTGGTCCTCGGGGTCGTAGGAGACGTTGCCGCTGCCGTCCTGCTTGCCGAGACCCCCGATCCGGTGCTCCAGCCCCGGGGTCCCCGGCAGCACCCAGGGCCGGGCGAGGGTATGGGGATCGCGCATGTAGGGCTGGTATCCGTCGGGGTCGGTCCGATGGGCGGCCTCGATGGGGGGGATGGAATCGACGTCGGGGATCCTCCAGGGTTCGGAGTTGTTGGCCAGATAGCCGTCGGACAGGAGGAAGACCGGCGTCATGTGGCGGACCGCGATCCGGCAGGCCTCGATGGTCAGGTCGAAGCAGTCGGCCGAGGTCGCCGCCGCCAGGACGGGCATCGGACTCTCGCCGTTGCGCCCGAAGAGCACCTCGAGCAGGTCCGCCTGCTCGGTCTTGGTGGGCAGACCCGTGCTCGGGCCGCCGCGCTGCACGTTGACGATCACCATGGGCAGCTCGAGGACCACGGCGAGGTTGATCCCTTCGCTCTTCAGGGCGATGCCGGGGCCGCTGGAGGCGGTGGCGGCCAGGGCTCCCCCGAAGGCGGCGCCGATGACCGATCCGATGGCGGCGATCTCGTCCTCCGCCTGGAAGGTGCGCACGTCGAAGGACTTGAGGGCCGCCAGGCCCTCGAGGATCGGGCTCGCCGGGGTGATGGGGTAGCTGCCGTAGAACAGCGGCTTGCCCGCCTTGTGGGCCGCCGCCACGAGGCCGAGGACGACTGCCTCGTTGCCGGTGATCCGGCGGTAGGTCCCGGCCTCGACCTCGGTGCGGCTCGGTACCTGCATGCGCCCCGAGAAGGCCTCCGACGTCTCTCCGAAGGCGTATCCCGCCTTCAGGGCCCGGGTGTTGGCCTCCACCACCTGGGGGCGCTTGGCGAACTTCTTCTCGTAGAAGTTCAGCGTTGTTTCGAGGGGACGGTCGAAGAGCCAGAACGCCAGCCCCAGGGCGAAGGCGTTCTTGCACAGGTCCTTCTGCTGCGTCGTCATCCCCTCCACGTCCGCCAGCGCGTTGCGCGTCAGGGTGGTGAGGGGAACGCGATGCACCTCGTATCCGCGCAGGCTGTCGTCGTCGAGGGGGGAGGAGGCGTACCCCGCCTTGCGCAGGTTGTTGCGGGTGAAGGCGTCCTCGTTGACGATGATCACCCCTCCGGGCCGCAGATCCTCGAGATTGGCCGTGATGGCCGCCGGGTTCATGGCCACCAACACCTGGGGCTCGTCGCCGGCGGTGTAGATCTCGGTGGAGGAGAAGTTGACCTGGAACCCGGACAGCCCTGGGATGGTCCCTGCCGGAGCCCTGATCTCGGCGGGAAAGTCCGGGAACGTCGACACGTCGTTGCCCAGGACGGCGGAGGTGTTGGTGAACTGGTCCCCCGTGAGCTGCATGCCGTCACCGGAGTCGCCCGAGAAGCGGATGACGACGGAATCGTGTCGGCGCGTGGTCGGGTCACGCACGACGGACGGCTCGGCGGCCGGCGTCTCGGCCAACAAAGGTCCTCCTGGTGGGCGGGGATGGTTCGCGGGCCTTGGGGAGCCACGGGTTGTCAGGCTCCCTCCCGGGTGCGCGGAATCAACTCCGGATCGGGAGGGAGGTTGTAGACCTCACGGGGAAAGTGATCGGTGAGGAAACGGATGATGCCGTGCTGGCTGAGATTTCCCACCACGCGGCCATCGGCGTCGAGGACGGGTACGTTGCGGTAGTGTCCCGCGCGCATGAAGTGCAGGGCGTGGCCGGCTGTATCGTCGGGAGAGACCGTCTGCGGGTCGGGCGTCATGAGCTCGCGCACGGGGACCTTCAGGCGGGCCGGGGCGTCGGCCACCTTCAGGAGGACGTCCCGTTCGGTGAAGATCCCTTCGAGACGGCCCTCGTCCCCCACGATGAGGGCGGCGCTCGCCCGGGCTTCGCGCATGGCGGCCAGGACTTCGGCAACCGTGGGATCCCCCGAAACCTGAACGGATCCGCTCAGATCGAGGTGGGAGATCCGCTCGTCGCGCAGGTCTTCGACCAGATTCATTCAGTCCGGGGGGGGATCGGCGGAAAGATCAACAACCACAAGAATGTACGGCACCCCTCCCAAGCGTCAAGGAGCCCCCGGGAGCCTTGCCACGGAGTCCGCCACGGCCTCCAGATCCCCCGAGGCATCGGCCACCAGGATGCTGACCCCTCGGGAGGCGATGGCCAGGAGGGCCTCGGCAACCCTCGCCGCCGTCTCCGGCCGGCAACCCGCCGAGGGACGATCGAGCAGGAGCAGCGCGTCCTCCCGCGCCCTCACCGAGTGGCAGGCGAGCCGGGCCAGCAGGCGCTCCGCCTCTTCGAGCCCGTCGACCCCCTCCCCCAGCCGCCGCCCGGCCAGACCGTTGCGTACCGCCGCCGCGAGGGGGTCGTGCACGCCGCGCTCCCTCCTGAAGTGGGCGGCGCCCTCCTCGACGGTCATGGCCAGAACCTCCGCCACATTCACCCCTCGCCCGGTGACCTGCAGGACCTCTTCGCCGAAGCGCCGGCCCTCGCAACGGGGGCAGGTGGCGGCGAAATCCTCCATCACCTCCAGCCGGTGCCGTACCACGCCGGCCCCCTCGCAGTGGCTGCAGCGGCCGCCCGGCCGATCGAGGAGAAAGCTCCGGGACTCCAGGCCGAGCTCGGTGGCCGCCGGCCCCCGGGCCAGCAGCCGCGCCAGGGGCCGCATGGCACCGAGCCGGTCCATGAGCACGGTCTGCTCCCCCGCCGGCGAGCGGGCCTCGGCGCCGACATCGATGCAGCGCCGCACGGCCGGTGCCCGAACCGGCCGCACCGGGACGCCCCGCCCGGGAGACAGGGCCCTTCCGATCAGGCGAAGGATGGCGGTCTTTCCCGAGCCGGTGGGGCCGGCGAGCAGCGCCAGCCGGCCCAGAGGGATGCATAGCTCCGGCCCCCGCGGCACCGGACCCGGATCGCACCCGGAGGGCGCCTCCTCCACCACCAGATTCAGTGCCCCATGAGCGGCGGGCGGGCGGGCGGCCCCACGGACGGCCGCCGCCGGACCCGAGGGCACGGGACCGATGTGGATCACCTCGTCGGCCCAGCCGCCAGCGGATGGATGACCTTCGACGACCACCACCGAGTTTCCGCGCTCGACGAGACGGCGCAACCCGCGGGCCACCCTGTCGCGCGTCGACGGATCGACGGCGGAAGGCGGGGACAGCACCACATGCAGGATGCCGCTCAGGCCATCGGCAAGGGCGGCGGCCAGTCCCAGGAGCAGCTGCTCCCCGTGGGACAGGTCGGCCACGGGCCTGGCCAGGGGAAGCTCCTCCAGTCCGAGATCGACGGCCCCGGCAAGGGCTCGCAACAGGCGGCCGGCCGGCTCGGGCCACCTCGGCTCCGCCTCCTCCGCCAGATCGGTCACGTGCCGGAGCCGCGCCTCCCGGGCCCAGTGCCCGAGGGGCCGGCCCATCAGCTCGATGGGCTGGCGGCCATCCTCCTCCCCGGCCACCAGCCGCTCCCAGTCCGGCTCCTCGGACTCGGCGCCGCAGCGTCCGCAGGTCAGGCGCGGCCCCGTCCAGACCTCCAGGCCGTCCTCCTCGCCGACGAGCAGGCTCGCGCCGCCGGCGAGGGCCCGGGCGTTGCGCACCGCCTCCCCCACGCGGGCCCGGGTCCGCGCCGCCCCGGGCGCGAGGCGATCGACGACGACCTCGAGGCCCCCCCCGGGGAGGATCTGCTCGTCGACCTCGTCGAGCCGGTGGAGACGGGTCCCGGTGCGCAGACGGCGGAACCCGGCGCGGGCCAGCTCGGCGAGAACCCCGGGCAGGGATGCGGCGTCATCCAACTCCACCGGCGCCACGAACCAGACCGTCTGGGCGGGGAAACACTCCTGCAGCAGGCCGGCGACCCCCTCTTCGTCCAGCGAGGCGCAGCGGCCTCCGCATCCGGTGCAGCGGATCTCGGAGAGGCCGCGGGCGAGCCTGGAGAGATCGCCGGACAGGTGCAACCGCGTACCCACGGTCTGCCCGCCGGCCGGGGCGGGCAGGGCCTGGGCCGGCGGCAGCCCCTCGATGTCGTCGACCGCCGCGGCCGCACCGACACCGCCGAGGCGGGCCCTCTCGAAGGGAGACATGGACAGCAGGTAGCGCCGCCGGCTCTCGGCCAGCAGGACCCGCTGGGCCAGGGTCTCCACACCGGCACCCATGGCCCCCGAGAGACAGACGATCCGGCCCAGGGGGATCGTCACGTCCTCCCCTGCCAGCGTGGCTTCGCGGACACCGCGCAACCGAATCGACGCGCTCGGTGTCATGGGTGGAGGATGGCGCTCGGCCGCGCCCTTACCGATCGTTGACGGCTGCCGACGGGCCGCCGACACCGCCTCCGGAGGTGATTCCGCCCATGACATACGCAGGTGCCCGCGCCGTGGCCGGACTGCTGCTCCTGGCCATCCCGGCCCGAGCCGACGTCGAGCCCTTTTCGCATGGTCTCCTGGACAGTCTGCTGGCGGACCGGGTCGACGACCGCGGCCGGGTCGATTATTCCGGCCTGGCCCGGAACCCTCACCGCCTCGACCGCTACCTCGCAGCTGTCGCCGCCTGCAGCCCGGAGAACGGCCCGGAGCGTTTCCCCTCCGAGGCCGACGCTCTCGCCTACTGGATCAACGCCTACAACGCCTTCGTTCTGCGCGGCGTCCTCGACTCCCTCCCCATCGACAGCGTCGAGGAGGCCGAGGGCGGGCTGGAGGGTTTCTTCCGGATCCGCCGGTTCGTCGCCGGCGGGGATTCCCTGAGCCTCGACGAGATCGAGCACACCATCATCCGGCCGCGCTTCCGGGATCCGCGCATCCACTTCGCCGTCAACTGCGCCGCCGTGAGCTGCCCCGCCCTGGATTCCCGGGCCTACGCCGCCGCGGATCTCGACGAGCACCTGGAACGCCAGACTCGACGCTTCGCCCTGGACCCGGCGCACCTGAAGCTGGAGGATGGCCGTCTCCGTCTCTCGAGCATCATGGACTGGTACGGGGCGGACTTCGTGGAGTGGTTCCCTCGCCATCGACTGAAAGACCCGCCTTCGGACCCAAGCCTCCTGGACTACCTGCTCCTCTACCTGCCCGAGGAACAGGCCCGGACCCTGCGTTCGGCCGGGGAGGTTGCCATCGACTTCGTGGAGTACGACTGGAAGCTGAACCGCCAGCCGGGCGGGGGCTAGTCGAAGAACGGGTTGTTCCGCCGTTCCTCTTTCACGGTGGTCGCCGGACCGTGCCCCGGGTACAGGATGGTCTCTGGCGGCAGCGACAGCAGCTCGCGCCGCACCGCCCGGCGCTGGCCGTCGTAGTCCACCCGCCGCCGGGTCCCGCCGAGAGAGCCGGCGAAGAGGGCGTCGCCGACGAAGGCGGCCTGCTCGTGGATCAGCGACACGCCGCCGGGGGTGTGCCCCGGTGTGCGCGCCACTGTGAAGCTCTGCTCGCCGAGAGCGATGCGGCCCCCCGGCTCCAGCCGCCCTTCGATCCTTGCTGCCAGGCCCCCGGTGAGGGCGAGGTCCTCCGAGCCGATGGCGGCGCCGGCGCCCGTGGCGTCGAGGACGAGGGGCAGATCGCCCACGTGATCGCCGTGCCCGTGGGTGAGCCAGACCTGCCTCACCCGCGCCCCCGCCTCCGCCGCCGCCTCCAGCAGCCGGTCCCCCTGGAACCCGGGATCGACGATGGCCGCCTCGCCGGTGCGGCGGCAGGCGGCGACGTAGCCGTTCATCAGGAAATCGTCGCCGAGTATCAGCATCCTCACGTCGAGGGCCTCCCCCGGCACGCCCAGGGGATTGGCGGGAAAGTAGGCGGCCTCGGCGCTGGCCCGGAGCCTGCCGCCGTGGAGGGAGAGGGCGTCGGCGAGTCCTTCCACAACCCTCCCGTCGGGAATCCACTCGTAGGCCTCGATGCGCTCGAGATCCCGGGTGGCGATCCCCGCCCTCTCCGCCACCTCCTGCACGGTCCGCTCCTGGCCGCGGCGGGCCTTGCCGACGACATCGCCGAACTCGTCCTCCAGATGCGTGTATCCGTCCACGATCAGTCCCCCATGCTGCGCACCAGGCTGTCGAATCCCTCCTCGTGGGCCGACACGGCCCCGGCGGGTCCGGTGAACTTGAGATACCAGGTGGTGCCTCCGGCCCCGAGGATGGCGCCGAGCATGCGGTATCCCTCGCGGATGGGGGCATCGCCCATGCCCATGCCGTCGCGGAAGGTGCCGCTCACGTCCACCATCGTCGCCCGCAGTCCGCCCTCGGTCTCCACGGTCCAGCTCCGGCCCCGGGCAGGGCTGCCGTCGGGCTGGCTGAACTGGCCGAACCAGCGCCGCACGTTGGCGTCGACGGTGCCCATGTTCCCTTTGAAGACCGCCAGGGTCGCCCCCTCGCCTCCTTCGGGGAAAGGAGCGGCGTACTCCGCGACTCGCATCGAACTGCTCGGGGGCACCCGCTGCCAGGACTCCGGGACGCGGATCGTCACCCCCCCGTCCAGGGTCTGGACCGGCGACTCTCCCGCCTCCGGAGGAGAGGCGGAGGACAACTCCTGGAGGGGGGTCAGGTTCCTCTCCGCCAGGGCCTCGGCGGCCGGCTTGTCGCTGTAGTTCTGGCCGCAGGCGGCTGCCAGCCAGGCCGCCCACACGACGCGGTGCACCAGCCCTCCTGATCGCTTCTTCATCTGAGCCTCCGTGTCGATCCCCAGGCGCGCCCTCGGTGCCCGCCGGCGCGGGTCACAAGCGGAACAGGATGCCCGCCGACAGCTCTCCGTTGGTGACCCGGCCCTGCCGCTGCACGAGGGCGCCGGCGGCCTCCCCCGCTACCCTCTCCACCACGGCACCGGTAACGGAGAACACCTGGTACTGGCGCAGATCGAGGCGGATGTCGAGGCGATCGAGAGACCAGCGAGCTCCGACTCCGTAAGAGAAGGCGTGGCTGGTCTCGATTTCCGAGAGCGCCGCCAGCGTCTGCCGGTCGCCTTCGCTGGCAAGGGGACTCTCGAGGTCTCCGGGCAGGATGGTGATCGCTCCGTACCCGGCGCTGAGGAAGGGCCGGATCGTGCCCGCCGGCAGGTTGAGGAAGAGCCGCCCTTCGTAGAAGATGGCCGTGGCCGACTCGCTGGTGCTGAAGAGACCCGTCGCCACCTTGCGGTCGGGGCGTGAGACCATCAGGGAGGTCTCGCCGCCAAGGGTCCCGCTCGACCGCCCCCAGCGCAGACCGAGTCCCGGGGCCGCCTCGAGGTTCGCCGCGTCGTCGAACTCGACGACAGCGATGAAGGCGCCCACGTCCGACTGCGAAGGGACGGCCGAACCGGCGCAGCATGTCAGCGCCGCGGCGAGGAGACTCCGGTGGCGACGTGTCATGGCAGCTCTCCCCATGCTCGGGCAAGGGCCTTCAGAAAGGAGACCGCTCGAGGAAGACCGACACCCCCAGATCGGACCAGTGCCGGCGGGTGTCGGGGGTTCCGTTGCGGTAGCACAGCGCCGTCTGCGAGCCCTCGACGCTGCGCGCCACCGCCTCCACGCAGTCTTCCAGCCGGCGGTACGGCGGGTTGGGATGGGTCTCGATGTCGAAGGTCAGGTCCGTGGGACCGAAGGAGAAGCAGTCGACGCCGGGCAGGGCGAAGGTGTGGGCGTGGAGGACGGCATTCAGGGATTCGATCTGGAGCCAGAGGACGCCGTTCTCGTTCCACCAGTCCGCGTACTCCCGACTGTCGGCGAAGTCCTGCACTCGGCGCCGGGCCCCGCCCCCGACGCTGCGCCCGCCTCGCGGCGGGTAGTACATGTTCGCCTCGGCCTCGCGCGCCGTCTCCAGGCTCTCCACCTGTGGCACCTCGATGCCGGTGGGCCCGAGGTCGAGGAGGTTGCCGATCAGGCAGGTGTGGCTCGTGTGCTTGATGCGCAGGCGCACGGGCAGGCCGGCCTCGTCGGCGCGGTTGCAGAACTCGACGAGGGCGGGCTCGCTCAGGGCGGAGTGCTGGCTGTCCGTGGCCACGAAGTCGTACGGACCGTGCTCGTCCCGGGCCCGCGTCAGCTGCTCGACGGTAGCCGTCACCGGAGCGCTGAACCCGATGGTCCGCTCCCGGGAGCGGATCTTGTCCTTCAGTCCCTGTGCCATCTCGTGCCTCATCCCTTCCAGGGGCTGCTCACCCTTCCGTCGAGGAGCGGAAACAAGGGCGCCACGGCGCCGAACATGCCGGGAAACCGGAACAGCGGCTCCTCCCCGCCGGCGATCCGCTCCAGGACGCCGGGGGTCAGCAGTGCTCGGGCGCGATCGAAGAGGGCCGGATCCGCGCCCGCCCCGTAGCTGCCGGAAGCCTGGGCGGCCTGGCGCGCGGCCTCGACCTGGGGGTTTTCCGCGACGGCCGCGGCCATCCCGCTGAAGAAGGACTCCAGGCGGGATCCCCCGCCCGACTTCCACAGTTCCGCGAAAGCCTCGGTGGTCCGGCGCAGGCGCGCCTCCGCTCCGGCGGGAGGGGGCTCCCCCGGTCTCGTCAGCGGCGCCGCATGCCCGTGGAGCGGTGAGCGGTCCTCGGTCTGGAATGCCACCAGGACGCGGTGTCCGGGCCGCGGAACGGCGCGGAAGCGCACCACCGACCCGGGGGAGACGAGAACCGCGCGGCCCTCCTGTACCGGCCAGGAAGCGGCCGCCCGCGGGGTCAGGACGTCCACGAAGGCCCGGGCCGCGTGGTACAGGCGGACATGCTCGAGAGGACGGCCGTCGATGCCGCAGCGCCCGAAGGGCACGGAGAGGCCGACTTCGTCCGGGCTCTCACCGGTGCCGGTGGTACCACCCTCCAGGTGGCAGCGCAACTCATCGGCCAGGGCCCGTGCTTCTTCGGCCGGGTCCGCAGGCAGCGGATCGCAGGCGGCGGAGGCGTCCTCGTCCCTCAGGCGGGCGCGGTAGAGGATCCCGTACCCGAAGAGGCGGGCGCCGAGGGGACCGTCCGTCGCCGCCGTCACGCCAGCTGGTCCGCGTTCTCGGCGACCTTGCGGAAGGCGTCGGCGAACTGATCGATCACCTCGGTCCGGTTGTGCTTGAACCAGGGGATCGAGTAGCAGCGGTCAGGCAGGCTCTCGGTCACCGGCAGGCTCCCTTGCGGCTGGCGCAGGTCGCGGCCGGCAAAGGCGATGCGCGTCGGCTTGCCGTCGCCGTACACGTCGGCCTCGTTGAGCACGGGATGCAGGTGCAGCAGGATGTTGGCCCCCGGCGAGACGCTGAATCCGCCCCCCGCGATCTCGGCGCTCACCGCCTTGCAGAAGCTGGCCACCGGAAGACCCCCGAGCTCTTCGGGAAGGTAGAGACCCCTGGCGGCGTACCAGCCGCCCATGGTGCTGCCGGAGCCGGCGGCCGGGCGGTGGGGGCGGATCCCCGGGGTGCCCTCGAGGCGGTCCCAGAAGTGGTTCATCGCCTCCTGGATGATCTCGATGCGGTCGCGGTAGTGCCGGAGCTGGACGCGGCCCACGGCGGAGGACAGCTGGTGCATGCGGTACTTGCAGCCGCCGAGGGGCAGGCCGGCCAGCGACTTCAGCTCCGGATGCTCCAGCCGCGAGGTGCGTTCGTAGTGGCCGAAGGCGGCGGCCCTCTCGTAGATCTCCTCGTCGTCGGTGACCAGGAACCCCCCCTCGCCGCAGGCCAGGGACTTGCCAGACATGATCGACATGGCTCCCACGTCGCCGATCGTCCCCAGGAGCCGCCCCTTGTAGAGCCCTCCCTGGGCATGGGATACGTCCTCCACGACCCGGAGGCCGTGCTTTCGGGCGATCTCCAGAATGGGGTCCATGTCAGTGGGGTGCCCGCAGTAGTGGACCGGCAGGATCGCCTTGGTGCGCTCGGTGATCCGGTGCTCGATGTCGTCCGGGTCGAGGGTGAGGGTGAGGGGGTCCATCTCGGCGAAGACGACGGTCGCGCCGAGGGAATAGAGCTGCAGGCTCGAGCCCCAGAAGGTCATGCTCTGGCTGATGACCTCGTCGCCCCGGCCCACGCCGGCGGCCCACAGGGCCGCGTGGATGGCGGAGGTCCCGGTGTTGTGACACAGGACGTGCTCCGCCCCGAACCAGTCGGCCAGCTCCGCCTCGAAGAGGTGGGTCACGTCGGTCCCCGACATCGCCCCCCGGCGCAGGACCTCAAGGACCGCCGCTTCGTCCTCTTCGGTGACGATGGGCCACGTGAAGAGGTCTCCCACGTCGGCCGTCAGCGTCCTCGGGCCTCCGTGAACCGCCAGTTGCACCGCCGCCGTCGTCATCTCGACTCTCCTGGTCGTCCGTCCAAGGTCACTCGGTCCTCGCGCCATGCAGGCCGTCTCATCCTCCACCCCCGCCCAAGCGGGCCAACTGGGCCGCGGACGGCATCTGGTCGTACTCCCAGACACGCTGGATGACGCCATCCTCGACGTAGGCAAGACGCGGCCAGCCGTGGCGCCAGGTGAGGCGCATCCAGTCGGAACTGGAGATGGAGGCGACCTCGAACCGCGGGCGCGTCTGGCGGATGAAGTCCTTCAGTGAGTCGTCCTCCGGGGGGTACTCGTTCAGGGCCACGATTCTGGGCACCCCGGGGGTGTCGGCCCAGTGGTTGAGCTTGGGCACGGCACTCTTGCATCGGCCGCACCGGGGGCTGAACAGCTCCACCAGATAGCGCCCCTCGCTCAGGTCGATCCCCTCGGCGCCGGTGAGCTCGATCCCGGTGAGCCTCACGCCGGGCTTGAGGTCGGAACCGGCCACCCGGTCGGACTCGGGGGCGAACTTGAGGAACACCACGGCCGCCACCAAGGCCCCCGCCCCGAGAACCAGGGACGTGGAGCCTTTCCACGCGGCGGCCGACCAGCGCTCCGTCCCCCAGCGCCAGGCCGCCAGCAGCAGGCCCAGCATGACGGCGTCCTCGATGAAGGCCTCGCCGGGGGTGCGCTTGGTCAGAGTGCCGAAACAGCCGCAGTCGATGTTGGCCTGCTGGTACCAGGCCAGGCCGGTGACCGCCAGGAACAGCACCATCAGACCAGTGGCCGCGGGCAGGGTGAAACGGGGGCGCCAGCCGATGAGGAGGGCGGCGCCCACCAGAACCTCGAGGGGAGCCAGGACCAGGGCGATCGTTCCGATCCGGGGCCATGCCTCCCTGGCGACGTCGACGAGCTCGAGATAGGAGACCGCCTCCCAGTAGAACACCACAGGGTCCAGGGACTTGGCGGCCCCGGCCACGACGAAGAGCAGGCCCATGAGGATACGGGCCACCGCCGCCGCCGGAGGCAGCAGCGAATGGGGGGCGCTGGGGGGTTGGCTCTGGCTCATGCGGGGTCTGGCCTTTCCACGGTCCGGCGGGCCGTCTCGGTTCGCACTCTGTCCACGATCTGGTCGAAGAGCCGCCGGGTCTGCCCCATCAGGTCGGTTACCTCTTCGGCGAGTACGTCGGCGCTGCCCGCGCCCATGGCCCGGGCGAGGATCCCGGCCGCCGCGGGGTCGGCCGGCAGGACATGGCTGGAGTGCCCCTCGCCGAGGCGCAGGGCCTTCTGAAGCTGCCGCAGCCGCTCGTAGGCGGCCAGCAGGGCGCCGCCCTCCTGCCCATCGAGGAGCCCGGCGGCGATCAGCCGCTCCAGGACGACAGGGGTGCTCGTGTCTCTCAGGCCGCGCTGGCGGGGCCCGTGATGGAGCAGCAGAATCTGGGCAATATACTCCGCATCCACAATTCCGCCGGGTCCCCGCTTGATGTCGAGGACCGCCCCCCGGCCCGGGACCGCCTTCGGCTGCATCCGGCGCCGTATGCCGGCGATCTCGTCGACCATCCCCGGGGTCAGGGGAGTGCCGTACACGAAGGCGTCCACGGCCCGGAGGGCCCGCCGCCCCAGATCCCGATCCCCGGCGATGTGGCGCGCCCTGGAAAGGGCGAGACGCTCCCAGGTGGAGGCACGGGTGCACAGGTATCTGCGGTAGGCGGACAGGTTGATGACCACCGGCGCTCTTCGGCCCTCGGGCCGAAGTCGGGCGTCGACCTCGAAGAGTCCCTCGCCCAGGACCTGGATGACCTGCCGGACGACGGCGTCGAAGAACTCGGCGTTGTCGACTCCCCGGCCGGTTCGCCCCTCCCCCTCGTAGAGAAAGAACAGGTCGAGATCCGAGGCGAAGTCCAGCTCCCGTCCACCCGCCTTGCCGCCGGCGAAGCAGGCGAACCGGGCGTCCCGCTCCAGACGGCGGCCGCTGCGGGGCCGGCCCCGGCGGCGGGCGACCGCCGCAAGGGCGTCGTCGACCACGGCCGAGACCACCTCGTCGGCCAGATCGCTGATGCGCAGGAAGGTCTCCTCGCTCGGAGTCAGTCCCAGCAGGTCGTCCGTGCCGATCCGCAGGAGGGCGTTGTTGCGGTACCGCCGCAACTGCGAGAGATCGACGCGGGTCGCCCGGTCGAGGCGCGGCATCCGGCCGCTGAAGTCGAGCCCGACCAGCTCGTCCAGCAGCCCCGGATCGCGCTGCAGCAGCCCCGCCAGAAGGGCGCTCCGGCCGCAGATCGTGACCAGCATGGAGAGGAACCGCGGGTGGGCGAGAGCCATTCCGTAGAAGGCGCCCGGCGCCCCATAGGCGTCGATGACGCCGACGAACCGGAGGAGAGCCCCGTCCGGGTCGGGTGTGGCCGCCAGCTGCGGCAGAAGCGGGACCAGCAGCTCCTTCAGGTTGTCGAGCCCCGAGGAGGTCAGCCGGGGCCCCCCCAGCTGCCGCAGGAGCCGGTGGGCGGTCTCGGCCTGGCGGAAGCCGGCGGCCTCCAAGGACCGCCGGACGCCCTCCGAACCCACCGGCGCATCGAGAAGCCACCGGGGGTCCTCGGCGCCGGGGTCCGACGCCGGCCCCCGGGCGCTTCCGAAGACGGACTCGTACACCCCCCGCACCGCCGACAGGTGGGAGGCGACCGACGACGACAGGCTCCCGGCGCCGAGTTGCAGCCGGTCCCTCAGCGCCTCGGCCTGCTCCGACCCGTCCTCGGGGACGGCGTAGGTCGGCCGGCCGGAGTCGATCTGCAGGAGGTTCTCCAGGCGCCGCAGGAAGCGGTAGGCCTGCCCGAGGGCCCGGGCCTCCCCGGCCGAGAGGGCCCCCGCCTGCCGCAGCCTCTCGATGGAGGGCAGGGTGCCGGCGGCCCGGGTGCGCTCGGTCCGCCGGCCGTGGAGAAGCTGCAGGCACTGCACCGCGAACTCGATGTCGCGGATCCCCCCGGGCTGCAGCTTGATGTTGTTCCCCCCTTCCGGCCGGTTCCGCGCCTCGGCCTCGATGCGCTCCTTGATCCGCCGGATCTCCTCGCTCGGAGAGACCGTGAAGTGAGCGGGATAGACGAAGGGAACCAGCATGTCGCGAAAGCGCCGCCAGAGCCCGGAGGAGCCGGCTGCGCGCCTCGCCTTGATCAGCATCTGCCGCTCCCACAACTCGCCGCGGCTCTCATAGTAGATCCAGTAGCTGCGCAGCGAGCGGGTCAGCGGACCCCGCTCCCCCTCGGGCCGCAGCCGCATGTCCACCCGGTAGAGGAAGCCCTCGGGCGTTACTTCGGTGAGCAGCTGGATCAGCCCCTCGGCCAGGCGGTCGAAGAACACGCCGTTGGCGATACCCTGGACACCCCTCGAGTCCACCACCGTGCCGTCCTCTTCGTAGAGAAACAGCAGATCGATGTCGGAACTGAAGTTCAGCTCCAGGCCGCCGTACTTGCCCAGGCCGACGACGCAGAAAGGGGACGGGCGTCCGCGCTCCGTCGAAGGGCGGCCGTGGCTCCGGTGCAGGGGCCGTGCCTGGTGATCGAGGACGGCCTCCACGGTGACGTCGGCGAGCTCCGAGAGTTCCCGCCCCACCTGGGAGACCTCCTTGCAGCCGAGGATCTCGGTCGTGCCGATGCGCAGCAGCTCGCGACCGTGGAAGCGGCGCAGGGCGGCTGCCCAGCCGGACCCCTCGAGGCCCCGGAGGGATTGCTGTTGTCGGGCCCTCAGCTCGGCCGCGGGCAGCGGCCGGGTCAAGTGGGGTGTCTCCTCGAACAGCCAGTGGAGATGCTCGGGGCTGCGCACCAGGAGATCGGTGAGGAAGGAGCTGTGGGCGAGGATGCGGGCGAGCCCCTCGCGCAAGGGGGTGGACGCCTCCAGGCGGGGGTAGAGCTCGGCGCGGGGACCGGAGGCCTCCACGAAGCGCTCCATGCCATGCAGGGCCCGGTTGGGCCGCCCGGAAGCCAGGATGGACGCCAGCACTCCGGCTGGCATCGGCGGCTCGGCCGCCGGACCGCAAAGCCGCTCGAGGGACCGGGCCGCCGACTCCGGGTCCCTGAATCCCGACTCGCCGAGCAGCGCCGCGGCCCCCGACCCGGCTCGGAGGAGGGCGCGCGCCAGGCCGAGGGGATCGCCCACGGTTACACCGCGTTCTCGCCCGATTCACCCGTACGGATGCGGATCACCTCCTGGAGATCGGAGACCACGATCTTGCCATCGCCCACCTGTCCGGTCCGGGCTCCTTCGAGGATGGCCTCCACCGCCTCCTGAAGGCTCTCCGGAGAGAGGATGACCTCTATCTTGATCTTGGGCATGAAATCGACCGTGTACTCGGCGCCGCGATAGACCTCGCTGTGCCCTCTCTGCCGGCCGAAACCCCGCACCTCGCTCACCGACATCCCCTGCACGCCGACCTCGGCCAGCGCCGTCTTCACATCGTCCAGCTTGAAGGGCTTGATGTAGGCCTCGATCTTCTTCACGGTCCCCTCCCGGTTCGAGCGTCCTGGCAGTGAACTTCCACCACCGGGAGCCCCGGGGCAACCCGCCGGGACGGCCCTCGTCAGGAGGGCCGGAAGGGGCTTCGGAATCCCCCTCGCCCGGCCGGGCAAAGGAGGCTGTCTGGCAGAAGAGCCCTTCGGGGGTCGGGCGGGACGGCCCGGCCCAAGGGCCGGAGGCGGCGGACGGGCTGCCCGCGAGCCTCAGCGCCGTCCGGACCCCTGCTCGAACTTCGGGCGGCGGCCGTAGCTGATCTCCTGCCGCCCGGGGGCCTCGCCGTTGCCCCGCACGGGGGCCGTCAGCATCGGCGCCTCCCGGCGAGGGGCCGGGCTACCCGACTCGGGCGCCCGCTCCGCGGGGGGCCGCTCCCTCGGGGGCCGCTGCCCCTGCCCGGAGTCGCCCCCTGAGCGCTCCCCCCTGCCCCGGCCGTCGCGTCCGCGCCGGCCTCGCCGGCCTCCGCGGGATTCACGTCCCCCGTCGACGGCCGGAGGGGCCTCGACCTCGATGGCCTCTCCGACGAACTCGGTGGCGATGGTCTGCCGCGTCAGCACGACCTCTCCGCGGTCCCAGAACTCCACCTCGGCCTCGCGTGCCGCGGACTCGGCAAAGACCTCGACGACACAAGGGTCGGTCACCGCTCCGGCGCGCGACTCGGCGATCTCGCGGGTGGGGGACAGGTGCAGGTAGGAGCGGTCCTCCGAGCGGATACCTTCCTCCTTCATGCGCCGCACCTGTGCCGCCGAGACGCACAGGAACAGGCTCTCGGGAGGATCCATCGGCTCCCCGTCCATCTCGACGTAGAAGGTGTGGCCGTAGAGGGCCCGGATGCGATCGTCGACGATCTCGAAACGCCGCTGGCGGGAGGTCTCGATGAGGTCGCGGATGTCCTCCTCCTCGACGGCAGCGTAGCGCTGCTGCACGGCCTCCACCACCTCGTCGAGAGGCATGTATCCGTACTCGTCCATGTTCAGCCCGAACTCGTCGGGATGATGGCGGAGGATGAGGGAGAGGAGCTTGGAGATGCGTCTTCGGTCAGGCACGGGGCATGCGTTCCTTTCGGTATTCCTGCTCGGACCGGCCGCGCCGCCGGATCCGCAGGTCTCGGCGGACGGCTGGCGCGGCCCCCAGCACTACGCGTTCCACTGCTCCCGGTAGCGAGTCAGGGCGTCGGCGACCGCCCGGTCTTCGAGAGCGAGGATCTGCGCCGCCAGGAGGGCGGCGTTGCGGGCATTGTCGATTCCCACCGTGGCCACCGGGACACCCGGCGGCATCTGCACGATGGCGTACAGGGCATCGACACCGTTGAGCGCGCCGGAGGCGATGGGAACGCCGACCACGGGCAGGGTCGTGTGCGCGGCCACCACACCCGGGAGAGCCGCCGCCATGCCGGCGCCGGCGATGAGCACCCTGAAACCGCGCCCGGCAGCATCGCGCGCCCAGGCGGCGGTGCGCTCCGGGTTGCGGTGGGCGGAACTGACTACGGTCTCGGAGCCGATGCCGAACTCCTCGAGCAGGACCCTGGCCTGGGCCATCACCGGCTCATCGGAGCGGCTTCCCATGACGATACCGACGCGCACATCCATCTCGCGAATGCCCCGGACTGGTAAGCTCACACTGGTCAAGGAGTTACGGAAACCGATAATAGCTCCGGCCAGGCGGCGGCGCAACCGCCGGCGGATGCCATCAGGCCATTCGACGCCTCAGGACGGCCGGGTAGTCGAGATCGCCCCACTCGGAAGCCCCCGCCCCGGCCTCCGCCTCGGGCTGAGCCTGGCCGCGCTGCGGGCGGGCCTGGGGTGCCGCCGGCTCGGGATCGAAGTGCGTGGGCCGCTGGTTGAGGTGGAAGCCGGTGGCGATGACGGTAACCCGCATCTCGTCCTCGATGGCCGGGTCGATCACCGTCCCGAAGATGATGTTGGCCTCGCTTCCCGCGGCCTCCTGGATGATCTGCGCCGCTTCGTTGGCCTCGAAGAGGGTGAGGCTCGAGCCGGCGGTGATGTTGATCAGCGCTCCCCGGGCGCCGTTGATGGAGATCTCGCCGATGAGGGGGCTCTTGATCGCTTTCTTGGCCGCCTCCACGGCCCGGTTCTCCCCCTGGTGGGCGCCGACGGCGATGATCGCGTCGCCGCCCTCGGTGATCACCGTCCTCACATCGTTGAAGTCGAGGTTGATCATGCCGGGGATGGTGATCAGATCGGCGATGCCCCGGGTGGCCTGCAACAGCACTTCGTCGGCCTGGTTGAAGGCCTCCTCCAAGGTGGTGTCCCGGGAGACGATCGACAGGAGGCGCTCGTTCTTGATCACGATCAGCGTGTCCACGTGCTCCTGCAACTCCGAGATGCCCGCCTGGGCATTGCGCATCCGGGGAAGCCCCTCGAAGTGGAAAGGCTCGGTCACGATTCCCACGGTGAGGGAGCCCAGTTCCTTGGCGATCTGGGCGGCTATCGGCGCCGCCCCGGTCCCCGTGCCTCCTCCCATCCCCGCCGTGATGAACACCAGGTCGGTGTCCTGCAGCCTCTCGGCGACCCGGTCGCGGTCTTCCTCGATCGAGGCGCGTCCGATCTCGGGTTTGGCGCCGGCGCCCAGGCCTCGAGTGACGCTCTCGCCGATGCAGATGCCGACATCCGCGGACGACGCCTCGAGGTCCTGGCTGTCCGTGTTGACGGCGACGAACTCCACGCCGCGCATACCCGAGGCCACCATCCGGTTGATGGCGTTGCCGCCGGCGCCTCCGACACCGACGACCTTGATGTTTGCGCTGCGCTCGAAGTCGATGATCTCGAAAGTCATGTTCCTGCTCTCCTTCGGTTGTTGGTTTCTGCTCCCGTCATCTCTTCCGGTGGTGGGCCCGCCCATTGGGGTCCTTGCTACCCCGTCCCTCTCCGCGGCCATCCCTTCTCCTTGTGCGAGCCGACGACGGCCTGGCCCGCAAACCTCAGATCGACGTAGGAGGGGTCTGGAACCTCCCGGTAGACGCGCTTGAGGACCTCCCGCAGAACGGCCATCCGCTCCTCCACTCGGTCCGGAGGGACCCGGACTTCGAGCCCGTCGGCCACCAGCCGCATCCCCAGGCTGAAACCATCGAGATCGCTCAGTTGGGAGATCTCCGCGGCCAGGTCGGGAGTCTGCTCCGAAGCCTCACGCAGCCACCCCAGCAATCGGAGAGCGGTGCTGTCGGTCACTACCTTCCCCGCCCTCACCGTGTCCCCCCCCGCGACCAGGGAGCGTACCCGCAACACCGGCAGGTCGAGATCCTCGATGCCCTCCGCGGGCAGTCGCTCGGGCGGCAGCAGGACCCCTTCCGGGTCGAGGCCGTACTGGACGCCTTGCCAGTCGACCCAGGCGGTCCGGCGGCGTTCCTCGAGATGGACGATGAGCCGGTCCGGAGGCCTGCGCACCACCCGCGCCTCCCGCACCCACACCAGGCGCCTGAGTCGCTCGGCCAGCCGGTCCGGATCGATGTCGAAGAGTTCCGCCCCCGCCTCGATGCCGCTGGCGGCGAGAATCATTTCCCCGTGCAGCAGGCGGAGGCCTCGCACCTCGAGGATGTCGACGCGGAAGGGAGACTCCATCGGCGTCGACTGCGCTCCCCGCAAGCCGAGAGTCAGGGCGGTCGCCGCCGCCAGGCCCGCCGCCAGCAAGGGCCGCCGCCACGGGTGTCCCGGAGCCCCGGCCGGGGAGGCCATGGGCACCCCGGCCTGCCTCGCCTTCTTCCGCGGCGTCATTTAGGCCGTCCCCTCCAGAAGGTCCCCGAGGTGGTCGCCGATGTCCCCGGCCCCCATCACCAGGAGAAGGTCACCGGCGGCGCACTCCGCCAGGGAGCGGGACAGGGCCAGGTCGGCCTCGGCCACGAAGCGCGCCCGATGGTGTCCCAGGCGCCGCAATTCGTCGACGATGACATCTCCCTCGTCACCCAGGTCCGGGCTCTCCCGGGCCGCATAGACGGAGGTCACGCACACCCTGTGGGCGTTGAGCAGGGACTCGGCAAAGGCCTCGCGGAAGTGGCGCGTACGGGAGTAGGTGTGAGGCTGGAAGACGGCGGTCACCCTTCTCCCGGTGGCCGCTGCCGTCGCCACCGTGGCCGAGACCTCCGTCGGATGGTGCGCGTAGTCGTCGACGATGGCCACCCCCTCCACCTCCCCCCGGGACTGGTAGCGCCGGTCCACCCCGGTGAAGCGGC
Organism: uncultured Gemmatimonadaceae bacterium; assembly: GCA_964512165.1. Lineage (GTDB taxonomy): Bacteria > Latescibacterota > UBA2968 > UBA8231 > UBA8231 > UBA8231. The sequence goes on along the minus strand of CAZEHQ010000005.1, from coordinate 32,580 downwards.
TCAGGGCCGAGGAGACCGGCTCCCAGGCCAGGCCCATCAGGCGGGTCGCGGCGATGGCCGCCAGGGCGTTGCTGACATTGTGCCTCCCCGGGACGCCCAGGTCGACCGGCCGACGTTCTCCGTCCAGGTGGACGGCGAAGGCCGACCCCGTGCCCGTCGGCGCCAGGGCTTCGGCGCGCACCTGGCAGGAGGGGCCGAAACCGTAGGTCAGGGCCGCGTCCGCCCGCGACCGCACCGCCGCCCGGCAAAGCTCGTCGTCGCCATTGACGGCGACGCCGCCGCAGCGCCGGCGCCGGGAGACGAAGACGCCGAAGGCCTCGACGAGGTCGTCGCGGCCGTCATAGCAGTCGACGTGCTCCATCTCGATGTTGGTGACAACCGAGATCCAGGGCTCGAGCTCGTGGAAGGCGCGGCGGTACTCGTCCGCCTCGACCACCAGCAGGTCTCCGGACCGGGCCGTCGGTTGCGGACGCCCCCCCATCCAGCCGCCGATGGCGACCCGGGGCTCCTGCCCGGCGCAGCGCAGGGCACCGGCAATCAGGGAAGCCGTCGTCGTCTTGCCGTGGGTGCCGGCCACGGCCACCGTATCGCAGGTGCGGCTCACGGCGCCCAGGGCGCGGGCTCTCGACCACTGCGCGATCCCCAGACGCGTCGCGGCTCTCCGCTCGCAGTTCTCCTCGTCCACGGCCAGGGAGTGCACGAGGAGGTCGGCGCCCTCGACTTGCGACGCGTCGTGGCCGACGCGGACGGGAATACCCGACTGCCGCAGGTCGGTGACCCCGGGGCCAGCGGCTGCGTCGGAGCCGCTCACCCGGTAGCCGAGATCGACCAGGAGCCGTGCCAGGGCCTCCATGCCGGCGCCGCCTATGCCGACCATGTGCACTCGCCTCACCCCCGCTCCGAGAGGTCCTCCGGCACGGGCTCCGCGGTCCCGAAGGGTCATGCTCATCGGCTGCCCGCCGGTGCCGGGCGTGGGACCCAGTAGTCATCGGTGCCCGGTGGATGGGGCCGCGACAACTCACCGCGCCGGCGCCAGGCCGTCGACGCGGCCGGTGCCTTCTCGCGGGCCACGGCGGCGAGAAGGCCGATGCCGCTCAGGTTCAGCAGCAGCGAGGACCCGCCGTAGCTGACGAAGGGCAGGGGCAGTCCCGTGGTCGGCATGAGGCCGGTGGCCACGGCGACGTTGAGTAGGGCGTAGGTCCCCACCATCACCGTGATCCCGGAGGCCACGAGGAATCCGTGGAAGGAGGCGGCCCTCGTGGCGATCCGGTAGCCGTGGACGGACAGGGCCACGAAGAGGCAGATGATGCTCAGGGCGCCGAGCAGCCCGAGCTCCTCGCCGACGAAGGCGAAGACGAAGTCGGTATGCGGCTCTGGCAGGTAGTGCTTCTGCATGCTGTTGCCGAGGCCGACGCCGAGCCAGCCACCGCTGCCGAGAGCCAGCAGGGCCTGGTCCACCTGGAAGCCGGCCCCCTGCGGGTCCGCTCCCACGAGAAAGGTGCGAACGCGCTCGAGCTGGTAGGGCGAGGACAGCACCGACCAGCCAGCCACCAGGCCGGCCCCTGAGGCCACAAGGGCCAGGTGGGAGGTGCCCGCTCCGCCGAGCCAGAGGATGACCATGGAGATGGCGCTGATGGCCAGGGCCGTGCCGAGGTCGGGCTGCAGGACGATCAGGACCTGAACGACGGAGATCACCGCGAGCCGGGGGGCGAGGCCCAGTCTCCAGTCGCCCATGTCGCTCTGCTTCCGGGCCAGCACGTCTGCCAGGTAGAGGACGAGGACGAGCTTGACGAACTCGGAGGGTTGGAAGGACAGGGTGGCGAGGGAGGGCAGCCCGAAGGGAAGCCAGCGCTGCGCCCCCCGGCCTTCGCCCAGGATGAGCACCAGGACGAGGAGCAGGACGCCCACGAGGAGCAGGGGCCGCGCCAGCAGACGCCACAGAGAGAGGGGCACCCGCGAGAGGAGGAGCATCATGATCAGGCCGAAGGCGGCCCTCATCAACTGGCGCTGAAGGAAGAACCCGCTGTTCTCGAACCTCGCTCCCGCCAGGGCCGAGCTGGAGCTGTACACCATGACGACGCCGATGCCGACGAGCATCGTGGCGATCAGCAGAACGTGGCGAGCTGCACGTTGCGAGGCGTCCGGCATGACTCGAGCCAGCGTCAGTACAAAGGGGGGCGCGAAGCCGCGCGCCGGGGGAGGGTGATACCAACCTCGGGCCGCGCCAGGGGATGGCGCGGGGACTGCCTGTCAGACGGCGCCGCCGAGGGGACGGCGGCATGGACCGGGGTCTACAAAGCCTCGACGACCGATTCGAGGGCCATGCCGCGAGAGCCCTTGACGAGAACCAGATCGCCTTCGGAAACCTCCTGCTCCAGATGGTGGATCAGCTCGCCTCGGTCCTCGAAGTGAAGAGCCCGGCGCGGGTCCAGCCCCGCCTCCCGGGCCGCACGCACCGTGTACGCGCTCTGGGAACCGGTGCCCAGCAGAACATCGACTCGGTCTGCGGCGTGGCGGCCGATACCCTCGTGAAGGGATGCGCTCGCATCGCCGAGCTCCAGCATGTCGCCGAGGACGGCCACCCGGCGGCCTCTGACGGGGATCTCCGCCGTCAGATCCAGAGCGGCCCGAACCGAGCCGGGGTTGGCGTTGTAAGAGTCGTCGATCACCCGCACTCCCCGTCTCTGCAGAATGGCCGAGCGCATGTGCAGTGGCTGGAACCCACCCAGGGCGGCGCTGGCTTCCCCCAGAGGCACGCCGCACATGCGCGCACATGCGATGGCCGCCAGGGCGTTGTGCGCATTGTGCCGCCCCGGGATGCGGAGATCGAAGGAGGTATTCTGTAGAGAGAAGTGGCCGCAGCCCTCCTGGTCGAGGAAGAGTCCCTCCCCACTGAAATGGCTCTCACGCCGCCAACCGAAGCCAAGGAGTCTCCCCTTTGTCCTCTTAGCCTCCCTGGCAATGACACAGTCGTCGGCGTTTACGAGAGCCACGTAAGACTCATCCACGATTTCGTCCAGGAGCTCCCCTTTGGCCTTGGCCACTCTCTCTACAGATCCAAATATACCCGCGTGCGCCGCGCCGATGTTCAGCAGAACCCCGACCGTAGGCTGCACGACCCGGCACAGATACTCGATGTCCCCCACCCGCCTCGCCGCGAGCTCGAGGACCGCGGCGGAGTGATCCGCCGACAGTCCCAGCAGGGCCCGGGGCACACCGATCTCGTTGTTCTCGTTCTCCGGTGTCTTCAGGACCCGGAACCGCCGTCCGAGGACCGCGGCGACCATCTCCTTGACCGTCGTTTTCCCGGACGAGCCGGTGATGGCGACTACGGGCAGGTCGAATCGCCGGCGGTAGTGGCGGGCCATCCGGCCCAGCGCCCGCACCGGAGAATCCACGACCATCAGACAAGCCGCCCCGGCCGGGCCCGTCAACCGCAGACCATCCACCCGCCGGCGATCGACGATGGCCGAACTCGCGCCCCTCTCGAAGGCCTCGGAGACATGGTCGTGGCCATCGAAGCGCTCGCCCGCCAGGGCCACGAAGATCTCGCCGGGCTCGAGGGTTCGAGTGTCGGTGGAGACACCCGTCGCCAGCCGCGCCCTGAGATCCTCCCCTCCTCTCCACTCCGCCCTCGTCCAGGTGCGGACCTCCTCGATGTGGATGTCGCGCCACATTACTCGCGAAGCACCTGCCGTACGACCTGGCGGTCGTCGAAGTCCGTGGGTCCCTCGGCCAGGATCTGGTACGGTTCGTCCCCCTTGCCCGCCACCACCACCACGTCCCCTTCGCCGGCCTCTTGCAGGGCTGCATCGATGGCGGCGCGCCGATCCGGACAAACCACGGCGGAGTCGGCTTCGCGCATGCCGGCGGCGATCTGATCGATGATCTCCTCGGGCGGTTCCCCCCGCGGGTTGTCGGAGGTGAGGTAGACGAGATCGGCCAGATCCTCGGCGACGCGCCCCATGAGAGGCCGCTTGCCCTTGTCGCGGTCGCCGCCACAGCCAAAAAGGCAAAGAAGCCGGCCCCGCGTCAACTCCCTGGCCGTGCGCAGCACCGTGTCGAGACCGGCGGGCGTGTGAGCGTAGTCGACGATGACTTCGAAGGGCTGACCCTCGTCCAGGCGTTCAAAGCGGCCCGGCACCTGGGACACGGCGGCGATGCCCGACCGGACGGCGTCGGCATCGATCCCCAGGGCGACGCCGGCGCAGACGGCGGCCATCACGTTGCAGCGGTTGAACCGGCCCGCCAGGCTGGTCTCCACCGACCACTCTCCGGCCGGCGTCTCCAGCTTCAGAAGGGTGGTGGAGCCGGCTCGGGTGTCGAAGCTGGCGAGACGTACGTGCTCCCCCCTCTCGCCGTAGGTGAGCACCCGGGCCGAGGTGCTTGCCGCCACCTCCGGGGCGTGGGGATCATCGGCGTTCACCACCGCCGCCCCTCCCTGGCCGAGACCCCGGAAGAGAGTCGTCTTGGCCGCCAGGTAGGCCTCCTCGGTGCCGTGAAAGTCGAGGTGGTCACGCGTGAGATTGGTAAACACGGCCACCGAGTAGTCGATCCCGTCGACGCGGCGGAGAGCCAGACCGTGGGAGGAGACCTCCATGACCAGAGCGTCGCAGCCGGCGACACGGGCCCTGGCGAGCAAAGCCTGCAGCTGGTCGGCCTCGGGCGTGGTGTTGTCGAGGCTCACCATCCCTACGCCGCAGGAGAACCCCAGGGTCCCGATGTAGGCGCTGCGCGCCCCGGTGGCCTCCAGGACGCGGCGCACAAGCAGGGCAGTCGTCGACTTGCCGTTGGTCCCGGTAACTCCGACACGCCACCGGAAGGATCGGGCCGGACAGCCGTGCAGCCGGGCCGCGAGGGCTGCCAGGGCCTGGCGGCAGTCGTCGACGCGGATACGTGTCGACGACAGACGCTCATCCTCCTCCTCGACCACTACCGCCGGCGCCCCACGGGCGAGGGCATCATCGACGAAGGCATGGCGGTCGATCTCCTGTCCGCCGCGAACCGCCACGAACAGGGCTCCGGGGCCGGCCCGGCGGGAATCGGAGACGACCGATTCGATCTCCATGTCGAGGGATCCGCCGATGTGGACGGGCCGGATCGCGCCGATCAGGTCGCGAAGCCTCACCTCCCGCCCTCCCCCGGCGCGAGGGCCACCAGCTGCGGGCCCTGCAGCTTGCGCACCAGCACGGCTTGGCGCATTGGCGCCTCGGGCAGCCCCAGGGCCAGCAGGTCGGCGCGGCTGCCGAGACGGCACAGGATGTCCGCCTCCGTGCGGCGCGACCTGGGCGCCGGCTCCTGGCCGACCACGATCGGGCCGGAGCCCTCGAAGCGGAGGTTGAGATCCCGGCGGCGGGCCTGGACCCTGACCCTGGGCACGTCCAGCCCCCTGAAGTCGGGCACGACCTCGCCGTGGACCTCGGTCCCGGCGTCGGCCAGGGCGCCCGGCCGAATGCCGCCGGGCGCCTGCGATCCATCGAGGATGAGGATCCGTTCCATCGTGCGGCGGAAGGCGGGCGCCGCCACGACTCCCCCCCACTTCCCGAGGCGCGGGTTCTCCACGGAGACCAGGCAGAGGTAGCGCGGCTGCTCGGTAGCCGGAAGGAAGCCGATGAAGGAGGCGATGTACTCTCCCCGGGCATAGCCGCCGCCGCCCGGGAGGGCGCGTTGCGCGGTCCCCGTCTTGCCCGCCACCTGGACCCCTTCGATCGCCGCGTTGTGCCCGGTTCCGTCACTGACCACCCGCCGCAACATCCCCTTGAGGACCGAGGCCGTTCTGGAGGAGAGGACTCGGCGCACCGGCTTCGGTTCCTCCCGCCGGAGGACCTGTCCCGCGGGATCCCGAACCTCCTGGATCACCTTGGGCGCCATCAGCATGCCCCCGTTGGCGATGGCGCTGAAGGCCTGCACCATCTGCACCGCGGTGACGCTGATCTCCTGGCCGATGGCGATCGTCTCCAGGGAGCGGTTGGACCAGTCGCGGGCGTGTCGCAACAGCCCGGCGCTCTCGGCCGGAAGGCCGATCCCGGTCCGGGTCCCGAAGCCGAAGCCGCGCAGGGACTGGTAGTAGCTCGACCGGTCCAGCCCCTGGGCGAGCTTGATCACCCCGATGTTGCTCGACTGGGCGACAACGTCGGCCGGTGTCAGCCAGCCGTGGGGCTTGACGTCCCGGATGACGTCCCCCATGGACAGGGCGTAGGCGCCCTGCTCGCAGTAGACCTTCCTCTCGAGAACCCTCGGGTCGGCATCGAGGACCGCCGCCATGGTGAAGGGCTTGAAGATCGACCCTGGCTCGAAGGGATCGGTGACCAGACGGTTCCGGCGGTGGTTGGCGGGGACTCCGCCCGGATCGTTCGGATCGAAGAGGGGAATGCCGGCCATGGCCAGGATCTCCCCGGACCGTGGATCGGCGATGATGCCGAGGGCTCCCTCGGCCCGGGTCTCAGCCACGGTGCGGGCCAGCTCCTCCTCCAGGATTTCCTGGATGGCGGCGTCGATGGTCAGCTGGACGCTGGCGCCGTGCCGAGGGGCGGCGGTCGGCTGCGAACGCTCGGGAAGGATGTTCCCCAGGCCGTCGACGTAGGACCGGGCGGACCCCGCCCGTTCGGCGAGGATCTCGTCGAAGGCCAACTCCGTCCCCTCCTTGCCCCGGTTCTCGATGTCGGTGAACCCCAGGAGCTGCCCGGCCAGGCGGCCGTAGGGATAGTGACGGCGGACCTCCAGTTGCTCGTACACCCCTTCGAAGGACTTCTGGCGGACCTGGTGGAGCCGCTCACCGTCGACCTGACGGAGGAGATAGACGAAGGGGTGCCCGCCGCTGATCAGCTGGGACACCGCGTCGGCGGAGCGTCGGCCAAACCGCATGAAGTGGGCCATCACCGCGTCGGGATCGCGGACCTGTGCGGGCCGGCAGTAGAAGGAGACGGCGGTGACGTCGAAGGCCAGCTCGCGGCCCCGGCGATCGAGGATGGCGCCGCGCCGTGCGCTCAGCGGGATCTGGCGCTGATGCTGGTTGCGGGCGCGCATCTCGTACGTGCCGTGGTCGATCGCCTGCAACTGCACCAGCCTCAAGCCGATGAGAGACCAGACGAGACCTCCGGCGAGCAGGACCCACCGCAGGCGGTGGCGGCCGAGGGCAAAGGGGCGGCGTTCGTCGTCATGGGAGCCGCGGCTCGTCATCGCGATCCCCTGACCAGGAGGTCGACCGTGGTCCCCGGGTCCGGATAGGTCATTCCGAGTTCGCCTTCGGCCCGCTGTCGAAGCAGGCTCGGCCGGCTCGCCAGGTCGAGGGAGGCCTCGAGGCGCGAGCTCTCCACCACCAGTGCCTGGGCCCTGGTCCCGGCGGCCTCGGAGGCGCGCGCCAGTTCCGAGATCTGCACCTTGATCCATACGTAGGCCGTCGTCGCCGCCGCCATGGCGAGCACGGTCACCGCCCGGACCCAGTCGCCCTGAAGCCAGGCCCTCACCGGACGGCTCCTCCGGCGCCGGAGGCGCTAGGGACCTTCTCGAAGAGGCGCAGGGTGGCGCTCCGGGACCGGGAATTGGCGGCCTGCTCCTCGGCGCCGGGCCGGCGGGCCGGGCCGATGCGCAGGAACGTCGACCTCCGTCCGCACGCACAGACGGGCAGGTCCGGCGGGCAGACACAGCCCCTTACCAGGCTGCCCATCCTGTGCTTGACGATCCGGTCCTCCAGGGAGTGGTAGGCGATGACGGCGAGCCGGCCGCCCGGTGCGAGCAGGTCGACAGCCGCCCGGAGACCCTTCTCGAGCTCGGTCAGCTCGTCGTTGACGGCGATTCGCAAGGCCTGGAACACCCGTGCGAGGGTTTTGGTCGGTCGTTCCGGGCGCGTCGATTCGATCGCCCGGGCCAGTTGCGCCGTCGTCTGCATGCGGCCTTCGTCCCTGGAACGGCAGATGGAACGCGCGATGCGCCTCGCCTGCCGTTCCTCACCATTTCGTCGGATCAACTCCACCAGGTCGGCCTCCCGGATCCGCGCCAGCAACTGGTCCGCGGGCTCTCCGGCGCCTCGGTCCATGCGCATGTCCAGGGGGCCGTCCTGGTGATAGCTGAATCCGCGCCCAGGCTCGTCGATCTGGTGGGAGCTGACCCCCAGGTCGAAGAGCACCCCCTCCACTCCGGATCGCTCCAGGCGATCCAGGAGTGGGGCCGCCGACCTGCCGAGGGAGGAGAACGCGCATTGGAGAAAGGTCACCCGTCCGCGGTACGGATCGAGCCGGCGGCCCGCCTCGTTCACAGCCGCTGCATCCCGATCGCATGCCAGCAGGTGCCCCCTCTCTCCGAGAGCCCGAAGGAGGGCCTCCGCGTGCCCTCCCCCCCCGGCTGTTGCGTCCACATAGACCCCTGAGGGGTCCGTTGCCAACCCGGTGACGACCTCCTCGACCATGACCGGCACGTGGTAGGCCATCCTCCGGTTCACTCACAGATCCAGCGTCTCGGCCACTTCCTCCAAGGTCGGCTCGGCCTGGGACAGGTATCCCTGCCAAGCCTCCGGCTCCCAGAACTCGAGATGTTCCAGGGCCCCGATGACGACCAGGCGCTCGCCGATCCCGGCCCGGTCCAGGAGCTTCTTCGGAAGCGACGCACGTCCCTGGCGGTCGAGTCTCACCTCGGTCGCCTGGGACAGGAGGGCCCGCGTATACTGCCTGACCCGCTGCTCCTTCCATGGCAGCTGGAGCATCTTCTCCGCGATCTGGGCCCACAGGTTGCGTGGATGCCCGGTAAGGCACCCGTCCAGGCCCCGGATGACCACGAAGGTGTCGTCGGCCTCCGGCTCGAGGTTCCGCCGCAACTCGGCGGGCAGGAAGATCCGGCCCTTGTCGTCGACGGGGACCTCGTACTCTCCAAGGAATTGAGCGCTCACGGGGCTCCTGGAAGGTCATTGGGCCGAAAGAACCATTTAGCTCCACATTACACCATTTTCCACCCCGGCATATTATACCTTCCCCACTCGGGGTATGTCAAGAAGAAATCCGCCCCCGCGGAACAGTCTCCCTCGGGAGAATGTAACTTGCTGTTAATTATTCAGTTGAGCCAAGTCCGGGAGGGGGTTGATGCCTCCTCGGACACTCGGGGCAGAGGCGCGCGGGAGAGGGTTGGCCGGCGGTCAGGGCTTCTCGAGGACGCGGCGGTGGATCGGTCGGCCCTGGTCCACGAACTTGTCCTCGTAGTTCGTGGTCGCCCCTTCCCAGACCGCCTCCACGGGAAGCAGGAGGCCGTTGAACGGGTCGAGGGCTTCGAGGATCGCTTCGAAGTAGCCGTCGTGGTCGGTTGCGATCCAGAGCCGCCCGCCGGGGATGAGGATTCTCTCCGCCTCCACGAGAAAGGCCTCGTCGAGCAGCCGCCGCTTGTGATGCCGCTTCTTCGGCCACGGGTCGGGGAAATAGACGTGAATGGCGCTGACCGAGCCGGAGCCGAGGAAGAACTCGACAAACTCCCTGGCGTCACCGTGGACGAAGCGGAGGTTGGCGCAGCCCCGGCGCAGGGCCCTGGCATGGGCGAGGCGAAGGTACTTCGACGCCTGCTCAACGCCGATGTAATTCACCCCCGGGTGACGCAGGGCGGCGTCGAGGAGAAAGCGCCCCTTGCCGATCCCGAGCTCGAGCTCGACGGGACGGGGGTTACCGAACTGCGCTGCCAGGTCGAGAACGGGATCCTGGCCGGTCTCTTCGTCGAGACCGATGAGGAGGGAGTCGACGCCGGCGGGCGGCGCCATCATTCGGAAGCGACCGAGGCGGCCGATGCCTCAGCCAGCCGCCTCGCTGTGGCCCGGGAGGCCGCAGAACTGGTCGTAGTCGATCAGCTCCTTGACGGTGGGGTCGTCGCCGCACACGGGGCAGGCCGCGTTCCGGCGCAGCTTCATCTCGCGGAACCTCATGTCGAGGGCGTCGTACAGGATCAACCGGCCCACGAGGGGGACGCCCTGTCCGATGACGAGCTTGACGACCTCCGTGGCCTGGATCATGGCGACGGTTCCGGGCAGAACGCCGAGAACCCCCCCTTCGGCGCAACTGGGCACCTCGCCGGGAGGCGGCGGTTCGGGATAGAGGCAGCGGTAGCAGGGTCCGCCCGCGGCGGGGTGGTAGACCGTCGCCTGACCCTCGAAGCGGAAGATGCTGCCGTCGACGACCGGCTTGCCGGAGAGGACGGCCGCGTCGTTGACCAGATACCGCGTGGGGAAGTTGTCACAGCCGTTGACGATGATGTCGTAGCCGCCGATGAGGTCCATGGCATTGGCGGAGGTCATCAACTCTTGGTGGGCCTCGACGCGGATGCCGGGGTTCAGCTTCAGCAGCCGGTCGCGGGCGGCCTCGACCTTCGGCTGGCCGAGCACGTCTTCCCCGAAGAGGACCTGCCGCTGCAGGTTGCTCCGGTCGACGACATCGGCGTCGACGAGGCCGACGGTGCCGACCCCGGCCGCGGCCAGGTAGAGGGCCGTGGGGCAGCCGAGGCCTCCGGCCCCGATGAGGAGCACCTTCGCCTTGAGCAGCTCCTGCTGGCCGCGCTCGCCGACCTCGGGCAGGATGATGTGCCGCGAGTATCGCTGCAGGTCTTCGTCGGAAAGGAGGCCATCCTGCTCGATGCCGTATCCCGCGTCCTTCCAGCCCTTGATGCCGCCGATCATGGAGCTCACCCGGGAGTAGCCCATGGCCAAGAGGTCGCGCGCGGCCAGGGCCGAACGGTTGCCGCCCGCGCAGTAGAGGACGATCGGCTCCTCCCGGTCGAGGGTGACGTCGTCCTCGACGTTGAGCTCGAGGAATCCCCGGGGGATGAGGTGCGAGCCGGGGATGTAGCCGTCCATGACCTCGTCGCGTTCGCGCACGTCGACGACGTGCCGGATCGCACCGCTGTTCAGGGACCGCTTGACGTCCTCGGCGGTGACCTCGGTGATCGACTTCTTGACCTCTTCGAGGAGTTGGCTCGAAGTGAGAGCCATTCTGGTCTTCTCCATCCTGTTGGTGAACCCGTCGGCCAAGAAGCTAGGGACCACCCCGCTTCCCGCAAGACCGTCTCAGGCGAGAGAAGGCGCGGCGAGACGCCGGGCCTCGTGGACTGTGCGCCGCGCCGCGTAGTCGATGTCTCCCGGCGTGTTGAAGCGTCCGATGCCGAAGCGCAGCGTCGCGGCCGCCGTGGCGTCGTCACGCCCGATCGCCTTGAGCACGTGGGAAGGCTCGCCGGTGCCGGAAGAGCACGCCGAGCCCGCGGAGACGGCCAGGTCCCGCAGAGCCAGCAGCAGATCGCTCCCGTGGATACCGGTGAAGGAGACGCTCAGCGCGCCCGGCAGGCGTCTGCGCGGGTCACCGTTGCGCCGGACCTGTCCGGCGAGGCCATCGAGGAGCCGTGACTCCAGGTCGTCGCGCAGGGCCCTGATGCGCGCGGCATCGGTGGACATCTCCTCGGCGCCCAGGCGGCAGGCCTCGCCGAGGCCGACGATCCCGGGGACGTTGAGGGTGCCGGAACGCAGACCGCGCTCCTGCCCCCCTCCTTCGATGAGCGGGGTCAGGCGCAGGGGCGGCTTCCGGCGGCGGACGAAGAGCGCGCCCTGCCCCTTCGGTCCGTAGAGCTTGTGGGCCGACATCGACAGCAGGTCGACGGGAAGCTCGGCGACGTCCACCGGCACCTTGCCGGCGGCCTGGGCGGCGTCGCAGTGCCAGATGACACCGCTGGCCGCCACCAGGCGCCCGATCTCCTCCAGCGGCTGCAGGTTGCCGATCTCGTTGTTGGCGGCCATCAGGGAGAGCAGGACCGGCTCCTCGGCGAGGGCCTCCTCCAGCCGCTCGATATCGACGCTTCCGGCGCTGTCGACGGGCAGACGAGTCACCCGGAAGCCGCGGCGCTCCAGGGCGGCGAAGACATCGAGCACGGCTCGATGTTCCGTGACGCAGGTCACGAGGTGGTCGCCTCGGTCCCGGTTGGCCTCGGCAACACCCTTGATGGCCAGGTTGTTGGCCTCGGTGGCGCCGCTGGCGAGGACGATCTCGCGGGGAGCGGCGCCGATCAGGGCCGCCACCTGGGCGCGGGCCCGGTCGACGGCCTCCGCCGCGCTCCAGCCGTAGGCGTGGGTCCTGCTGGAAGGATTGCCGAAGTGAGCGGTGAAGTACGGCCACATCGCCTTCAGGACGCGCGGGTCCACGGGCGTGGTGGCCAGATTGTCGAGGTAGGGTGTGTGCCGGGAAGGCCCGCCCGGGGGCAGGTCAGACGGAGAAGGACTCGCCACAGCCGCAGGTGGTCCGGGCGTTGGGGTTTTCCACCTGGAAACCTGCCCCCATCAGACCGTCGTCGTAACGCAGGATCACACCGTTGAGGTAGAGGCTGCTCTTGGGATCGACGAAGATACGGACACCCTTTGACTCGATGACCTGGTCCATGTCGCCGGCCGCCTCTTCGAAATCGAGCTGGTACTGAAAGCCCGAGCACCCGCCTCCCCGGACCGCCACGCGCAGGCCGCGCCCCGGGGTGCCCTCCCTGGTCAGAAGGCTCCGGATCTTCTCAGCGGCTTCGTCGGAAACGGTGATCATCGGCTTGGTCAGCGTCGGAAGATGGCGTACTCCACGAGGTCGGGGACATCCTCGTGACATCGGTAGGTCTCGCAGTTCTGGCAATCACGCTCGAAGACCGGAATCTCGCAGAGGAGACATCCGCGCAGCACTTCGATACCGCGCAGGTTCCGCTCCTTCATCTCCTCGTACTGGGCGATCCGTCGGTCGATCTCCTCCTGCTGCCCCTGGAGGAGATCGATCATCTGACATGCCAGGTCGCCGCCGGTCTCGGCCGTCTCGCGCACTGAGAACAACCGGCGCACCTGCTCGAGCTCGAAACCCAGAGCCTTGAGGCCCTGGATGATCTGCAACCGGCGCAACTGGTCGGCGCCGTAACGCCTGAAGCCGCCGTTGGTCCGCGCCACGGGCTCGATGATCCCGAGCTCCTCGTAGTAGCGGAGGGTCCGCGTCGAGACACCTGCGCGCGCGGCCAAGTCACCGATCTGCATTGTGGGTCCAGGGACTGCCAAGAGGTTGTTTCTATTCGACTCTCGCGCGAATGTAACCAGCCCCCGCGGGAGTGTCAACGCGAGCCCTCAGGCGGTGCCGTCGGACTCGCCGACGAAGCCGTCGACGCTGAAATAGCGGAATCCCGTGTCGCACAGCACGGTGACGACGGCGGCCCCCTCTCCCAGCTCGAGCCCCACCCGCAGCGCCGTGGCGACATTGGCTCCAGAGGAGGGCCCCACGAGCAGACCTTCCTCGCGCGCCAGGCGCCGGGTCTGGAGAAAGGCCTCCTCGTCCTCGACGGTGATCACCTCGTCGATCACCGAACGATCGAGCACCTCCGGCACGAACCCGGCGCCGATCCCCTGGATGCCGTGGATCCCCGCCTCGCCCCCGGACAGCACGGGGGAGCGGGCGGGCTCGACAGCCACGATGCGCAGCGCCGGTCCCAGCTCCTGGCGGAGGACGCCGCCGACGCCACTGATGGTCCCGCCCGTCCCGACACCAGCGACGAAGGCGTCGATCCGGCCGTCCAGGGCCTCGAGGATCTCCCGGGCCGTCGTTCGTCTGTGAACATCGGGGTTGGCGGGATTGCCGAACTGCTGCGGCATGAAGGAGCCCGCGGGATCGGCGGCGACGATCTCCTCGGCCCGGTCGATGGCTCCCGCCATGTCCTGGGCGGCGGGCGTCAACTCGATTCGGGCGCCGTACGCCGCCATCACCGAGATGCGCTCCTCGCTCATGTGGTCGGGCATGGTCAGCACGAGGTCGTACCCGAGGGCGGCTGCAACCATGGCGAGGGCGATCCCCGTGTTGCCGCTGGTGGGCTCCACGATTCTCATGCCCGGCTTGAGGCGTCCGTCGCCCTCGGCGGCGCGGATCATGCTCAGACCGATGCGGTCCTTCACGCTGCCAGCCGGGTTGAGGGCCTCCAGCTTGCACAGGATCCGGGCGCTCCCGTGCGGGGCCATGCGGCGCAGGGGCACCATGGGCGTGTCCCCGACCGTGTCGAGGATCGAGGTGACGACCCTGCCCTCAGCCATCTCTCTCGGCGAGGAGGCGGGTGAGTTCGGTCACGTCCTCCACGGGAGCGGAGCAGACCGAATCGCGGCAGACATAGGCACGGGCCTCCCCAGCGGCGCCGGGGCGGCGCTCGGCCAGGGCCGGGACGACGGCCTCCGCCGGGGCCGCGACCCCGTCTCCTCCCGAAAGCACGCGGGTCGGCAGGTACGGCCGATTGGCGGCCTCGACGAAGGGACGGCGGGACTCCTCCGCGCCAACCACCGTGACCTCCACGGCGCCCCGGCGGAACTGGTGCAGGGCGCAGGCCATGAAGGGACAGGCCCCCGGAGACCGCTCGAGGAGCCGTGCGTAGAGATGGAGGGTCTCCTCGGCGCAGCGGAGGAAGTCGGCCTCGCCGGTGAGGGTGCCCAGGCGCAGAAGGGCCAGGACCGCCAGCGAATTGCCGGCAGGGGTCGCTCCATCGAAGGGGTTCTTCGTGCGCACGAGGAGGTCCCCGCGGCCGGCGTCGACGAAGAAGAACCCGCCCTCGTCGGGATCCCAGAAGCGTTCGATCATCGCCCTCGCGAGGGTGGTGGCCTCGAGGAGCCAGCCCGCCTCGAAGGTCGCCTCGTAGAGGTCCACGAGGCCGGCCACCAGGGCGGCGTAGTCGTCCTGGCAGGCGGCGATGCGGGCCTCGCCGTCCTTGTACACGTGCAGCAGCCGGCCCTCCGGGACCATGCCGTCGAGGATGAAGCGGGCCGCCCGGCGCGCCGAGTCCAGGTAGGCCGGGACCCCCAGGACCTGGGCGCCGCGGGCCATGGCGCCGATCATCAGGCCGTTCCACGAGGCGATCACCTTGTCGTCCCGGTCCGGGGCCACCCGCCGACGGCGCGCCTCGAACAAGGCAGCCCTGGCCGCCGAAGTGGCCGACGCCAGCCGCCGTGGATCGACACCGAGGAAGCGGGCCAGCTCCTCGGGCTCCGAGGAGAGATGGAGGATGCTGCGGCCCTCGAAGTTGCCCTCCGGCGTCACGTCGTAGGTACGGCAGAACAGGCGCGCCGTCTCCTCGTCCTCGATCACCTCCTCCACCTGCTCCGGCGTCCACACGAAGAACCGACCCTCCTCGCCTTCCGAGTCGGCGTCCTGGGTCGCGCAGTAACCCCCCTCGGGCGTGGTCATCTCCCGGATGACGTAGTCCAGGGTCTCGCGGGCGACGCAATCGTAGAGATCGGTTCCCGTGGCCTGCCAGGCATCGAGGTAGACCGGCACCAGCAGGGCATTGTCGTAGAGCATCTTCTCGAAGTGCGGGACGAGCCAGCGCTCGTCGACGGAATAGCGGTGGAAACCGCCGCCGAGGTGGTCGTAGATGCCGCCGCGAGCCATCTGCGTCAGGGTGTGGGCGGCGGCCTCCAGGGCCGCCCCCCCGCCACCGTCGCTCCAGTGGCGCAGGAGCAGGGAGAGCCCGCCGCTGTTGGGGAACTTGGGGCCCTGGGTGCTGAACCCTCCATGGGTCTCGTCGTGATCTCGCACCAGCTGGCGGACGGCGGCCTCCACGAGGCCGTCGGCGATCGCCCCCGACCGTGCCAGTGGAGCCGCGTTCTGCACCAGGAACCGGCGCAACTCGGCGGCCCTCTCCTCGACGCGATCCCGGTGATCGCTGTAATGCGCCGCCACAGCCTCCAGAACCCGCCCGAATCCGGGGCGCCCGTAGCGGTCGTCGGGGGGGAAGTAGGTGCCGCCGAAGAACGGCCGCAGGTCGGGGGTGAGGAAGACGGTCATGGGCCAGCCGCCGCTGCCGGTCATGGCCTGCACCGCCGCCATGTAGATCTCGTCGACCTCGGGACGCTCCTCGCGGTCGACCTTGATGTTGACGAAGTGCCGGTTCATCAGGGCCGCGATGGCCGCGTTCTCGAAGGACTCGCGTTCCATCACGTGGCACCAGTGGCAGGCGGAGTATCCCACCGACAACAGGATCGGCCGGTCCTGTCGCCGGGCCAGATCCAGAGCCTCATCCCCCCATGGGAACCAGTCCACGGGGTTGTGGGCATGCTGCTGCAGGTAGGGACTGGTCTCGCGGGAAAGACGGTTGGGGCGGACAGAGGATGGGGAGCCGGCGGTCACGGGCGGAATCTAACGAGCCGCCAGGTACGGGACAATCGGCCGGCATGGCGGCGGCCTCCCCCGCGGATGCCAGCGGGTGCCACGGTTCCCGGGGCTGTCACCGTCAGGCCACACGCCCGCCCGCCCCGGGCGGGAGCATGAGGTCGTAGTCGACTGCGGTCCAACGAGGTGGAACCGTCGACCCACCCTGGCACGAGTCGTGCATCACCAGGGTCCGTTCACGGGTCGGCCTTCCCGCTCGACCTGTCCCCACCACCACCACTTGGAGGGATGTCATGTCCGACTTGAAGATGCCGTCCATCAACCAGGTTGCCCTTGCCGGCCGGTTGACGCAGGATCCGGAGTTCCGAATCACCGAAGGCGGGTTCGGCCGGCTCACGGCTCGAATCGCCGTCAACCGCGCATATCGCGACCGCAACGACGAGTGGCAGGACGAGGCCTCGTTCTTCCAGATCGTCATGTGGGGGCAGCTCGCCGAACGCATGGCCGACCGACTGCACAAGGGCACCCCCGTGTTCCTCAGCGGACGCCTGAAGAGCAACAGTTGGCGGGACGAGGAGGAGAACTCCCACACCATCGTCGAGGTGCAGGTGCGCAACCTGCAGATCCTCGAGCGCGCTTCCGCCGTCAACGGAGACGTTCAGGACGTGGCCGAGGAGGTCGCCGAGGAGGAGGGCGAAGAGCTCGAACTGGCGGCCTGAGGAGCGCAGCGGGGGCGCGGCAAGTCAGGCCTGGCCCCCGCATGCGAACCTTCGTTCGTCCCGGCGCCCCGGTCCAGATTGACGCTCTCCGCACCCATGGCTATTGTCGAATACGGCAAGCCGGACGGGGCAGTAGCTCAGTTGGGAGAGCGCGGGCTTTGCAAGCCTGAGGTCGTCGGTTCGATCCCGATCTGCTCCACCACTCCCAGGCCTCGCATCGGCGACAGGGGACCGCCGCCGTTCAGCGCTGCGCCCGGTACCCGCCGGTCATGCCCCCCGGTGACAGCACGACCTGCCACACCTGGTTCGCCCGCGCCCGGAAGGATCCGGCGCAGGCGAGCAGGTAGTAACGCCACATCCGTCTGAACCGTTCGTCGTAGTTCGGAATCTCGTCCCAGCGGGGCTCCAGGTTGGCGTGCCAGGCCATCAGGGTGGGATCGTAGCTGGCGCCGATGTTGTGCCAGTCCTCGTGAACGAACAGGCCTTCCGCCGCCTCGGCGATCTGTCGGACGGAAGGCAGCTTCGCATTCGGAAAGATGTAGCGGTCGATCCAGACGTCGCCGGCCAGTTTCGTACGGTTGCTGCCGATGGTGTGCAGCAGAAACAGCCCGTCCGCGTCGAGACAGCGGCGCACGACCTGCATGAAGACCCGGTAGTTCCTCACGCCCACGTGCTCGAACATGCCTACGGACAGGACGCGGTCGAAGGGCCCCTCCAACTCGCGGTAGTCCTGGAGCCGGATCTCGATCGGCAGATCGCCGCACCGCCGGCGCGCATGCTCCGCCTGGTCCCGTGAGATGGTGACGCCCACGCCTTCGACGCCGTAGCGCTCGGCGGCATACTGCAGCGTCCCCCCCCAGCCGCAGCCGATGTCGAGCACCTTCATGCCCGGCTGCAGACCGAGCTTCCGGCAGATGAGGTCGAGCTTGGCCTCCTGGGCGGCGTCGAGGTCATCGGCCTCGTTCCAGTACCCACAGCTGTAGATCATGCGTTGGTCGAGCATGCGGCGGAAGAGGTCCTCGCCGATGTCGTAGTGGCGCTGCCCCACCTGGAAGGCGCGGGAGACGCTCTGCAGGTTCACGAGGGAAGCCCGCAGGCTGGCTCTGACCCGGGTCCAGCCGATGGCGCTCTCCTTCAGGTCGCCCCGCAGGATCCGGTGGATCATCTCGTCGAGACGGCGGCAGTCCCACCATCCGTCCATGTAGCTCTCGCCCATGCCCAGGGTGCCGGCGCGCAGCACCCGGCCATAGAACCTGTCATCGTGCACATGCAGGTCCCAGTCCCGCTTGCCGTCGACGCCGACATCGACGGTGTGCAGCCGGCCGATGACGTGCCGGCGGGGGCTGAGGCGGGAGAGGAGGGGCCTCGGCTCCGGGATCTGTCCGCGAGGGGACGGTTGGTTGGAAGCGTCAGGGTTCATGGCGGGACGGCGGGCGTCGCGTGGGGCCGGAGCAGGTCGGTCCCGCGCGCCGGACATCTGATTCTGACGAGCCGCGGGGCGGCCGTCAAGAGCGCCCGGAGGACCTTCATCCGCCCGGTTCCACCGCATACAGCAGGGCCAGGCTGAGCCCTGCCCACAGGGCCAGGGCGACCTGCAGGGGCCGGTCGCGCCACAACAGGGCCGTCGGGTCCCCTCCGGCCTCGTTGCGGTGCACGAGATAGAGGTAGCGCAGCACCCCGTAGAGCACCAGGGGAATCGTCCATTGCATCCGGTGACCGGCGGAGAGTCCCCCCTCGCCAACTCCGGTTGCGTACAAGGCGTAGCAGACGATGGTCGCCGACGCCAGCACTCCGATGACCTGGTCGAGGAAGGGGATCCCGTACGCCGCCAGGGCCGGTCGATGGCCGGCCGCCTCCTCCCGCAACAGGTCGAGCTCGCCGCGGCGTTTGGCGGCGGCCAGGAACAGGGTGAGGGTGCAGGTGCAGAGGATGAACCAGGTGGAGATGGCCACGTCGATGGCCACGGCGCCGCCCACGGCCCGGAGGAAGAACCCGGCGGCCACGATCAGAATGTCCACCAGGAAGGCGTCCTTGAGCCCGAGGGAGTAGGCGAGGTTGAGGGCCGCGTATATGGCGAGGACGGCAGTGAAAGAGGGCTGCAGGAACCAGGACCCCTAGAGGCTCCCCAACAGGAGCACCCCCGCCGCCGAAACGGCCAACCTGGGGGGGAGAGCGCCGCTGGCCACGGGGCGCCGGGCCTTTTGCGGATGCAGCCGGTCACGATGCGCGTCCGTCACATCGTTGATCAGGTACACGGAGGCGCTGCTGAGCAGGAAGGCCGCGGCCGCCGCCAGGGCGGTGAGCGCGAAGTCTGCATCGAGGAGGTGCCCGGAGAACACGAGAGCGGCGAGAACGAACAGGTTCTTCACCCACTGCCGGGGCCTCGCAGACCGCAGGAGAGGGACGATCACGGCGACGCGGCCTCGCCTGCTGCAACTCTCGGGAACCTCGAGAGCGCGCAGTGGCTGCCCTCGTCCTGCGCCTCCCCCAGGCTGTCTCTGGTCCCGTTCATGTGTGATCTCTGCGGGCTCTCCCGAGCCTGTCCGTCCTCGCCTGCGAGCGCAAAAAGGGCGACGCGGCGGTGCCGCATCGCCCGGGGACCGCCGAAGACAGACTCCGGTCAGACCTCCATGATCTCCGTCTCTTTGTTCCTGATGGTCTCGTCCACCTTCTTGACGAAGTCGTCGGTAAGGGTCTGGATCCGGGCGTGGCCCTGCCTGGCCTCGTCCTCCGAGATCTCTCCCTCTTTCCTGGCCTCGTCGATCAGGTCCAGCCCGTCCCGTCGGGCGTGGCGCACCGCCACCCGCCCCTCCTCGGCCCGGTTTCGGGCGACCCGGGTCAACTGGATCCGGCGCTCCTCGGTCAGTTCGGGGATCGGCAGGCGGATGATCTGGCCGTCGTTGCTGGGATTGAGGCCCAGGGAGGCCTCGGCGCGAATCGCCTTCTCAACGGGATCGATAAGGCTCTGCTCGTAGGGCCGGACCGTGAGCAGGCGCGGCTCCGGAGCGCTGATGGAGGCGAGCTGGTTCAGGGGTGTAGGCGTGCCGTAGTAGTCGATCCGGATCCCGTCCAGAAGGGAGACGGTTGCGCGCCCCGTGCGGATGCCGGTGAGATCCCGCAACAGGGCGGCGATGGCGTTTTCCATCGCCTGCCGAACCTCGTCGAAGATCTCTTCTACCATGTCATCGGGCGCTGTCGACGGCAGGCTCCGGACTCACTCCTCGCCGAGACGGAAGCAGGCGAATCTCCGGATCGTGATCTTCTCTCCGATCTTCGCCGTCTGCTCGGTGACCAGGTCTTCGATGGTCTTGTCCGGATCCTTGACGAAGGCCTGCTCCAGGAGACACACATCCTGGAAGAACTTGTCCAGCCGGCCGGTGACGATCCGCTCCGCGATCTGCTCGGGCTTGCCCTCGTTTCGGGCCTGCTCGAGGTAGATCTCCTTCTCCTTGTCCACCACCGCCTGGTCGATCTCCTCGCGGCTCACGGCCAGGGGCTGCTCGGCGGCGATATGCATTGCTACGTCGCGGGTGAACTCGCGGAAGTCGTCGGTCCGGGCCACGAAGTCGGTCTCGCAGTTGACCTCGAGGAGCACGCCCAGACGGCTGCCCGGATGGATGTAGGAGTTGATCAGCCCGTCCTTGGCATCCCGCCCCGAGCGCTTCTCCACGGCTGACATCCCCTGCTTGCGCAGGTGTTCAACCGCCTTCTCCATGTCCCCGCCGGTCTCCGCCAGGGCTTTCTTGCAGTCCATCATCCCTATGCCGGTGCGCTCGCGCAACTCGCGAACTCTGGCAGCGGTGATCTGAGCCAAGGTTGTTCCTGCCTCCCTTCCAGTCTCCGGACGCCCCTCAGGCGGAGGTCGCGGCTTCGGCGGGCGCTGCGGCCGGCTCGTCTTCTTCGGTACGGGCGCCCCGGCCCTTGTCGGCGGCGGCGCTCCCCTCGATGACCGCGTCTGCCACGGCGCGCGTGATGAGCTCGATCGAACGGATGGCATCGTCGTTCCCGGGCACCGGGTAGGTCACCGCCTCGGGGTCGCAGTTGGTGTCGACGATCGCCACGGAGGGGATGCCGAGCTTGCGCGCCTCGGCCATGGCCAGCCGCTCCTTGCGGATGTCGATGATGTAGATGAGCCCCGGAATGCCGTTCATCTTGCGGATCCCTTCCAGGGTCCTGACCATCCGGGTCCGCTCCTTCTCCAGGAGCAGGACCTCCTTCTTCTTGAGCTTCTCGTAGGTGCCGTCGCTGGCGATGCGGTCGAGGTGGTCCAGGTGGCGGATGTTCTGCCGGATCGTCTGCCAGTTGGTCAGCATGCCGCCGAGCCAGCGCTCGGTGACGTAGAACATGCCGCAACGCTCGGCCTCGGACCGGATGACGTCCACGGCCTGCTTCTTGGTGCCGACGAAGAGCACCGCCCGCCCCTGCTGCGCCGTGCGGCGCACGGCGTCGGTGGCCTCCTGAAGGCGCTTTACGGTCTTGTTGAGATCGACGATGTGGATGCCGTTCCGCTCGGTGAAGATGAAGGGCTTCATCTTCGGATCCCAGCGGCGGGTCTGGTGGCCGAAATGGGTGCCCGCCTCGAGCAGATCGCGGAGGCTCACTTCTGTCATGGAGGAGTCGTCTCCTGGGGAGCTGGTTGAGGCTTCCACCCGGCTCGCCTGCGGCGCGCCTATCTCTTGGAGAACTGGAAGCGCTTTCGGGCGCCGGCGAGCCCGTACTTCTTGCGTTCCTTCTCGCGGGGATCGCGAGTCAGGAAGCCGGCCTTCTTCAGCGTCGTCCGCATGGTGGGGTCGTACGCCACCAGGGCACGGGCGATTCCGAGGGACATGGCGCCTGCCTGACCGCGCAGGCCGCCACCCTGGCTGCTGATGTGGATGTCGAACTTGTCGCGCGATTCCGTCACCTGCAAGGGCTGGACCATGATCATCTCGAGAGCGTCGCGCCTCAGGTAGTCCTCGACGCGGCGGCCGTTGATCAGGATCTGCCCGGACCCGGGGCGCAACCGCACTCTCGCCACGGAGGTCTTGCGGCGTCCTGTCGCTTCGAACCTGTGTTCCTCAGCCATGATTCCTCGACGCGGTCCGACCTAGAGGTCGAGCACTTCGGGTTGCTGGGCCCCGTGGCCGTGCTCGCCGCCGACGTAGACCCTCAGCTTCTTGAACATGCGCCGACCGAGGGGCGTGCGGGGCAGCATCCCCCTGACGGCCGTGCGCAGAATGCGCTCCGGGTGCTTCTCCATCATCTGGGCGAAGCTGGTGGTGCGGATGCCGCCGGGATAGCCGGTGTGCCGGTAGTAGACCTTCTGCTCGGCCTTGTTGCCCGTGACGCGGATCTTCTCGGCGTTGATGACCACGATGTGGTCTCCCATATCGTGGTGAGGCGTATAGGCAGGCTTGTGCTTTCCCCGCAGGTAATGGGCGATCCGGGTCGCCAGTCGGCCGAGGGTTTTGCCCTCGGCATCGACCAGGTACCAGCGGTTCTCGATCTCGGCCCCTTTCGGGGAATAGGTCCGTGTCGTCAACTCCGGATCACCTTTGGAGAGCCCGGCATTCGAGGCGCGACAGCTGCTCGCGGCAATTCGAAAGGAACATGTGAAGCTATCCCGAACGGCTCCGATTGTCAATGGTGGAACGTCGCCGCAGCCACAAGCGAAGCCCGGCCGCGGCCGCCGCGGCGGCCAGCAGGGCCATCATCCCCCGGTTGTACCGGGCCAGCAACTCCGAGACCCGGTCCCAGTTCTCCCCGAGGGCCATCCCCGCGTACAGGAGAAGGCCGTTCCACAGGAGCATGCTCACCATGCCCAGCCCCGCCACCGTGGGCCAGCCCAGCCCCCCGAAGCCCGCGCTGATGGCGATGACCGACCTTACGCCGCTGAGAAACCGGTTGCCGAGGACGAGCCAGGCACCGTAGCGCTGCAGCCACCGGGACGCCCGCTGCATCCGCCGCTCCGGGAAGATCCGGGCGCGCCAGCCGCCGCCATGGAGAAACCCGCGGCCCTGGGACCGGCCGATGGCGTACATGACCAGGAATCCCGCCGTTCCCCCCAGGCAGGTCACGGCGTAGACCGGGACCCAGGAGAGCACCCCCCGGCCGGCCAGGTAGGCGGAGAACACGACCACCGTGTCGCCCGGAACCGGCGGCAGGACGTTCTCGAGGAAGGCGCTCAGGCCCAGGGCGGCATAGGCCCAGGGCGCCGGGAGCTCCCCGATCCGCTGCACCAGCTGCTCGAACTCTCCCACTGTCAGAGCCGCACCGAGGCCACGGCCTGCGCCGCCATCCCCTCCTGCCGGCCGACGAACCCGAGACGCTCGGTGGTCGTCGCCTTGACGCTGATCCGGCCGGGATCGATCCCCAGCGCGCCGGCGAGGGCCGCGGCCATCGCCCCGGCGTGGGGGGCCAGCTTCGGCGTCTGCGCCATGACCACGGCATCGACGTTGACGACCTCCGCCGCCACCGCCCGCAGGCGATCCCGTACCCTGGCGAGAAGGACGAGGCTGGAGATGCCCTCGTACTCCGGGTCATCGTCGGGGAAGAGACGCCCGATGTCCCCCAGGCCGGCGGCTCCCAGGAGGGCGTCGATGACGGCATGGGTGAGGACGTCCGCGTCCGAGTGACCCGCGAGTCCCCGGTCGGACCGGATGGTGACGCCGCCGAGGACCAGCGGCCGGCCGGCGGCGAAGGCGTGCACGTCGCAACCGATCCCGGTGCGCACCTCGGCGGCGATCCGGAGATCCTCGGGGTGGGTGATCTTCACGTTCGCCTCTTCTCCTCGCACCACGTGCACCGGGATCCCCGCCCGCTCCAGCATGGAGGCTTCGTCCGTCGGCTGCGGGCCCGGCGCGGGGGATCGGAAGGCCGCCTCCAGCAGGGAGCGGCGGAAACCCTGGGGGGTCTGGGCCCGGAAGAGGCGGCTGCGGTCCGGGGACTCGAGGACCCGGCCGCCATCGACGACCTTGATCGTCTCCGTCACCGGCAGGGCGGGCACCGCGGCCCCGTGTTCCTCCGCCGCCGCCGCGATGCGCTCGATCAGGTCCGTCGACACCCACGGCCGCACGGCGTCGTGCACGAGGACGAGTTCTTCGCCGGCGAGGGCTTCCAACCCCGCCCGCACCGACTCCGACCGCGTGGAACCGCCGATGACCGGAGCCTGGAGCTTGTCGAGGAAGGGATCGGAGGAGATGCGCCCGAAGCGCTCCTCGTCATCGCCGTGGATGGCCGCGATGATCCGACTGATCCTCGGGCTGGCCTGCAGGCGCGCGAGGGTGTGCCAGAGGACGGGGCGCCCCTTCAGCAGCCGGTACTGTTTGGTCGGGCCCTCGCCCATGCGAAGGCCCCGGCCGGCGGCGGGGACGATGGCGGCGGCCGTCGCCATGTCAGGCGATGAACATGGCATCGCCATAGCTGTGGAAGCGATAGTCCTTGCGCACCGCTTCCTCGTAGGCGTCCAGCAGCCGGTGGCGGCCGGCAAAGGCGGCGGCCAGCATGAGCAGGCTTGACCGCGGCCGGTGGAAGTTGGTGATCAGGGCATCCACCGCCCGGAAGTGGTGGGGAGGTTTGATGACGAGGTCGGTCCAGCCCTCCCCCGCCCGCAGGCCGCGGCCGTCCCAGGCGGACTCGAGGACGCGCACCGCCGTGGTGCCCACCGCGATCGCCCGGCCTCCCGCCCGGCGGCGCCGGTTCACCTCCTCGGCGGTCTCGACGGGCAGGCGGTAGTACTCCGCCGCCACGCGGTGGCGCCGCGGGTCGGCGCAGCGGATGGTCTCGAAGGTCCCGGGGCCGACGTGGAGGACGAGGTGCGCCCCCGCCACTCCCAGCGACCGGATGCGGTCCAGCAGCTGGCCCGTGAAGTGCAGTCCGGCCGTGGGGGCGGCGATCGATCCCGGGTCACGGGCGTAGACGGTCTGGTAGCGGTCCCGGTCGAGGGGCTCGCCCTCCCGGCGGATGTAGGGAGGCAGCGGCACCTCGCCGGCCCGCTCCAGCAGCGGCAGGAGAGCCTTGAAACCGGTGGGATCGTCTTCGGGCGCCCCTGCCCCCGCCCGGGGCAGACGTACGCGAACCCTGTCCTCGACCCGCTCGACCACCTCCAGGGACTCCTGCGAGCCGTCGAGGTCGATTCGGTCCCCCGGCGCCAGTCCCCGCAGGGGCCGGGCCATGGCCAGCCAGCACTCCTCCTCCCGGCCGAGGAGCAGGATCTGAACGCGTCCCCCCGTCCTCGCCTTGCGTCCGTTGAGGCGGGCGGCCACCACCCGGCTCTGGTTGAGGACGAGGACATCTTCGGGGCGCAGCAGGTCGGGAACCTGGCGGAAGAGGAGATGGCGCCGGCTGCCGCCATCCCGATCGATGGCCAGCAGGCGCGATGCGTCGCGGCGGGAGGAAGGGTACTGGGCCACGAGCCCCTCGGGCAGGTCGAAGTCGAGGTCTTCGAGGCGCATGGGGGGGCTTGCTCCGGGACGCGGCAAGCTACGGGTGGTCGGAAAGGGGGTCAAGCGTGGCGGAAGATCGTGCCCAGGATCTTCCACCCGGCCCGCACGGTCCCTGCCAGAGTCCCGGTGACCTTCGAGGCACCGGCGAGTCGGCGCCGGTAGCTGACCGGCACCTCGACGGCGACCACCCCGAGACGCGCCGCCTTGACCTGCATCTCGACGGTCCAGCCGAAATCGCGGTCGCACATGCCGATGCGCTCGAGGGTTTCCCGCCGGATCGCCCGGAAGGGCCCGAGATCGGTGTACGACACACCGTACAGCCACCGGATCAGGACGGTGGCCAGGGCGTTGCCGAAGCGGGCCTGGGGCAGCATCGCCCCGGGCTCCCGCCGCCCGAGGACCCGTGAGCCGACGACGAAGTCGGCCTCGCCCGCCAGCAGCGGCTCGAGGAGATCCACCATCTCCCCGGGGTAATCGCTGTAGTCGCCATCGAGGAAGACGACGATCTCGGTCTCCGGATGCAGCGCGGCGATCCCGGCCAGGCAGGCCTGTCCGTACCCCCTTCGGGGTTCGTGGACGACGCGGGCCCCCCACTCGGCGGCCCTCTGCGCGGTGGCGTCCGCGGAGTCGTTGTCGACGACGATGACGTCGTCCGCGGTTGCGGGCGGGATGTCGGCAAGGACGCGGAGGATGGCGTCCTGCTCGTTGCGGGCGGGGATGATGACCGCGACCTTGCCCGCCAACTGGAGGACCGTCGGCGCCCGCAGGCGGCCTCTGCTAGAGGTGGGCCTGGAGCCAGTCGAGGATCCGCTGCATGACCCCCGGGGTGTTCAGCAGCTCGAAGCCGTGGGCGGGGCTCTCCTCGACGATGTGCAGGCCCGACTCCGGCGTGTTCTCTGCCAGGACGGAGGCCCACTCCCACAGATTGATGACGGTGTCGCCGAGGGTCAGGGTATCCGCGCCCCCCGCCAGGTAGAGAATGGTGTGGGGTGCGAAGGGTGAGATGTCCCCACCGATGACGACAGGCCGAAGGTCGGGATCCCAGAACCCCGGGGACAGGGCGACGCCGGCGCGAAGGTCGTCGGCGAAGGCCCCCATGCTCACGAAGGCGACGCTGGCGCCGAGGCCGACGCCGATGACACCGATGCGGGCCCTGTCGGCCGTGGGCTGGCCGCGCAGCCAGCTGATGGCGGCGCCCACCTCCAGATGCATTTCCTCGAGATCGGCGTAGGTCAGCTGTCCGGCT
The DNA here is from genome assembly GCA_964512165.1 of uncultured Gemmatimonadaceae bacterium. Lineage (GTDB taxonomy): Bacteria > Latescibacterota > UBA2968 > UBA8231 > UBA8231 > UBA8231. Next base: position 6,083 of record CAZEHQ010000005.1, on the reverse strand, counting down.
GGACGGCCGTCGTCGGGCAGGGGTGTCTCCCCGTGGCCTCGCAAGTCGATGGCCAGGGCGTGGTAGCCGGCCTCCAGGATCGCCGGGAAGCGATCGGAAAACACCCACTCCAGGCGGGCGAGCTGGTCTCCAAGGCCGTGGATGAGGATGACCACGGGGCGGGTCTCCTCGCTGGACCGGACGTAGGAGGCCGCCACGGGGATCTCGTCGACCGTGGGAAAGGTGACTTCCTGGATCCGGTAGAGACGCCCCTCCGCGGCGGGCAACTCGGGCCCCGTGATCTGCGGGCGGTCGTCGTCGTCGGCGCAACCGATGGACAGCGCCGCGGCCAGCACCAGCGGGCGCCGGAACCTCGCGAGGAGGGATCGGATCAAAGCAGCCTCTCAGGCTTGGCGGCCCGTCAGGCCGCGATTGCGTCACTTGACGGGCGCCGGAGAACAGGCGCCCTTATGAGCAGGCTTCCGAAGGTAACCCCCCGCAGTTGCGGGGGCAACGCATCCTCCACTCCCGGGCGATGATCCGTACTCGAGCCCTCTCCGTCGAGCACCCCGGCGGCATCCAGGCCCTGCGTGGCCTCGACTTGGAGGTGGCCCAGGGCGAGTGGGTAGCGCTCATGGGTCCGAACGGCTCCGGAAAGACCACCCTCGCCCGCACCCTCAACGCCCTTCAACGGCCGACCTCGGGCACCGTCAGCGTCGACGGTCTGTCCACGGCGGAGGAGGCCCACCTCCCGGAGATCCGGCGCCGGGTGGCGATGGTCTTCCAGCATCCGGACGACCAGCTCGTGGCGCCGACGGTCGAGTCCGAGATCGCCTTCGGACTGGAGAACCACGGTGTCGAGCCGGGGGCCATGCGCCGCCGGGTGGAGGAGGTTCTGCGGGAGTTCAACCTCGACGTCTACCGGAACCACCCACCCCATCTGCTGTCGGGCGGAGAGCGCCAGAGGCTCGCCATCGCCTCGGCCGTGGCCGTGCGGCCCCGCTACCTCGTGCTGGATGAGCCCACGGCTCTGCTGGACCCCGGGAGCCGCCGCGGCCTGATCGAGACCATGGCCCGGCTCTGGCGCCGGCACGGCCTGACCCTCCTGCAGATCACCCAGTCTCCGGAGGAGGCGGCCGAGGCCGGGCGCCTCCTGATCCTGTGCGAGGGCCGGATCCTGGAGGACGGCCCGCCGTCCAGGGTGTTTTCCGGCGGCTCCCGGCTGCGCCGGATCGGCCTCTCCGCGCCCTTTGCCGCCGAGGCCGCGGAGGCGGCGGGAGGGAGTGCTGCCGACGCCCTGGACCTGGAGGGACTCGCGGGCTGGCTGACGGACCGCTTCTCCGCCCACGGTCACCATCCGGAAGCTCCCGCCTCCGGCGACTCCGAAGCCGCTTCGAGCCGGCTGTCCGCACAGCGGGTGGGACACACCTACCGCGGCGGTCTGCCGGCGCCGGTGGCGGCTCTGCACGGGGTCGACCTGGAGGTCCCCGGCGGCGTGATCACCGGCCTGCTGGGCCCCGGCGGTTCGGGCAAGACCACCCTGGCGCAGCACCTCAACGGGCTGCTGCGGCCGACGACGGGGCAGGTCCTGCTCGACGGCAGCGACATATGGCGCACGGGCGACGCGGCGGCCGTGCGCCGGGAGGTGGGGCTGGTCTTCCAGTTCCCCGAGACCCAGCTCTTCGAGGAGACGGTGCAGGAGGACGTCGCCTTCGGCCCGCGGAACCACGGCCATGACGAAGCCGAGTCGCAGCGGCGGGCCCTCGCCGCGCTCGACGCCGTGGGCCTGCCCGCCCCGGAGTTCGGCTCCCGGCCTCCCCTGGGCCTCAGCGGCGGGGAGCGGAGGCGGGCGGCGATCGCCGGCGTGCTCTCCATCCGTCCCTCCATCCTGGTCCTGGACGAGCCCACCGCCGGGCTCGACCGCGGCAACCGGGAGAGGATCGCGGCCCTGCTCACGGAACTCGCCGGCGGCGGGCACGGGCTGGTGCTGATCAGCCACGACATGGACCTGGTGGCGGAGCTCTGCGGCCGCATCACCTGTCTGGACGCCGGACGGGTGCGCTGGCAAGGCGCCACGCGGGAAACCCTCGACCGGATCAGCGCTTCCGCGGACCCGGAGCATCCCGCGGAGCTGCCCGGCGCCCTGCAGCTCGCCGTCGCCCTGAGGCGCCGCGGGTGGACGGTGCCGCCGTGGATGACTCATGACGAAGCCTGCGGCTTTCTTCGCAGTCTGCGGCAGGCAGAGGAAGGAAGGGAATGAGGGGAGACACGGGGGGGGACCTGGTCCTGCGGGGTGGACGCGTCGTCGACCCCGCCCGCGGCGTCGACACCGTGGGCGACCTGATCATCTCCGAGGGCCGGGTCGCCGGCCGGGCAGCGCCGGGAGCGGAGGTCCTCGACGCTGCGGGGCTGATCGTCTGCCCGGGCTTCATCGACTCTCACGTCCACCTGCGCGAGCCGGGGTTCGAGCACAAGGAGACGATCGCCTCCGGCACCGCCGCCGCCGCCGCGGGCGGCTTCACCGCTGTCGCCGCCATGCCGAACACCGAGCCGCCGCCGGACTCCGCCGAGCGCGTGCGCGACCTCGCCGGGCGCGCCGTGCGGGACGCCCGCGTCCGGGTCCACGCCATCGGGTCGATCACCCTGGGACGCGCCGGCCGGGAGCTGGCCCCCCTCGCGGAGATGTCAGAGGCCGGGGCGGTGGCGTTCTCCGACGACGGCGACCCGGTGGAGGAGGAGGCCCTCATGCGCGCCGCCCTCGAGGAGGCCCGGCGGCTCGGCCGTCCTCTCTTTCCGCACGAGGAGGTGCGGTCCCTCACCGCCGGCGGCTGCATGCACGAGGGCGAGGTCTCCGCCCGTCTTGGTGTGCGGGGCATGCCCGCGGCGGGCGAGGAGGAGATGATCCGGCGGGACATCGACCTCGTCCGCCGGACCGGCGGGCCCCTGCACATCGCCCACATCAGCACCGCGGGCACGGTGGAGCTGGTCCGCGCCGCCAAGGCCGAGGGCCTGCCCGTGACCTGCGAAGCGCTGCCCCATCACTTCATCCTCACCGATGAGGAAGTGGCCCGCCAGGGACCGCTGGCGAAGATGGCGCCCCCCCTGCGCTCGGCGGCCGACGTGGCCGCCATTGTCGCCGGGCTGGCCGACGGGACGGTCGACACGATCGCCACCGATCACGCGCCGCACACGGTGGAGGAAAAGACCTGTCCCCTGCCCGAGGCGGCCTTCGGCATCGTCGGGCTGGAGACGGCCATCGGACTCTCGATGGCATCCCTCGTGGAGACCGGCCTGCTCGACATGCCGGCCCTCGTCGATCGCTGGTCCGCGGCGCCGGCCCGCATCCTGGGTCTGCCCGGCGGACGGCTGGCCGAGGGCGATCCGGGCGATGTCACGGTCATCGACCCGGCCCGCCGCTGGACCGTCGACCCCGCCGCCTTCCGCTCCCGTGCGCGCAACACCCCCTTCGCCGGCTCCGAGCTCGTCGGACGGGCGGTGGCGACGGTTGTGGCCGGACGGGTGGTGTACCGAGAGCCGGGGCGGTAGGACCGGCGGTCCGTCTCAGGCCCCGGCGTCGAAGGCGTCCTCCATGTGCTCGACGGCCGGAGTCCGGTCGGAGAGATCGACGGCGACCACGTCGAACCGGTACTCCGTCCCCGGGGCGGCTCTCTCCACGAACCGACGGGCACAGCGGATCAGCTTGCGGCGCTTGTCCCGGCGGACCCGGTCCTCCGGTCGACCCGACGCCCGGTCGGTGGACTTGACCTCGACGAAGACACAGCAGTCCCCGTCGGCGGCGATGAGATCGATCTCGCCGCCGGCGGCTCGGTAGCGGCGGTGCAGGACGCGGTACCCCTTCTCGAGGAGGTAGTCGGCGGCGACGGTCTCCCCGTCCCGCCCGGTGTCCGGGCCGAGGTCCAGGCTGAGCTGCTCGCGCTGAGCCAGGGGAGAGAACGTGAGGCGGTGGAGCGCGCAGGGACCGTGGCGCGCCAGAGCCTCCCGGTGCGCGGGGCTCGCGTAACCCTTGTTGGTGTCGAAGCCGTACTCGGGAAACCGCGGGTGGAGCTCCTCCATCATCCGGTCGCGGTGCTCCTTGGCCACCACCGAGGCGGCGGCGATGCTCAGGGAGCGCGCGTCTCCGTCGACGACGGCGGTCTCGGGCAGGCCGCTGCCCGGAGCCCGGGAGCCGTCCACCAGGACCCGGTCCGGGGCCGGCTCGAGGCCCGAGATCGCCATGCGCATCGCCTCCATGGAGGCCTCGAGGATGTTGATCCGGTCGATCACCTCCGCGGCCACCGGGGCGACGGCCCAGGAGAGGGCCAGGGCGAGGATCTCGTCCCGGAGCCGGGAGCGGGCGTCGGCGTCGAGGACCTTGGAGTCGTCGAGGTCGAAGAGCTCTACGGCCACGGACGCCTCCGGGGGCAGCACGACGGCCGCGGCCACCACCGGACCCGCCAGGCATCCCCTCCCGACCTCGTCCACCCCGGCCACGCGCGACAGGCCCTCCTGCCAGTAGCGCTCCTCGAGATCCCGCAGCCGGCGCCGGCGCCTGCTCTCGGCCATGCGCGCCCGGTAGCGCCGCCGCTCGCGCATCGCCAGCCGACGCACCCCGGCGCGGGGATCACGCTCCAGGAGGGCGATGACCCGCCGGCCGGCGCCGACGCGCGCCAGGGCCGCCTCGATCTGCGCCACCGTGGCCCGCGGGATCGAGTCCGCGTCCAACCTCATGTCGTTGACGGCCCCACGGCGAACCGTATATTGCCGAAGACCGCCGTTGGAAACGAGTTCGCCTTGCGGTGCAACACCTTACGCGGGAGGCGCGCCATGCGTCCGATGGTCTCTCTGATCGTGGTCACCTGTCTCGCCCTGCAGCCCGCGGCGCTGCTGGCGCAGGGCGCTCCCGACGCCCGCATCTACCTGGCCGACGGCACCGTGGTCATGGGGCAGCTGCTCAATCGCGACGACGATCTCCTCATCCTGCGGAGCGGAAACGGAGAGATCCACACCTTCGACGTTGCCGAAGTCTCCAAGGTGGTCACCCTCGATTCCCTGGGCAGCCAGGCCCGCGTCGTCCAGGTCCGGGAGTTCCCGTACATCAGCTTCCTCGGCGGGACCGTGGCCCTCGGACTCATCTCCTGGCTCCAGTTCGACACCGCCTCCGCCCGCGATGAGGAGGCGCAGATCAACCGGAACAACAACTCGGACCTGGAAGATCAGGCCGGTCTGCTCGCCCGGGCCCAGGACCTCGAGGACAAGGCCGACCGGGCTCGCCTCTGGGGCTGGAGCTCGGGCGTGCTCGCCGCCGGCTGCCTGGGTGTGGCCCTGATCCCTCGCACCAAGACCCGGAAGGTCTTCCCCACCCTGTCCCTCGACGCCGCGGGAAAGCCCGCGGTTCAGCTCGTCTACCGTCACGCCTTCTGAGGGCCTGCCGCTCCCGGGCCCCGGCCCGGCGGCCAGCGGTCTCTCTCCGGGAAGGCGGCGATCGGTGCCGCCCTCAGCCGTCTTCCGCCCGTACCCGTCCCACCACCGCGCGCAATCCGAGGACATAGCTGTCCGGGCCGAAGCCGGCGATCTGGCCGAGGCAGACGGGGGCGATCACCGAGCGGCGGCGGAAGGACTCGCGGCCGTGGACGTTGGACAGGTGCACCTCGACGGTGGGCAGTCCCGCCGCCGAGACCGCGTCGCGCAGGGCGAGGCTGTAGTGGGTGAAGGCCCCGGGGTTGAAGACGGCACCGTCGGCCCAGCCGCGGGCCTCGTGCACGGCCTCGACCAACTCGCCCTCGTGGTTCGATTGCCGGCAGCGGACCTCGGCGCCCATCTCGGCGGCGGCGGCCCTCACCCGCTCCTCGATGCCGGCGAGGGTATGGGAACCGTAGACCTCGGGCTCGCGAGTGCCGAGGAGATTCAAGTTGGGACCGCTCAGAACGAGGATGCTGCAGTCTCTTCGCATTGCCACTCCATCACGGTGATGACCATCGCCGACAGGACGACGGCGGCGGTCTCGGCGCGCAGCCTTCGATTCCCCCACGCGAACTTCCGCGCCCCGAGGGCGCCGAGGGCGTCCACCTCCTCCGGCGCGAAGCCCCCCTCGGGGCCCACGAAGA
>CAZEHQ010000004.1:50681-57762 GCA_964512165.1 uncultured Gemmatimonadaceae bacterium | reverse complement strand
CCCGGGCCGCCACGCCGCAAGTTGTGCGGGTCTGCGCCGCCGGGACCGCCGTAACCGGGCGGATCTGCGCCGTGGTGCGGTCGCCGCCGCGAACCGGGAGGAACCAGGCCGGCGGGCGTTGCCCCGGTGCTGGCCGCCGCAGGGCGGGCGGGCCCGGTCCGCAGCCGTCCCAAGTCGGCGGGTCTGCGCCGCCGCGTTGTCACACCACAGGCCCGGCGCGCCCCTGCCGCGGGCGTTGTCCCGGGTCGCGGCCCGGGCCTACACTTCCCGCGCCGGCCGGGATCGCTCCGGCGGGCCTGACCTCGAGACGAAGAGATGTCTTCCACTCCTCTGAACACCGACCCGGCGCGCTTCGCCGAGCTGGGATACTGCCTCTTTCGGGAAGTCCTCACCGCGGCCGAGTCCGGGGACCTGCGGGCCATGCTGGAAGAGGCCCTGGCGACACCGCTGCCGCAGCCCTCCGACCGCGCCCTGGACCGCGACAGCTACGTGGGCGAGCCCCACGTTAGGGACCTGCGCTGGCTGGAACTCTGCCGCCACCCCCGGGTCCTCGACGCCGTCGAGTCGGTTCTCGGGCCGAACCTGATCCTGGTCTACTCCTCCGTCTTCATCAAGCAGCCCGGCTCCCCGGTGAAGGTGGGCTGGCACCAGGACAACACCTACTGGCCCAGCGTCCACGGCACCGACGTCGTCACCCTGTGGCTCGCCGTCGACGACGCCGACGCCGGCAACAGCGCCATGCAGGTCATCCCCGGCTCCCACCGCGGCTGGCGCGAGCTGGAGACCGTCGACTCCGGCGACGACCAGATGCTCCGGCGGAGCGTGCCCGTCTCCGCGGAGCAGGAGGCCTCGGCGGTGACCCTGGAGATGGGCGCCGGAAGCCTGTCGATCCACGACTCCTTCATCCTCCACGGCAGCGACGCCAACCGCAGCGACCGCCGGCGCGCCGGGTACACGGTCCGCTACTGCAGCACCGACACCGCCTGGGTCGACGTGGACAGCCATCCCCACAGCGTCTTCCTGGTGCGCGGAGGGGCCGGCTCCAGGGGCGATCGCTACACCAGCCTGCTCCCCGGCGTGGAGGCCACCCCGGAACTGCTGGTCGAGTCATGAGGGGCGGCGACCTCCTCGTCGAGTGCCTGAAGGCCCAGGGCGTGCGCTGCATCTTCGGCATGCCCGGCACCCAGAACCTGCAGATCTACGACTCCCTGCTGCGCCGCGGCGCCGGCGCCATCGACCACTACCTCGTCCGCCACGAGTACGGCGCCACGGTCATGGCCGACGGCTACGCCCGCGCCGGCGGCGACGTGGGCGTCGCCCTCACCGTGCCCGGACCCGGCGCCAGCAACGCCTCCACGGGGCTGCTGCAGGCCTACACCGACTGCGTGCCCGTGCTCCTGATCACCGGCCAGCACGACTCGCGGCACTACGGGCGCGATCCCGCCAAGCTGTTCCACGGCCTCGACCAGATGTCCTTCTTCGAGCCCATCACCCGCTACCGGGAGATCGCCCGCACCGCCGCCGACATCCCGCGCGTGGTGGAGCAGGCCTTCCGCGTCCTGCGGGCGCCGCGGCCGGGGACGGCGATGCTGGAGTTCCCCCAGGACGCGGTCACCGGGCCGGCGGACGGACTGGAGGTCCCGGACCGCGTGCCCTCGCTCGCCGCGGGGACACCCGACGAGGCGCTGCTGGAAGAGGCGGCCCGGAGTCTGCGGGCTGCCGCGCGGCCGGTGCTGCTCGCCGGCAACGCCGTGATCACGGGGCGGGCCCGGGAACAACTGCGGGCCCTGGCCGAGAAGCTCCGGGCGCCGGTGGTGGCGACCCGCCGCGGCAAGGGCGCCCTGCCCGAGGACCACGAGCTGGCCCTGCTCGACATCCGCGGCTACCTCGGACGGCAGGCGGTGGAGGCCGCCGACTGCACCCTCGCCGTGGGCTGCCGCTTCACCTCCATCGACACCAGCCAGTGGGAGTGCCGCTTCCCGCGGCCCCTGATCCAGCTCGATCCCGAGGCCGGCGAGATCGGCCGCGAGTACGACTGCGACGTCGGCATCGCCGGGGACCTGCGCCTCAGCCTGCAGAGCCTGTGCGAACAGGTGCCCGGGGGCGGCGGCGACTGGATGCCGCTGCTGGAGACCTGGCGCCGGCGGTTCGCGGCGCAGCCGCCGCTGCCGCTGCTGCCCGAGATCCGCGAGGTCCTGCCCGACGACGGCATCCTCTCGGTGGACGTCCACGGCATCGGCTACTCGGCCTTCGCCGAGTACCCCGTCCGCGACCCCGAGAGCTTCCTCTACCCCTGCATCGGCGTCTCCCTGGGCCACGCCTTCCCCGCCGCCCTCGGGGCCCGGCTGGCGCGGCCCGACCGCCCCGTGGTCTGCTTCTCCGGGGACGGCGGCTTCCTCATGGGCAGCTTCGAGCTGGCCACCGCCGTTCGCTACGGCATCGACGTGACCATCGTCGTCGTCAACGATTCTGCCCTGACCGCGATCAAAGGGTCGCAGCTACGCGACTGCGAGGGCCGCACCATCGACACGGAGCTGACCAACCCCGACTTCACGGCCTTCGCCCGCTCCTTCGGGATCCACGCCGAGAAGGTCTCCGACCTCGGCGGCTTCCGGCCCGCCCTGGAGCGGGCCCTGGCCGCCGCCGGACCGTCCCTGGTGGAGGTCGAGATGAGCGGCCGCCAGGACGAGATCATGAGCTGGGTCACCTGGCTGCGGGAGGACCCTCTGCGGGAGTGAGGTTCGGCGCCCTTCCCTGCGTCAACCTTCCCGGACCTCCAGAGGCCCAAGCAACCCCGACAGGGTTTCGCCACTGACCCACTTGCCGCCGATGGTGGCTCCCGAAGTCCGGGCCTCCATCACTTCGTCCAACTCTTCGACCTGGCGGCCTTCCCTGTCGTAGAGGATGGCCGTGTCCGGCGTGTAGTTCACGACGAAGCCGGTGGTCGCCCCAAGCCCCATGACCTGCTCCGGCAACTTCCGTAGCGCCTGCTCGACGAACGTGGCCGGATCGGACCCTTCCTCGAAGCGGAGGGTGAGCTTGTCCCCCTCGCCGCTCACGGCGAAGATGAACAGCGAGCACGTAGGCCGCCCGGTGTTCTCGGTGAGCACGACGCCGTACGGCCTGAACGCGGCTCTCCACGCGGCATGCCGAGCCTCCTGCGTGCCGTCGATGGCGGCCTCTACCACTTCGGTGGAGACCTGCAAGCCCTTGGCGAGTCTCTCCCGGAGATCCCACGCCAAGTACAGATCCCCTCCGCGTATCCGGTCAATCCGAATGCAGCCCTTGCCGAGCTTGTCCTGCGCATAGCCCATGCCACGGGCAAGCTCGCTCCGCTTCATCTTCAGTTCGACCAGGCGCTTCTGAATAAGCTGATCTAGGGTCATGGCCCTCGCTCCCTGGTGAGTGTGAATGAGATTTCAGGGAGCTTACCCGGCGGGCCTGAATAGAGTCAAGGGGCTCTCAACGAGGTCGAAAGGACCTGCTCGCCCCCCACTTCCCCGGCTCCAGCGGAACCTCCTGAATCGGTGCCGCCCGGGTTGCTGCGCCGCAGCCCCGGCGGCCCATCGGTCTCCGACCTCCGGCGGAGTGTCCACAATCGGAAAGGCCGCTGTTCGGAAGCGGACACATCCGTGGCGTCACAGCCCGCGATCGCCCCGCAGCAGCCGCTGTGCCGCCTGGCACGGGATTTGTTCAAGGAGCTTCCCATGGACGAGCAGACCTCCAGCAATCCCATGGACCGGCCGGTGGACCCGACCTTCCAGCGGCGCCGGCGCATCAAGCGCATCGCCGCCTCGGCGGCGGGACTGGCGGCGGCGGTCTGGCTCTTCCTGTGGCTGCCCGGGCTCATCCGGCCGTCGGTGGACGCCGACCGCATCCGCACCGCCAAGGTGCAGCAGGGCCCGGTGGAGGAGACGATCACCGCCTCGGGCACGATCGTGCCCGAGTTCGAGCAGGTCCTCTTCAGCCCCATCGACACGCGGCTCGTGCGCATCCTGGAGAAGCCGGGGGCCGTGCTGGAGAAGGGCCGGCCCATCGTCGAGCTGGACCTGAACGGGGCCCGCCTCGAGGTGGAGAGACGCGAGGAGGATCTCGCCCTCAAGCGCAACCGCCGCACCCAGCTGGAGCTGGACGAACGCCAGAGACTGAGCGATCTCGACACCCGGATGCGCCTGAAGAAGCTCGACCTGCAGCGCCTCCAGACCCGCGTCGGCCAGTACGTGGAGTTGCAGAAGATCGGCGCCGTCTCCCAGGAGGACTTCCAGCAGGTGCAGCTGGAGGCGCAGCGCACCGCGATCGAGCTGCAGCAGATCGAGGAGGACCGCCGCAACCGGCTCGAGTCGACCCGGGCCCAGGTGGAGGCGCTGGAGGTGGAGATGAGGACCCTCGAGCGGGAGGGCGAGGAGGCCCGCCGCCGCCTGGAGCGGGCCCGCGTCCTGGCCGACCGGGACGGCGTCCTCACCGCGGTCTCACCCGTCGTGGGCGCCCCCATCCGCCAGGGCGAGGAGATCGCCCGCATCGCCGACCTCAGCTCCTTCCGCGCCGACGTCACCGTCTCCGACCTCCACGCCCGCCGCCTCGCCACCGGGCTGGCGGTGCGCCTGCGCGTCGACGAGGAGACCTTCGTCAACGGCCGCGTCGCTCGCATCCTGCCCACGGTGGACAACAACATCATCACCCTGGTAGTGGAGCTGGAGGTCTCGGCACACGCCTTGCTCAGACCCAACCAGCGCGTCGACGCCTACATCGTCACCGCCCGCAAGGACCGGGCCCTGCGCCTCAAGCGGGGGCCTTTCATCTCAGGGGGAGCGGGCTTGCACGAGGTCTTCGTCATCCACGGCGGCACGGCGGTGAAGACCGGGATCCGCGTCGGCATCGCCAGCTTCGAGCACTACGAAGTGGTGGAAGGACTCCTCGAAGGCGACGAGGTGATCATCTCCAGCATGAAGGACTACCTGCACCTGGACGAGGTCCAGATCAAGTAAAGGAGAGAGAGCCGTGATCCAGCTCGATGGCATCGAGAAGGTGTACCGCACCGACAAGATCGAGACCCTGGCCCTGAGCCACATCAACCTCACCGTCGACCCGGGGGAGTTCATCTCGATCATGGGGCCCTCGGGCTCGGGCAAGAGCACCCTGCTCAACGTCATGGGCCTGCTCGACGAACCGTCCGCGGGCGACGTGAGCCTCAACGGGCGTCACATCAACTCCTACGCCGACCGCTACCTGGCCCGCATCCGCAACGAGGAGGTGGGCTTCATCTTCCAGACCTTCCACCTCATCGCGGATCTGAACGTGGTGGACAACGTCGAGATCCCCCTCCTCTACCGCCGCGGGCTGTCGGGCAAGGAACGGCGGCAGATGGCCCTGGAGGCGCTGGAGCGAGTCGGCCTCGGCTCGCGGGTGCGCCACTTCCCGTCGCAGCTGTCGGGCGGCCAGCAGCAGCGCGTGGCCGTGGCCCGGGCCATCGTCGGCAAGCCGCGCATCCTGCTCGCCGACGAGCCCACGGGCAACCTCGACAGCCGCATGGGCGACGAGATCATGGCCATCCTGCGGCAGCTCAACGACGAGGGCGCCACCATCGTCATGGTGACCCACGACCAGCGCCTGGCGGAGAGCACCGAACGAACGGTGCGCCTCTTCGACGGCCGCCAGGTCCAGTGAGGACGGCATGCTGAGGAACTACCTCAAGGTCGCCCTCAAGGTGTGCTGGCGGCACAAGTACTTCACCGTGGTGAACCTCCTGGGGATATGCACCACGCTGATCGCGGCGATTACCGCGACGATGATCCTCGACGTGCAGATCGGGGAGGTGACAGGGAACAGTCCGCCGGAGATCCACAACGACCGAACCCTGCATCTCTCGAGAGTAGTGGTCGGAGATCGCAGCCGGGACTTCTCCCATGGGCGGGGTATATGGCCCATATCGCCTGCCTACGCGTTTCTGGACCGCTATGTGCGGCCCCTCGAGACCGCGGAGAACGTGACCATCTTCTCTCGTCCGGAGACGCGGGGGCTGCACGGTGGCGCAGAGGAAGCCGGCGTGGAAGTGCGTTCCACCGATGGCGCTTTCTGGGAGGTCTTCGGCTTCGATTTTATCGAGGGCGGTCCCTACACGGGAGCCGAAGTCGACGCCGGCGCTTTCGTCGCCGTCATCAGCGAACCCTTTGCCAGGCGGTTCTTCGGATCGATCGAGGCCGTGGGAAAGAGCGTGCCTCTCGACGGCCGGCCTCACCGTGTCGCCGGGGTCGTCTCCCGCAGCCACAGCCCGAGAGTGAGCGCCGGGACCGACGCATGGGTGCCGGTGACCACGGCGCCAGCCGGGGAGTGGCGTCCCTACCGGCTGAGGGACGGGGGCGGATTCAGCGCCGCGGTGCTGGCGCGGCGGGCGGAGGACCGGGAGCGCGTACGGGCGGAATTCGCCGCGGTGCTGCCACGGGTAGAGCCGGGGGAAGTGGACACTCTGCTGTCCGCCCCGCTCCTCACCGCCTTCGAGGAATGGGTGCTCGAGGAAGACTGGCGGCGACTCGCCGAGGGGCCTTCGGCCATCGCCGGCATCGTGCTGCGAACGGTACTGATCGCCGCCGGCGTCGTGCTGCTGGTACTGATGCTTCCCGTTCTGCACCTGGTCAACATCAACATCAGCCGCATCGAGGAGCGCGCCGACGAGATCGGGGTCCGCAAGGCCTTCGGCGGCTCGTCGCGGACCCTCGTGGGCCAGTTCATCGCCGAGAACGTGCTGCTCACCCTGGTGGGCGGGTTGCTCAGCCTGCCCCTCAGCCTGGGCCTCTGGATGCACTTCGCACCGGGCACCCTCGACATCCTGCTGATGCTTCGCGCCTTCGCTTACGGCACCCTGTGCGCCGTGCTCTTCGGCGCCCTGTCCGGCGCCTATCCGGCCTGGAGAATGGCGCGCCTGCATCCGGTGCAGGCCCTGACCGGGAGGAGCACATGATTCTACACCTGTGCCGGCTGGCGTGGAACCGGCGGCGGACCAACCTGTTGCTCGTCGGCGAGCTGACGCTGGTCTTCGTGATCGTCGCCTTCATGGGCGTCGGCTGGGTGTTGTTCGCCGTCGAGA
>CAZEHQ010000004.1:34790-50581 GCA_964512165.1 uncultured Gemmatimonadaceae bacterium | reverse complement strand
GAGATGGAGGCTCTCGGCGCCGTCGAGTCGGTAGCGATTGCCAACCAGTCGCCGTTCGGAGGCCTGGCCGCGTGGAACGAGATTGCCGCGGTCTCCCTCTCGCAGGAGGGCCTGGAGACGCTGGGGCTGCAGTTGGAGAGCGGGCGCTGGTTCGAGCCGGAAGACGAGGCGCTCTCGGGTGACCGGAGCCCGGCCGTCATGGACCGCCGGCTCAGCCGCGCGCTGTTCGGCGACCAGGATCCGCTTGGCAAGATCATCGACGCGGCACAGATAGTAGAGCAGTACGGACTGGAGGGATATACGACCACAAACATGCCGCATCGGGGGTCTTTCAAGCTCCTGGTGGTAGGTGTCGTGGAAGACTGCCTCTATTACGGGAAGTACGGGTCCTCATGGAGCACGCTACCGGGCACGCTCTTTCTCCTCCTTCCCGACACGCGAGTCGGTACGCTGGAGTCATACGGCGGGGTCCATCTCCTCCTGAGAAGCCCTTCGCGGAGGGGAGCGGACTTCGGTGAAGAACTCCGGAACAAGGTGCGCGCCGTCGTGCCGGCGGACCAGGCCCTGCGCTTCGACGTGCGCTCCCTGGCGGAGATGCATGACCGCAAGCAAGCCGGCCGGATCGAGAGTCTGAAGAACACCGCCCTGATCAGCAGCCTGCTGATGCTCATGGTGGCCCTGGGGCTGAGCGGCATACTGTGGCAGGCCGTGCGCCGCCGCACCCGGGAGATCGGGGTCCGCCGGGCCGTCGGGGCCGCCGGCGGCAACGTCTACGCCCTGTTCCTCGGCGAGCTGGCCGTGCTGGCCACGGCAGCTGTCGCCCTGGGCTGTGTGCCCATCCTCCATTTCGATCTGCTCAGTCTGGTCCTTCGCAGCTGGATACCGATCCACATCGCCATGGGCGGTCTCGCCGCGGCTGCGCTGGTGCTCTATCTGCTGGTGCTGCTGTGCGGCCTCTATCCGAGCTGGCTGGCGGCGCGCGTCAGGCCGGCCGAGGCCCTGCACCACGACTGAAGGGAAACGCGGGAGGCGGTCATGCTGAAGAACTACATGAAGATGGCCCTGAAGGTGCTGCTGCGGCGCAAGCTCTTCACCTGCATCAGCCTCTTCACCATCAGCTTCACCCTCATGGTGCTGATGGTGGCGGCCTCCTTGTTCGACCACCTCTTCGGCTCTTTCCCGCCGGAGACGCGGTCGGACCGCACCCTGCTGCTGAGCTCCATGAGGGGGGAGCACGACGAGTCGCCGGGCTATCGCCTCCAGGGGCCGAGCTACGCCTTTCTCGAGCGCTACGTCTCTCCCCTGACGAAGGCGGAGAAGGTCTCCATCTACCGCACGAGCACGACGGTGACCACCTTCCGCGAGGGCGGGAAGATCGAGTCCCAGCTCAAGTGCACGGACGGGGCCTTCTGGGAGATCCTCGAGTTCGACTTCCTCGAGGGGCGCCCCTATTCCGCGGAGGAGGTGGAGGAGGGCCGGCGGGTGGCGGTGATCAACGAGGCGACGCGCCGCGTGTTCTTCGGGGAAGAGCAGGCCGTGGGCCGCTACATCGACCTCAAGGACCTCTCTTTCCGCGTCGTCGGGGTCGTGCCCAACGTGCCGGCCTTCCGCCTCGTTCCCTTCGCCGACATCTGGGTGCCCCACAGCGCCTTCGAGTCGGATGCGTACCGGCGCTACGACTCGGTCTTCGGACACTTCCAGGCGCTGATCCTGGCGCCGGGCGCGGCGGCGATCCCCCTCATCCAAGAGGAGTTCGCCGACGTGCTCACGCGCGTCGAGTACCCCAATCCCGGCGAGATCAACCGCCTGAGCGGCGGTCCGACGACGCTGCTGGACATGGTGGCGAACATCGTTTTCGTCCTGGGCACGGTGACCGGCCGCGGGCTCATGGTGCTCATCGGCGTCCTCGCCCTGCTCTTCATGCTCCTCCCGGTGGTCAGCCTGGTCAACATCAACACCACCCGCATCCTCGAGCGCGCTTCGGAGATCGGCGTGCGCAAGGCCTTCGGCGGCTCGTCGCTGACCCTGGTGGGCCAGTTCCTGGCGGAGAACGTCATCCTCACGCTCCTGGGCGGCGCCCTGGGGCTGGCCCTCGCCTGGCTGGTCCTGCAGATGCTCGGCGCCGTCGGTATCGTGCAGTATGCCGACTTCCAGCTCAATCACCGCATCTTCCTGTACGGCCTGGTGATGACCCTGTTCTTCGGTCTCGTCTCCGGCGTCTGGCCGGCGTGGAAGATGTCGCGCCTCCATGTCGTGGACGCCTTCGGAAGGAGGAAGCGATGATCCGTCACCTCTGCAAGATCGTCTGGAACCGCAAGAAGGCGAACGCCCTGACGGCCCTGCAGATCTTCATCTCCTTCGTGCTCCTCTTCGTCACCCTCTCCCTCGCCCTGGACCAGGCCGGCAACTACCGGCGGCCCCTGGGGTACTCCTACGAGGACAGATGGGTCGTGGTCTTCCACCCGGACCGGATGATGGAGCCGGAGGGCGGGGCGGCCCCCGTCAGCCGCGAGCAGGTCTACCTGGCCCTGCGCGGGTTCGACTGGGTCGAGTCGGTCTCCCACGCATACTCCAGGGCCCTTCCCTTCGTCTTCGGTCTCCAGGCCCCGTTCATGGTCGACGGCCGCTTCGTCTCCAACGGCGCCGTCTCGGACGAGTTCCACCATACCCTCGGGCTCGAGGTGGTGAACGGAAGGTGGTTCGGCGAGGAGGACGCGGCCCTGGACTGGGAGCCGGTCGTCATCACCCGGCCCCTCGCCGAGGCCCTCTTCGGCGACGAGGACCCCCTCGGCCGGCGGATCGAGGAGTGGCAGGGGTTCCACGGGCGGATCGTCGGGGTGGTCTCCGACTACCGCCGCAGCGGCGAGATGGCCGATCCCGGTTTCTTCGTCTTCCAGCGCCTGGACGCGGACGCGAACAGTTCCCACTTCCTGGTCAGGGTGCGTCCCGGCACGCCCCTGGAGGCCCAGGAGGCGATCGACCGGCGGCTGCGGGCGATGGCGCCGGGCCACGGAGTCGAGATCACCCCCCTGGCGGAGCACCGCGCCGCGGCCTTCAAGCTGACCTTGGTGCCCCTCTTCGCCCTCGGGGTGGTCTCGGCCCTGGTCCTGGGCATGGTGGCCCTGTCGTTGAGCGGCGTCTTGTGGCAGCGGGCCACCCTGAGGGTTGAGGAGATCGGCCTCAGGAGGGCCCTGGGCGGGTCGGCGGTCGGTATCTTCGGGCAGCTGACCGGGGAGATGCTGTTGGTGGCCAGCGTCGGCGTCCTCGCCGCCGTGGTGCTGATCGTGCAGCTGCCGCTGCTCGATCTGCTCGACTACGGCGCCGGCGTCTTCATCCTCAGCCTGGCTCTCGCGGCGCTGGTGGTCTACGGGCTCGTGGTCGTCTGCAGCCTGTACCCGGGGCGCCTGGCCTGCCGCGTGCGGCCGGCCGAGGCCCTGCACTCCGAATGAGAGGCAAAGCGATGATCCTGGTAGTCGACGACGATCCCTCGGTGACCGCGTCCCTGTCGCTGCTGCTCAAGCAGGCCGGGTACCGCACCGCCACCGCCGCCTCTCCGGCCGAGGCCCTGCGGCGGCTGGAACGCGGCGGCTGCGAGCTGGTCCTGCAGGACATGAACTTCTCGCGGCGCACCAGCGGCGAGGAGGGGATGGAGCTGCTGAAGGAGATCAAGGGGCGGCAGGCCGGGCTGCCGGTGGTGCTCATGACGGCCTGGGGCTCCATCGAGCTGGCCGTGGCCGGCATCAAGGCCGGGGCCGCCGATTTCATCACCAAGCCCTGGACCAACGAGCAGATCCTGCAGGTGGTGAAGAGGGCCCTGGGCCTGGCCGCGGCGGGACCGGCCGCCCCGGGCGCGCTCACCCGCGAGCAGCTCGATGGCCAGGGCGACTTCGCCAACGTCATCGGCGAGGACCCCGGTCTGCTCAGGGTGCTGGAGGTCGTGAGCCGCGTGGCGCCCACCGAGGCCTCGGTGCTGATCACCGGCGAGAGCGGCACCGGCAAGGACGAGATCGCCCAGGCCCTGTTCCGCAACAGCGGCCGCCGCGACCAGGCCTTCGTCAAGGTCAACCTCGGCGGCATCTCCTCCACCCTCTTCGAGAGCGAGATGTTCGGCCACGTGCGGGGCGCTTTCACCGACGCCCGGCAGGACCGCAAGGGCCGCTTCGAGCTGGCCGATGGCGGCACCATCTTCCTCGACGAGATCGGCGATCTCGACCCGGGCTGCCAGGTCAAGCTGCTGCGGGTGCTGCAGGACTGCACCTTCGAGGTCCTGGGGTCGAGCCAGACCCGCTCGGTGGACGTGCGCGTCGTCTCGGCGACCAACCGCAACCTGCTGGAGCTGGTCGAGTCGGGCGACTTCCGGGAGGACCTGCTCTACCGGCTCAACCTCATCGTCGTGCACATGCCGCCCCTGCGCCAGCGGCCGGGGGACATCCCCCTGCTGGCCCGCCACTTCGCCCGCGGCGCCGGCCAGGTCTACCGCCGCTGCGGCCTGGAGATCGACGAGGCCGCCCTGCAGTGGCTGCGGGGCCAACCGTGGCCGGGCAACATCCGCCAGCTCAAGCAGCTCGTGGAGCGCACCACCCTGATGACCCAGGGGGACCTGCTGGGCGCCGACGACTTCGCCGCCGCCCTGGCCATGCAGCCGGAGGAAGCCGCCGCCGCCGCGGCCGGACCCGCGGGCCTGCCGGCGCCGGGAGACATGACCCTGGAGGAGCTGGAACGGTCGATGATCGTCCGCTCCATGGAGCACTACGAGGGCAACATCAGCCGCGTCGCCGAAGCCCTGGGCCTGAGCCGGGCCGCCCTCTACCGCCGCTTCGAGAAGCACGGGATCGAGCCTTGACCCTGCGCCTCAAGCTGATCCTCTACCTGCTCGGCATCCACCTCGTCTTCGCCGGGGTCTCCGGGTACCTGCTGATCGACGAGAAGCCCTGGCTGCTGGCCCTGGAGGTGTTCTTCCTGCTCTCCTTCCTCGCCGGCGCCCGCCTGGTCCACCATCTGCGGGTGCCCCTCGACCTGATCGGCACCGGCGCCGAGCTGATCGGCGAGCGCGACTTCACCAGCAAGTTCCTCGAGGTGGGCCAGCCCGAGATGGACCGCCTCGTGGAGGTCTACAACCGCATGATCGACCAGCTTCGAGAGGAACGCACGCGGCTGGAGGAACAGCACTACTTCATGGACAAGATCCTGGCCGCCTCGCCGTCGGGGATCGTCACCCTCGACTTCGATGGCCGGGTCGCCCTGGCCAACCCCGCCGCCGAGCGCCTGCTGGGGCTGGCCGGGGGCGAGGCCGCCGGCCGCGGGCTGGAGGAGTTGGGCACCGCCTTCGGCCGCTTCCTGGAGGATCTCGACGTCGGCGAGTCCCGGGTGCTGCCCCTGCAGGGACGGCGGGTGCGGTGCCGCAAGTCGCAGTTCCTCGACCAGGGCTTCCCCCGCGGCTTCTTCCTCCTGGAGGAGTTGACCGAGGAGCTGCGCCTCTCGGAGAAGGCGGCGTACGAGAAGGTGATCCGCCTGCTCTCCCACGAGGTGAACAACTCCACGGGGGCGGTGAACTCCCTGCTCCACTCCTGTCTCAACTACAAGGACCAACTGCGCGAGGACGACCGCGGCGACTTCGAGAACGCCCTGCGGGTGGCCAGCGGCCGCATCGACCACCTCAGCGCCTTCATGCGCAGCTACGCCGAGGTCGTGCGGCTGCCGGCGCCGAGGCCGCGGCCGGTGGACCTGGAGGGACTGCTGCGCGGCATTGGTCTGCTCATGCGCGCCGAGTGCGAGGAGCGCGCGGTCGAGTGGGACTGGGAGGTGGCCGAGGACCTGGGCCCCGTCGCCATGGACGAGGGCCAGATGGAGCAGGTCTTCGTCAACATCCTGAAGAACGCCGTGGAGGCCATCGGCGAGGACGGCCGCATCACCATCCGCCTGGGGGCCGGGGAGCGGCCCTTCGCCGTGATCGAGGACACGGGGCCGGGGATCGACCCGGAGGTGGCCGAGAGCCTCTTCACCCCCTTCTTCAGCACCAAGGAGAACCGCCGCGGCCTCGGTCTGACCCTGGTGCAGGAGATCCTGGGCCGCCACGGCTTCGCCTTCTCCCTGGAGAGCCCGGCGGGCGGTCCGACCCGGTTCTCCATCCGCTTCTGATGGGTTCGGTCACGAGGGCACTCGCCCTTCTCGCCGTCCTGTGGGCGGTGCCGCCCGTCCACGGTCAGCCCTGGTGGGTGCAGGGCACCGTCGTCGACGCGGCCACGGGGGAACCCCTGCCGGCGGCGACGGTGCGGCTGGCCGGCGCCTACCGCGGCACCATCGCCAACGACGAGGGCGAGTACCGCATCGAGGTGCGGAGCTGGCCGGCCACTTTGAGGGTGAGCCACATCGGCTACGCCTCCCGGGACAGCCTCCTCACCGCCCCGCCGGGGCGCGTCGAATTCGTCCTGACGCCGGCGCCCTACCCCTTCGAACCCCTGGTGGTGACCCCCGGAGACCCGGCGGAGCGCATCATGGCCCGGGTGATCCGCAGCAAGCAGGCCTGGAGACCTCTGCTGGCCGGGTACCGCGCCCGCGCCTACACCCGCCGCGTCCTGGAGAACGACGACGGCATCGTCTCCATCGGCGAGACGGCCTCGGAGATCTACTGGGACCGGGAACGCGGTCTGCGCGAGGTGGTCAAGTCCCGGCGCACGACGCGCAACCTGGAGCCCGGGGACGGGTTCGTCTCCACCCTCGAGGGGTTCGTCAACTTCCACGACGACGACATCCCCATACTCGGCCAGACCCTGATCGGTCCGACCCACCCGGAGGCCCTCGAGCACTACCGGTTCCGCCTGGTGGGGCGGCGCTACCTGGACGACCGGGTGGTCTTCGACATCTCCGTCGAGCCGAGGAGCCGGCTGGCCACCGCCTTCGCCGGCCGGGTCTCGGTCCTCGACGAGGACTTCGCCCTCCTGGAGGTGGAGCTGGCGCCGAGCCGCGCGGCCGCGGCCTCCGCCGTGCCCCTGCCCGTGGTGGAACACCTGGACCTCACCTGGCGCCAGCAGTTCCGCGGCTTCGGCGAGGTCTGGTTGCCGGTGGACTACCGGTTCACCCTGGAGGCGGAGATCGGCATCGTGGGGCTGCGCTTCCCCGCGGCCCGGTTCACCTCCCTGACGCGGCTCGACGACTACGAGGTCAACGCCGGCCTGCCCGACTCGCTCTACGCCGGGGAGCAGGTGCTGCGCGTCGACTCCGCGGCCGTGGCCGGGGACAGCACCTTCGCCGGGCTGGCGGACAAGGTGCCCCTCTCCGAGAGGGAGCGGGAGGCCTACGCCGCCATCGACACCTCCCTGCGCCTGGAGAGGGCCTTCCGGCCCACCGGCTTTCTCGCCCGCCTGCTGATCCGCGACATGGGGGAGGAAGGAGGCGAGGAGACCGTCGTCGTCAAGCCGTCCGACGAGGGGGCGGTCCGGCGGCGAGGACTCGGGATCGACTGGAAGCCCGACCTGGGCTACGACCGCGTCGGTGGAGCGCGCCTGGGCCTGGAGGGGAGCCGTGGCTGGCAGGCACCCCGGCGGCAGGAGGCGGCGCCGGGTACGACCATGGTCTGGAGTCCTGGTCCCGGCGGGCCCGGTCTCGCCGGCCTGGAGACGGACGCCGGCGGCGCATACGACCTGGGCCTGAAGCGCTGGTCCTGGCGTGGCCGCGCTGCCTGGGGTTGGCAGAAGGAGGAGCGGACCACGACCAGGACTCCGGGGCAGGTCCTGGCCCGGACCCGGGTCACGGCCCGCCTGCGGGTCGACCTGGAGTACGGCAGCGGCAAGGTGCCGCGCAGCCCCTCGGACAGCTATGCCCTGCTGCTCAACAGCGCCCAGTCGCTGCTGGGCCTGGACGACTACTTCGACTGGTACTGGCGCGAGGGACTTCGGGCGCGGCTGCGGCTGTGGCTGCCGGGGCGCACCGCCCTGGAGGTGGGCCTGCGGGAGGAGGACCACTCCTCCCTGGCGCAGACGACCCGCTTCAATCTGCCGGGCCGCGACTGGCGGCCGCGGCCGAATCCCGCCGTCGAGGAGGGCCGGCTGCGCTCGCTGGAGGCGCGCTTCGAACGGGGCGGCCCCTACCGGCCCCTCGGAATCCGGGCCAACCGCCGCGCCGAGGTGAAGGTGGAGCACGCCGGCCTGCTGGGGGGCGACTTCTCCTTCACCCGCCTGCACCTGGCCCTCGACGGGCAGTTCCGGACCTTCCTCCGGCGCCGCTGGCGGCCCAACACCCTCGATCTGCGGCTGGTGGCGGGCTACGCCTTCGGCCGGCTGCCTCTGCAGCGCTTCGGCGCCCTGGAGGCGGGTCTGCTGCCGTTCTCCCCCTTCGGCGCCTTCCGCACCGTGCGCGGCCATCCCCACGAGGGCGAGCACTACGCCGCCCTCTACTGGGAGCACGACTTCCGCAGCGCCCCCTTCGAGCTGCTGGGGCTGTGGGGCCTGGCCATGCGGGGGGCGGGCCTGGTGGTGCACGGGGCCTCGGGCCGCACCTGGATCGACGCCGAACGGCGGGCCGGCCTGGGCTACGAGCCGCGCTACGAGGACGGATTCCGCCACGAGGCCGGGGTGTCGCTGGTGCTCTTCCACGTGCTGCGCCTCGACCTCACCCGGCGGCTGGACGGCGCCGGCTGGAGCGCGGGGGCGAGCCTGGCGCGCTTGTGATTCGGGGGCTTCGTGGAGCTGACGGAGGCCGGCAGGGTGCCGGACGGAACTCTCAGCCGCCGGCGGTGAGGCGGCTCACGTCGACGATGTAGAGCTGGCGGTGGCCCTCGTGGGCCGAGTCGATGCAGACCTGGGTGCCGCCGCGGTTCCAGCGCGGGTGCAGGTCGCAGCGGATCTCGCCGGTGATGGCGGGCGGCGAGTGGAAGCGCCCCACGTCCACGCGGCGGTCCCCGGCCGGGTCGTAGAGGATCAGGTCGCGGGTGGTGCCTCCGCGGGGATAGGTGTCGGTGAGCAGCCAGCGGCCGTCGGGCGAGTAGCTGCAGTGGCCGTCATCGGTGAGCAGGCCCTCGCCCACCACCTCCACCTGGTGCAGGGCGCGGTCCCGGAAGAGGAGGTAGCGCTGGCCGATGCCCTCCTGGAAGGCCCAGGCCAGGATGTGGTCCGGGTCGCGCCAGTCGAAGTGGGAGACCGCCCCCTGGCAGGCGACGATGGCGAGGTCGCCGCCGTCGGGCCGCGCCGTGATCATGCGGTGGTGCCGGGGGGCGTCGGGGCCGGTCTGCCAGCGGTGGAGGAAGACGAAGCGCCGGTCGTCGGGCGAGAACTGCAGGTGGTTGAAGCGGTGCACGGCGCCGTCGAAGCCGGGTCCGCGGTCGATGCCGGCCACCTGCGCCAGGGAGAGGATCAGGCGGTTCTCGCCGGTCTCGACGTCGAGCCACCAGATGCCGTCGTCCTCCGGCTCGCGCACCTGCCTCCCGGGGTCGGGCACCCCGGGGTATCCGTAGCCGGGGCGCTGGTGCTGCAGGCGCGAGAAGTTCAGGGTCACCGCCTGGCGGCCGTCGCGGCTGAGGGCGTAGACCGGCCGCGGCAGGGTGCGCACCACCTCCCCGGTCTCCGCCTCGCGCACCACCGCCACGAAGCGGGGGGCGTCCCCCGGGATGTCCTCCCAGCCGCGCTCGCTGGGCCGCTCCGGCTCCTCGCCCGGGTCCAGGCGGTCGTTGTGGATGATCCAGGGCGTCTCCGGCGCCGGGCCGCGGTCGGCCACGTGTCCGGTGGCGTGGGGCGACGGCAGCCAGTGGAGCATGGAACTCTGCTGCCAGCACCAGGCGCGCGTCCGGCCGAGGGCGCGGAAGCCGCCGCCGTCCTGCAGGTCGACGACGCCCACGGCGGCGCTGTCGGCGGTGGTGGGAGGCCGCGCCAGGAAGTCCGTCTCGAGGCAGAGGAGGCGGCGGCCGCTGCCGTCCCAGCAGCACTTGTCGTAATAGCCGAAGAAGTGATGCCGGGGGCCGTGCGTCGCCGCGCGCACGGGGAAATCGGACTCGCAACGGGAGCCCGGGGAGACGTGAGTCATCGGCCGGGGCCGCTGCTCGAGGCCATGGGCGTGGCCGGCGGGATCAGTTGGCCGCCGGGGTCTCGCCTTCGAAGTGCCTCATCTCCAGGGTCTTGAGGTAGTCCTGGAGGGCCCGGCCGTCGGCGGGCAGGTCGAGGACGTCCGAGAAGGGCCACATGTCCCCCTGCAGGAACTCGACGGCGCTCTCCTGGTCCTGCGAGGTCGGCGCGGTGGACATGTCCTTGATGGCCTGGAGGATGACGGCGGCAGCCAGCCGACGATGTCCGTCGAACTGGGCCCGGTATGCGGATTTGCGTTGCTTGGCCATGGGGTCGTCGTAACGGCGTCGGGGTTTGGGAAACGACATAATATAATATATATACCGACGTTTCGACAGGCTTTTGGATCCCGCCATCAGACGAAGAACCCCACCATGCATCCCGTGAGCATCGTCGCCAGGGTTCCGGCCGCGATCGACCGCGGTCCCAGCCGCGCCAGGTCGCCCCGGCGCTCCGGGGCGATGCTGCCGACGCCGCCGATCATGATCGCCACCGACCCGAAGTTGGCGAAGCCGCACATGGCGTACACCGCGATGAGGAAGGCGCGGTCGCTCAGGCCGCCCTGGCCCGAGGCCATGCGCGTGGACAGCTCCACGTAGGCCACGAACTCGTTGAGGACCGTCTTGATGCCCATGAGCTGGCCGATGACGGCCGCCTCCGACCACGAGACCCCCATGAGCCAGCACGGCAGGCGCAGCACCCAGCCGCTGGCCGCCTGCAGGCTCCAGGCCGCCCCCGCTTCTCCGGCGACCATCCTCCCCGTCCAGCCGACGGCGAGGTTGACCAGGGCCACGAGCCCGATGAAGGCGATGAGCATGGCCAGGATGTTGAGGAACAACTGCATCCCCTCGGAGGCGCCGCGCGCCGCCGCGTCCAGCCCGTTGAGGGTGTCCTCCTTCTCCAGCTCGATGCGGCCGACGGCGGTGACGGGCGCCTCCGTCTCCGGGTACATCAGCTTGGCCACGGCCACCGCCGCCGGGGCGCTGATCAGGGACGCGGTGAACAGGTGGCCGGCGATCTCCGGGTGGGCTCCCGCGAGCATGCTGGCGTAGACCACCATCACCGTGCCGGCGATCGTCGCCATGCCGGCCGTCATCAGGCAGAACAGCTCGCTTTGCGTCAGGCGCGCCACGTACGGACGGATCAGCAGCGGCGCCTCGGTCATCCCCAGGACGATGTTGGCGGTCACCGAGACGCTCTCGGCGGCGCTGATCCCGAAGAGGCGCTGCATGAAGCGGCTCAGCTGGCCGATCGCCCAGGGCAGGACCCGGTAGTGGTAGAGGACCCTGGAGAGGGAGGCGACGAAGATGATGATGGCGGCGATTTCCAGGGCGAGGATCGGGCCGTAGGCGCGCGCGAACTCGGAGCCGGTGACGCCGGAGAACAGCAGCGACTCGTTGGCCCTCAGGGCCGTCACCTTGAGCACTTCGGTCAGGGCGCCGACGACGCCGAAGACGTGGCCGCGCAGGCCGCTGAGGAGGAGCACCGCCGCCAGGACCAGCTGCAGGCCGGTGGCGGCCAGCACCGTGCGCCAGGGCGGGGGTCCCGACCGGGTGCCCGCGGCCCAGGCCAGACCCAGAAGGACCGCGTAACCGCAGGCGCCGTGAAGGGTCTCCATGGGAGGCCTCTCTCAGGTGTCGATGCCGAGGGCGCCCACGGCGGCCTGGGCGACGGCGGCGGGCGGGCCGTCGGTGCCCAACCGCACTGCACCCTCCCACACGGGCAGGGAGGTCACGGCTTCGGCGAAGCTCTCGAACCAGGGGCTGTCGGCGCGCGAGCCCCGGGTCCGCAGGCGCCGGCGCCAGGTCTCGCGCTCCGGGGCGTCGAGGTGGAGGACGGTGAGCCGCGCCGGGGCCAGGGCCTCGCCGAAGGCGGGCCACAGGGACGGGCAGGCCAGCTCCGGGCCCCAGCCGCCGGCGAGGAAGACCACGCGCCGGCCGACGAGGTTGGCGCAGGCGGTGGCCACCGCCCCGGAGTACTCGAGCGGCCGCAGCCGCCGCCAGTAGCGTTCGGTGCCGTAGGCCCCGGCCCCGGGGATGCCGTCCTGGCGCGCCGCCTCGAGGACGAAGGGGCCGGCGGCGGCGTCCTTGTCGACGCACACGGATCCCGGCACCACCGGAAGGAGCCGCTCCACGAGGGCCGTCTTGCCCACCCCCGGGGGACCGGCGACCACGACCAGCCGGGAGCCCGGGGCTCCCGGGGCGGCGGCCTCGAGCACGGCGCGCACCGTCGGCCGGGCGTCGGGCCGGGACTCCGCGTAGCCGCCGCCCAGGCGCGAGACGGGCGCGGTCACGGCGACGGCGCGCCCCGGTCCCGCGGTTGCCAGCCCAGCTCCTTGCCGCTCTCCAGGTCCCACTTGAGCTCGCCGCCGAGGGAGGCCCCGTAGACGATGGCGAACTTGGGGTCGGGGCCGGCCAGGCAGCAGTGGGTGAGCTCGGCCATGTCCCGCGACGAGAGCCAGCGGTTCATGCCCGGCTCGTACTCGGAGTTCACCTCGTCGGTCTCGGGGAAGTTGGCGATGCGGACGTTGTAGCAGGAGATCCCGTACTGGTCGTAGTAGTAGCGCCCGAGGGCCTCGCCGTAGGCCTTGCTGACGCCGTACATGCTGTCCGGGCGGACGGGCAGCTCGGGGCGGGAGACGGCGCCCTCCCTCTCGTAGAACCCGGTAACGTGGTTGGTGCTGGCGAAGACCACCTTGGGCACTCCGTTGATGCGCGCCGACTCGAAGATGTTGTAGGTGCCGCGAATGTTGGCCTCGAAGATCATCTGGTTGTACCGGGCCCGGGGGGCGCCGCCGGCGGCGACGGCGATGCCCAGGTGGACGATGGCGTGCATGCCCTCGCCGATCTCGATCATGCACTCCAGGTCGGACAGGTCGGATACGACGACCTGGTCCCCCGCCTCGACCTCGGGCACGTTGCGGTGGAAGAGGAGGCGGAAGTCGTAGCGGTCGCGCAGGTAGCGCCGCAGGGCGCTGCCGACCTTGCCGGCGGCGCCCGTGATCAGGATGCGTTTACGGTCAGCCATTCTCTCGACCATTGGTTTCGGGGTGAGAATGATGGGGTGATGAGATTCGGCCCCGTCGGCCGCGGACCAGGGCGATCTCGGCGCCGCCGAAGAGCAGGAGCAGCGTCGTGCCGCCTGCCACCGCCCACCAGGCCGCCGCCGGACCGCCCCCCGCGGCGGCGGCGCAGGGCAGGGCCATGGCCGCCGTGAGGGCGTGGAGCAGGAGGACCGTCCGGGTGCGGTCGAAGCCGGCGGCCACCAGCCGGTGGCTGACGTGGCGGTTGTCGCCGATCCAGGGGGCAACGCCCCGGCGCAGCCGCAGCCAGACCACGGTGACCAGGTCGTACGCCGGCAGGCCGAAGGGCAGGAGCGGCAGCAGCAGCAGGGGAGCGGCGGAGAGGCCGGTGGCCGGCCCCGTGAGCTGCGAGCTGAGCGACACGGAGACCGCCCCGGACAGGAAGCCGAGCAGCAGCCCCCCGGCGTCGCCCAGGAAGATCGAGGCGGCCGGGAAGTTGTGGACCAGAAAGCCGCCCGAGGCCCCGGCCGAGGCCAGGCAGAGAGCGGCCAGGGGCAGGTGTCCGGCGGCCAGGGCGAGGGCCGCGCAGGCGCCCAGGCCGAGGACCGCCAGCCCGGCGGCCAGGCCGTCCATGTTGTCGAGGAAGTTGAAGGCGTTGGTCAGGGCCACGATCCAGAGGATGCTCAGCACGACCGCCAGGGCGCCTCCGCCGGGGGTGGCCAGGCGGAACCCCGGCACCCAGAGGACGAGAGCCGCTCCGAGGGCGGCCTGCACGCCCAGGCGCAGGCCCGGCGGCAGGGGCCGGCGATCGTCGGCCAGGCCGAGGAGCATGATCGCCGTGGCCGCCCCCAGCAGGCACAGGACCTGGCTGACCTCGCGGACCGTGGGGCTCCAGCTCTCCAGGGGGAAGAAGGCGTACGGCGCCCAGGGGCCGATCCACCCGGCGCCGTCGTGGATCAGGTCGGGCCGGGCGGCGGCGAGCCAGGCGGCGGCGGCCCCGAGGGGGACGCAGGCGCCGATCCATATGGCGAGTCCGCCGCCGCAAGGAGTGGCGCGGCTGTGGGTCTTGTAGTCGGCGTCCACCGGGTCGTCCACGAGGCCGGCGCGCAGGGCCAGGCGGCGGACGGGAGGGACGGCCGCCGACGCCAGGAGCAGGGCGCCGAGGGCGTACGCGGACAGCAGGAGCAGGGGGGTCAAGGCACTCCGGATCTGGCGACGGGTTGGCGGGGAGGGGCTTATTATACCACCCCACCCGAGCCGCGGACAGGAGGCGCGCATGCTGGCCATCGACGGCGGAAAGCCCCTTCGAGAGACTCCCTTCCCGCCCCGCGCCCTCTTCGGCGCCGCCGAGAGGGACGCCGCCCTGCGGCTCTTCGACCGGGCGATCGAGAGCGGCTCCCCCATCGGCTACGGCGGCCCGGAGGAGCAGGCCTACGAGGCCGAGTTCGCCGCCGCCCACGGAGGCGGCTTCGCCGACCTGGTGAACTCGGGCACCTCGGCCCTCTACGCCGCCCTCGGCGGGCTGGAGCTGGAGCCGGCCTCCGAGGTGGTGGTGCCGCCGATCAGCGATCCCGGCGGCGTCATGCCCGTGGCGCTGCTCAACCTGGTGCCGGTGGTGGCCGACGCCGCCCCCGGCAGCTTCAACGCCGGCCCCGAGCAGATCGAGGCGGTCCTGTCCCCGCGCACCCGGGCGATCGTGGTGGCCCACATCGCCGGGGAGCCGGCGGAGCTGGACGCCATCCTCGAGCTGTCCCGAGACCGCGGCCTGCCGCTGATCGAGGACTGCGCCCAGGCCCATGGGGCCCGTTTCGACGGGCGCATGGCCGGCACCCTCGGCACCCTCGGCGTGTTCTCCACCATGAGCGGCAAGCATCACGCCACCGGCCCCCAGGGCGGGGTCGTCTTCACCACCGACGAGGACCTCGGCTGGCGCTGCAAGCGCTTCGCCGACCGCGGCAAGCCCCTCGGCCTCGAAGGCGGCGCCAACCTGCGCGCCGGCCTCAACCTCAACGGCAACGACCTGGCCGCGGCGGTGGGGCGGGTGCAGCTGCGGCGGCTGCCGGAGATCGTCGCCGGACGGCGCCGGGCGGCGCAGGCGGTCGCCGCGGGCCTGGAGTCGATCGCGGGCGTCGACTGCGCCCCGGAGCTCCCGGGCGCCGAGGCCGTGTACTGGTTCCAGCGTGTCCATGTCGATGAGGATCGGTTCACCGTCGGCAAGGACCTGTTCGCCCGCGCCGTGGCCGCCGAGGGCATCCCGGTGAACCCCTCCTACCGGTTCCTGGTGGCCGAGGCCGACTGGTTCCGCCAGCGGCGGGTCTTCCCGCCCGGCGACTACCCCTGGGGCCTGCCGGAGTACGGCGGCGACCGCAACGCGCAGTTCCCCTGCCCCAACGCCGTCGAGGCCGTGGAGAGCCACTTCTCCTTCGCCATCCACGAGAACTGGGGGGCGGCGGAGGTGGCCGACACGGTCGCGGCGGTCCGCAAGGTGGCCGAGGCGTACGCGGCCTGAGCGGCTTTGACTCCCTTCTGACCCCCGAGTACCTTAGCCCCTCAGACCAACTGCTAACTCCAGTAAAACCAGAAAGGTAGGCCGCTTCTTGAAGTCCTCCCTCCGGGTGGCTGCCGCCGTCCTTCTGCTCGCCGCCGCCGCCGGCGCCCAGTCGCGAAGCTTCCGCACCGATCACTACATCATCACCTACGTCCCCGGCACCGAGCGC
>CAZEHQ010000004.1:0-34780 GCA_964512165.1 uncultured Gemmatimonadaceae bacterium | reverse complement strand
GCGTGGCCGAGGTCGCCGAGGAGGTCTTCCCCCACCTGGCCTCCGCCTTCGGCTACTACGACGACTACGCCCCGATCCACATCCGCGTCCGCGACGACTCCGACTACGGCAACGGCGCCGCCTCCGACTACACCAACGACGTCTACATCTGGGCCTCCAACCTCGACTGGGAGATCCGCGGCGAGCACGACTGGATCCGCAACGTGCTCACCCACGAGATCACCCACGTGATGACCATCGACAAGGCGCGCAAGAAGTGGCCCTTCCGCTTCGGCCTGGTGCAGGTCAGCCGCTTCGACTCCAACCCGGACATCTCCTTCAACTTCCCCCTCTACTACCTCAACACCCCCAAGTGGTGGATCGAGGGCATCGCCCAGATGGGGCCCTACGAGTTCGGCTGGGACACCTGGGACTCCCACCGCGACATGATCCTGCGCATGGCGGTGCTCGAGGACGACCTCCACAGCTACAACGAGTTGGGGACCCTGAGCAACCGCACCGGCGGCTACCGCGCCGAGATGGTCTACAACCAGGGCTTCGCCCTGTGCATCTACATCGCCCACCAGTACGGCCGCGACAAGCTCGACCAGCTCCAGGAACACGTGGGATTCCTGAGCTTCGAGGTCGCCATCCGGCGGGTCCTGGGCATTTCGGCGGGCCAGCTCTACCGCGACTGGGTGCGGTTCCTCCGCGAGGAGTACGACAAGCAGGTCGAGGGGATCCTCACCGAGGGCTTCTTCGAGGGCACCGATCTGGGCGACGTCAACGGCGGCGTCCTCGACTACCACCCCGCGTACTCGCCCGACGGCCGCAAGCTGGCCTACATCAGCAGCGAGGACCGCGACTACCGCATCCCCCAGCTGATCATCTACGATCTCGATACCGGCAAGCGGCGCTCCCTCGACGGCTGGGTGGACACGCGCGTATCCTGGTCGCCCGACGGCGAGAAGGTCTATTTCCTGCGCAGCCGCCGCGGGCACAACGATCTGGCCGTGTACGACCTCGCCTCCGAGAAGGAGCACCGCCTCAGCGCCCGGCTGCGGGCCCGCGACCCCCACGTGAGCCCCGACGGCCGGCAGGTCGCCTTCACCCGGCTGCGGGACGGCAACTCGAACCTCTGCCTGATGGAGGCGGACGGCACCGGGCTGCGGCAGCTCACCGACTTCGAGGACGGCGCCCAGATCTACAGTCCGCGCTGGTCGCCCGACGGGGAGTGGCTGCTCTTCAGCATCTTCCGGGGGCAGGACCGGGACATCGCCATGATGCGCGCCGACAGCCCGGCCAAGCCCAAGGACTGGGGGCTGCGCGACCGCAAGCTCAAGGTCCGGGGCCCGGCCGCCGCCGACAGCGCCGCCGCCGACTCCGGGGCCACCGGCAAGGGCGGCGCCTGGTCCGACAGCCTCAACTATCCCCCGGCCGACTCCTCGGGTTTCCGGCTGGTCCTGGCCACGCGGGCCGACGAGCGCGACCCCTGGTGGCTGCCCGACGGCAGCGGCTTCGTCTTCGCCTCGGACCGCACCGGCATCTTCAACCTGTACCGCCACGACCTCGCCTCGGGCGGCGTGGTGCAGATCACCAACGTCGTGGGCGGCGCCTTCACCCCCACCGTCTCCGCCGACGGCCGCGTGGCGTATGCCGGCTACCACGCCAACGACTTCGACCTGCGCGAGTTCGAGCTCGGCGCCTTCGAGCGCGAGGTGGCCTGGCCGGCTCCGCTGAAGCGGGACTATCAGAGCAAGGTCGAGCTGCCCAAGCTGTCGGAGGAGTACACCGTCACCCAGCCGTACGGGCGGCGCCTGTACGACTTCATCCCCCTGCTGCAGGTGGGTCCGACCTTCATCGGCAACCAGTTCGGCCTCAACCAGGTCAGCGCCGGCGCCTTCCTCCTGACCACCGACGTCTTCGGCGGGGACTTCATGGCCCAGGGGATCCTCGGCAAGAACTTCCGCAGAAGGACCGACCTCAACACCGACCTCCTGCTGCTCTACGAGCGCCGGCTCTTTCCCGCCCAGGGCAACAACCTGGCCTTCAGCCCCTCCATGTACGCCTTCGCCCGCAGGCGCGAGATCGACTACGTCATCAGCACCGAGTCGAGACAGGACACCGTCCTCGCGCCGGGGACCGTGTACGCCGTGACCAGCGACTCCACGGCCCTCCTCATCCCCGATGCGGCCCGGCACATCTACGATATCGAGACCCGGAAGAACCTCTTCAAGGACGTCTTCGACCTCGGTGGCTTCGGCCTCGAGATCCCCCTCGGACGGCGCAACCAGTTCATCCTCCAGTACCTGCGGCGGGATTACTCCGAGAGCTGGGACCTCGAGCGGCGCCGCTACCAGTACCAGACTTTCATCGTCCAGGACAGCACCGACATCTCCGGTTCCCTGCCCCCCGAGCTGGTCAGGCAGGACACGCTGCTCATCGGTCCCGGCGACCCCCACACTTGGTACCGGGGCCTCGACTTCTTCGACGCCCACGACCTGAGCCTCGTCTGGCGCCACCGCCACCTGAAGCCGACCAAGGACTACCTGATCAACCCCACGGGCCGCGCCGCGACCCTGGTCTACCGCTACCGGAAGGCGGCCCTCGCCGACTCCCTGTACGACCTGGACGAGCAGTCCGCGCTGCTGGACACGCCCTTCGACATCTTCGACGCCAAGCGGCGCCCCGTGACGCTCAACGAGTACGTCTTCTCATACAACGAGCGCATCGGCCTGCCGTTCTACAACCGGCTGTCCCTGGAGGTCCTCGGAGCCTACCACAACTTCCGGCTGAAGCCGGGGTTCGTGGAGGGAGGGGGGCCTTTCGAGGGCCGCTTCTACTGGCCCCTGCGCTACTACATCGGCGGCCAGAACTTCCTCAGCGGCTATCCCTACTTCTTCCGCTCGGGGTCCAAGCTCCTGTACGGGAGGGCCGCGTACAGCTTCCCGATCCTGCGCCGGATGAACGCCAGGTTCCTCAACTTCACTTTCGCCAAGGCCTACGCCGAGGTCTTCGCCGAGACCGGAATGGTCTCCAGCGACAACACCCTCTCCCTGGGCGACCTCGATCTCGACCCCCGCAACGCGGTGAGCGACTTCCTGCGCGTCATCGAGGAGGACTACCTGTCCGACGTGGGCGCCGAGTTGCGGGTCGAGATGTTCACCAGCTACCAGATCCCCTTGCGGGCGTACGTGCAGGTGGCCCACCCCCTGAGCCGCGACCGGCTGCAGCGCGAGGCGGCCATGGAGGTGGGACTCGATCCCGGGGACCCCGACGCACCGCCGAAGATCGACAAGTGGCGCTACTACTTCGGCCTGGGGTTCTTCCCCTCGGACCTGCTCTCCGCCGGAGAGCGGCTCACGCAGACGCGCCTCTTCGACTGACGCCGGCGGAAGGGACAACCCTTGTCCGGAGTCGACCTGCGGAAGCTGGCCCTGCGCCTGAAGGTCGTGGAGATGCTGCGCCTGCTATCGGAGCGGAGAAAGCTGGCCGAGGCGGCCCGGTTCTGGCGCCGCCTCGTACGTCCGAACTGAGTCATCCCGACAGGTTCCGCCCCAGGGGCGGCGCCCCGCGGCCGGCTTGGCCGCGCCGGTTCAGTCCGTCTGCGGAAGCCGCAGAAAGGCGACCAGCCGGCGGGCGTACCCCATGGCCGAGAGCAGCAGCAGTCCGGCGGTGATCCCCTGGAGCCACGAGGAGAGGGGCGGCTCCGCCGGCGCGGCCACGTACGCCAGGATGGTCAGGAACATCGCCCACGTCGCCGCCTTTCCCGCCAGGCTGGGGCTCATGACCTGGCGGCGGCGCAGCAGGAAGGCGCCGGCCCCGAGGATGGCGGCATCCCTCACCAGTTGCAGCAGCAGCAGCCACGCCGGGAAGGACCGCCAGGCGACGAGGGCGGCGCACACGGAGAGGATGAGGATCTTGTCCGCCACCGGGTCGAGGATCCGTCCCAGGCGGGAGACCTGGTCGAGGCGGCGGGCGGCGATGCCGTCGAGGAGATCGGTCGCTCCGGCGAGGCAGAGGAGGGCCAGGGTGCCCAGGCCGGCCTGGCCGCCGTCCTCGCGGAGGCTGTAGAGGACCACCGGCGCCAGGGCGATGCGCAGCAGGCTCAGGGCGTTGGCGAGCATGGCCCCCGGCCGGGTCAGATCTCGGGAGGCGCGGGACCTGCCACCGCCGCGGCGCAGCGTTGCGGGAGCCGCCGGGCGGCGGACCGCGGATCAGGCGTCATCGCCGGAATCCTGGGTGAGGGCCGCTTCGTCCCCGGCGTCGAGGAACTCCAGCTGAAAGTCGCCGCCGGCCTTCTCCACCAGCACCTGGACCCGCTTGCGCGTCTCGTCCAGCAGCCGGGCACAGTCCCGGGACGCGGCGATGCCGCGCTCGAAAACCTCCAGGGACTCGTCGAGACCGAGGTCCCCCGACTCGAGGCGGGCGACGCAGTCCTCGAGCTGCTCCATGGCCGCCTCGAAGCTGGAGGCGGAATCCCGGTTGTCGCTGCTCACTGGCTCTCCACCTCCTCCACCTGGCATCGCGCCGCTCCCTCGGCGAAGCGCAGGCGCAGGCGCTCCCCCGGCCGCAGCTCGGCGGCGGCGCGCACCCTGCGGCCGTCGCGCTCGCGCTGGCAGTAGGCGAATCCGCCGGCGAGGCTGCGCAGGGGGTTGCGCGCGTCGAGGCGCAGCAGGGACCGCTCGAAGCGGTCGCGGTGGGAACCCAGGCAGCCGTCGAGGGCCGCCGCCAGCCGGGCGCGGGACTCGTCGAGGCTCTGGGACCGCTGATCGACGCCATCGGCCAGGCGGACGGCCAGCCGCCCGGGGCGCAACCCCTCGAGGCGCTGGCGGCTGTGATCCAGGCGCGCCTGCACCGCCCGCAGCAGCCGCCCGCGCCGGTCGTCGAGACGCTCCCGCAGGAGGACGCGCTCGTGCGTGACCAGCTCGGCCGCCACCGAAGGGGTGGAGGCGCGCACGTCGGCCACGTAATCGGCGATGGTGTGGTCGATCTCGTGGCCCACGGCGGTCACCACGGGAAGGGCCGACGAGTGGATCGCCCGGGCCACGCCTTCGTCGTTGAAGGGCCACAGGTCCTCCGGCGAGCCCCCGCCGCGGCCGACGACGACGACGTCGACGCCTCCGAAGCGATTGAGACGGTCGATGGCGGCGGCGATCTCGCCCGGCGAGCCCGCTCCCTGGACGCGCGCCGGCGCCAGCACCACGGGCAGGCCCGGGGCCCGGCGACCCAGGACCTGCACGATGTCGCGGATGGCGGCCCCCGTCGGCGAGGTGACGACGCCCACGGCGCGGGGATAGTCCGGCAGGGGGCGCTTGTGCCGCGCGTCGAAGAGCCCCTCTTCCGCCAGGCGCGCGCGCAGCTCCTCGAAGGCCATGGCCATCTCGCCGACGCCGGAGGGGCGCAAGCGGTAGACGTAGAACTGGTAGCGTCCGCCGCGCTCGTACACGGAGAGGTTCCCGTAGGCCAGGACCTTCATCCCCGGCTCCGGATCGAACCGGAGCTGCGAGGCGTAGGAGCGGAACATCACGCAGCCGAGCTGGCTGCGCTCGTCGGCGAGACTCATGTAGATGTGCCCGGAAGCCGGCCGCGCCAGCTCGGAGATCTCGCCCTCTACCCAGCAGAAGGGCAGGGCCTCCTCCAGGGCCTGGCGGACGCGGGCGGTGACGTCGGAGACGCTGAGGGGGCCGGCGAGGGCCTCGAAGGCGCCGCTCATCTCAGTCCTCCTCGCCCACGTCGGCGGAGCCGGCGCCCGTGAGGGGGATCTGAAGGCGCTCGATGCCGGTGGCCATGCCGCTGGAGTCGTCCACTTCGATCAGGGCGCCGCAGAACCAGGGCACGCCATCGGCCGGCTTGAAGCGCGCCGGCACCTGGTCGAGGAACCGCCGCACGGCGATCTCGCGGCGCGTCCCGATGACCGAGTCGCGCACCCCCGTCATGCCGGCGTCCGTCAGGTAGGCCGTGCCCCGCGGCAGGAGGCGTTCGTCGGCGGTCTGCACGTGGGTGTGGGTCCCGATGACGGCCGACGCACGGCCGTCGAGATGGTAGCCGAGGGCGATCTTCTCCGCCGTGGCTTCGGCGTGGAAGTCGACGAACACGATCGGCGTCCGTCCCCGCAGCCGGTCGACCTCGGCCCGCCCGCGGGCGAAGGGGCAATCGATGGCGGGCATGAAGGTGCGCCCCTGCAGGTTGACCACGGCCACCGGCAGCCCGTTGCGCGCCTCGGCGACGGCCGATCCGCACCCGGGGGCGGCCCCGGGGTAGTTCAGGGGCCGCAAGACCCGGTCGAGGGTGTCCAGGCGGCCGACGAAGTCGGCCCGGTTCCAGATGTGGTTTCCCGAGGTGATCACGTCGACGCCGTAGGCGTGGAGCTTGCGCCGGATGTTGTCGGTCAGACCGAAGCCGCCCGCGGCGTTCTCGCC
The DNA here is from genome assembly GCA_964512165.1 of uncultured Gemmatimonadaceae bacterium. Classification (GTDB taxonomy): domain Bacteria; phylum Latescibacterota; class UBA2968; order UBA8231; family UBA8231; genus UBA8231. Next base: position 28,379 of record CAZEHQ010000004.1, on the reverse strand, counting down.
GTTGGCGATGCAGAACTGCACGTCCCGCTCCTGGATCAGCTTCGGGATGAGCTCCGCCGCGGCCCTGCGGCCGGGGCGGGCGTAGATGTCGGCGACGAAGAGGATTCTCAATCGAAGTCCCTGCCGGTCGGGTGCGGGCGCACCCGCGGTCGGACATCGGTGATGCGGAACCGGGAAGGTAAGCACCGGTTCCGTAGCGCTGCGAGCTCCCTCGGCCCGGCGGCCTAGCGGGCGAAGTGGACGGCGCGGATCTCGCGGATGACGAGGACCTTGATCTGGCCGTGCTGACCGAGTTCCTCCTCCAGGTCGCAGGCGATCTCGTCGGCGAGCTGGTCGGCATAGGCGTCGTCGACGGCGCCGCTGTCCACGAGGACGCGGACCTCCCGGCCGTTCTGCAGCGCGAAGGCGTGCTGCACGCCCGGATGGTCGAGGGCGATCTCCTCGATGTTGTGCATGCGGCGGATGTAGTCCTCCACCTTCCCCTTGAGGGCGCCGGGCCGGTTGGTGGAGATCTCGTCGGCGGCTTCCACGAGGATGGACAGGGCCGAGCGGCCGGGCAGGTGCGGGACGTGGTTCTCGATCACCTCCACCACCTCGGAACTCTCGCCGCACTTGCGGGCCAGGGCGGCGCTGGCCTGGGCGGGATCGGAGCCGACTTCCTGGTCGAGGGCCTTGGCCACGTCGTGGAGCAAGCCGGCGCGCCTCGCCAGGGCGACATCCATGTCGAGTTCCTCGGCCAACATGCCGGCCAGGAGCCCGACCTCCTTGCTGTGGACCAGCAGGTTCTGCCCGTAGCTGGTGCGGAAACGCAGCTTTCCCAAGTGCTCCAGAAGAGGCTCGGCCATGTCGTGGATGCCGAGATCGAAGGCCGCCTGCGAACCGGACTCGCGGATCAGCTCCTCCGCGTCCTCCAGGCACTTGGTGTAGACCTCCTCGATCCGGCCGGGGTGGATGCGGCCGTCGAGGATCAGCTTCTCCAATGTGTTCTTGGCGACCTCCCGGCGCAGGGGATCGAAGCTGGAGAGCATGACCACGCCGGGCGTGTCGTCGACGATGACCTCGACGCCGGTGGTCATGTCGAAGGAACGGATATTGCGGCCGTCGCGCCCGATGATGCGGCCCTTCATGTCGTCGGAGGGCAGGGAGACGTCGGAGACCGTGCTCTCCATGGCCAACCGGCCGGCGAAGCGCTGAATCGACCGGGCGATGATCTCCTTGGCCTCGCGGTTGCCGTTGGCGATGGCGTGATCCTTGATCTGCCTGACCTTGCGCGCCGCGTACTGGCGCGCCCTCGCCTCCTGCTGCTCGATGAGGAGGCGGCGGGCCTCGGGCATGCTCAGGCCGGCGATCTCCTCGAGCCGCTGCCTCTGCTGCCGCGTCATGTCGCCGACGCGGGCTTCCTCGGCCGTGATCGACTCCTCCCTCCGGGACTGCTCCTGCTCGGTCTTGAGGAGGCTGCGTTCCTTGCTCTCGAGGACGTCGACCTTGCGGTCGAGCTGTTGCTCCCGCTCCTCCAGATCGGCCTCGAACTGGCGCAGGGAGCGCCTGGCGTTCTCCAACTCGCGGTCCAGGGGCTCGCGCTGGCGCCGCCACTCGTCCTTGGCCTCGAGGGTGGCGGTCTTCTTGAAGGTCTCGGCCTCGGCCCGGGCCTCCTCGAGGATGCGCGCCGCCTCTTCGCGCGACGACCCGAGCCGGTTTCCCCGGCGCCGGCTGTTGACCAGCCATCCGGAGATGAAGCCCAGCCCCAGCACGGCCAGGGCGAGGACCCCGGCCCCGAGGACCACGATCGTCTGGCCCGCGGACATCAATCCTCGCTGCCGGAGGTGGAGACGCCGGCGTCTCGCGGCGTCACCTGCTCGGCGTCGCGGAAGATGCGTCCGAGGGACTCGGTGAGGCGGTGGGTGCGCTCCGAGAGGTCGGCCTCCACGTTGGAGACCTCGTCCTGCAGGTGCAGCAGCTCGTCGATCAGCTCGAGGCCGGCCAGCACCGCCGTCTGGATCGGCGTGCTGCCGTCGTACTGGACCTCGCGCATCTTGGCGTCCACGAGCTCGGCCACCTTCTGGATGTGGCGGTCCGTCTCCTCGCCCCGGGAGGCGAAGGTGTACTGCCGGCCCAGGATGGCGACCTTGATCGTGCGGACGGCGGGCGCCATCGCGGTCTCAGGAATCCACGGCCTCGAGCCGGGACAACAGGCATTCGAGGCGTTCCTTCGCCTGCCGGTTGCGTTCCGTCGACTGGCGTTGCTCCTCATCCGCCTCGCTCAGGCGGGTCTGCAACCCTTCGATCTGTTGCCGGGCCTCGGCGGCCTGCCCGCGCAAGGTCGCATTCTCGGTTCGGAACTGCTCGAGTACCTCCAGGAGGCGGTTCACCTCATCCTCCAGGCGCTGGAAATTGCCGTCCACGTGCTCGGTCATGGTCTCCCCTGTGTCCCTGTCTGTCTCAGTCGTGCCCCGAAAGCCCCCCGCAGACGTTCGAGGGCGTCTTCCAGGACCTTGTCGGCATCGCCGTCCTCGAGCGTCCGTTCCGCCGATCTCAGCCGCAGGGAGAAGGCGAGGCTCCGCTTGCCCGCCTCGACCGGGTCCCCCTTGTAGACGTCGAACAGGTCGACGCGCTCCACGAGATCGGGGGCCGCCGCCCGGATCGCGGCCGCCACCTGCCCGGCGGGAATGCCCTCGTCGAGGACCACCGCCAGGTCGCGCTCGGCCGCGGGGAACCTAGGCAGCGGGCGGAAGGCGGAGGACCGCTGCGCCCAGGCGTCGAACAGCTGTGAAAGCTCAAGTTCAAAGATATAGGTGTGCCGATCGAGATCAAAGCCGGCGCCGATGGCGGGGTCGACCTGCCCCAAGGCCCCCAGGATGTGGTCCCCGAGGCGGATGCGGGCCCCATGCCCCGCGCGCCAGGGAGAGCCCTCCACGGGTTCGAAGCCGATCCCGTCGATCCCCTGCAGCAGGCCCTCGACCACCCCCTTGAGGTCGAGGAGATCCAACTCCCGCTGTTCGGCCCGCCAGGTGGAGGCCGAGGCCCTGCCGGCGAGCAGACCGCCCGCCCGCAGGGCCTCGCGGTGGCCGCCGCCGTCGGCGGCGGTGAAGACCCGTCCGATCTCGAAGAGCCCCACGCCCGGGGCTCGCTGATGGAAGTTTCTCCGGGCCACGTCGAGCAGACCCGGCAACAGGCTCGTGCGCAGGCTGGACACACCCTGGGCGGGAGGGTTGGCGAGCCGGCAGGCGACGGGCCCGCCAAGTTCCGCCCAGTCGTCGGCGACGATGCTGGAGGTGACGGCCTCGTCCAGTCCCGCCGCGGTGAGCAGCCGGCGGACCCGGCGCTGGCCGTCGTAGCCCCCTCCCGCCGGGCCGGGGGGCGGACCCCGCAGCTGGCTCCGGGCCGGTACTTCCTCATACCCGCAGACCCTGCCCACCTCCTCCACGAGGTCGATCTCGCGCTCGAGGTCGGGCCGGAAGGACGGGGCCTCCACTTGCAGGACCCCCGCGCCTGCCTCGCTAACGGCGCAGCCCAGGCTCTCGAGGATCCGCCCGCACCGGGCGGGGCCGACGTCGACGGCCAGCAGCGAGGCGGCCCTGGCCGGACGCAGCCGGATGCTGCGCCGATGCAGGGCGGCGGGCATCGCATCGATGCAGCCGGGGGCGGGCCGGGCGTCCGCGATCTCCGCCATCAGGGCGGCGGCGCGGGCGCTGGCCGCCGCCGGAAGGTCCCAGTCGACGCCGCGCTCGAAGCGGAAGGAGGCCTCGGTGCGGAGGCCGAGACGAGAGCAGAGGCTGCGCACCCGGCGCGGGTCGAAGTGAGCGGCTTCGAGCAGCACCTCCGTGGTCCCTTCGGTGACCTCCGAATCGGCGCCCCCCATCACCCCGGCCAGGGCCACGGGACGGCTGGCGTCGGCGATGACGAGGGCCGAGCCGTCGAGTTCGTAGTCGCTGCCGTCGAGGGTCCGCAAGGCCTCGCCGGTGCGGGCCCCGCGGACGACGATGCGGCCTTCCTCCAGCCGCTGCATGTCGAAGGCGTGGAGCGGCTGGCCGAGCTCGAGCATGACGAAGTTGGTCACGTCGACGATGTTGTTCACCGGGCGCTGGCCGACGGCCCGCAGCCGATCCTGCAGCCACCGGGGCGAGGGGCCGACGGCGACCTGGCGCAGGACTCGGGCCACGTAGCGGGGACAGCCCTCGGCGTCCTCGATCTCCACCCGGGTGGAGGCGGCCGCCGGCTCGCCGCTCTCGCGCAGCTCCGGGACCGGAAGGCGGAGCCGGGCGCCGGTCAGGGCGGCGACCTCGCGGGCGATCCCCGCCACGCTGAGACAGTCGGGCCGGTTCGGGGTGACCTCGAAGTCCACGACGATGTCGTCCAGGCCCGCCGCCTCCGCCATCGGCGAGCCGGTGCGGCAGTCCTCGGGCAGCACCAGGATGCCTTCTGCATCCTCTCCGAGGCCGAGCTCGGCCTCGGAGCAGATCATGCCCTCGGAGAGGACGCCCCGGAGCTCGACCCTCTCGATGCGGGTACCGTCCGGCAGGGCGCAACCGGGCAGTACCACGGGAACCTTCTGGCCGGCGGCCACGTTGGGAGCGCCGCAGACGATCCGCGCCGGTTCCGGGCGCCCCACGTCCACCCGGCAGACGGACAGGCGGTCGGCCTTCGGGTGGGGGCCGCGCTCCAGCACCCGTCCGACGACGATGCCCGACAGGCGCCCGCCCAGATCCTCGACGCTCTCGGCCTCCAGGCCGGCCATGGTCAGGCGGTGGACCAGCTCTTCGGGCGGCGAGTCGATGTCCACGTACTCGCGCAGCCAGTTCAGGGTGATCTTCATCCCATCCGCCTCTCAGCCGCTCCCGAACTGGCGCGTGAACCTGAGGTCGCTCTCGAGGAAGAGCCGGATGTCGTCGATGCCGTGGCGGATCATGGCCACGCGCTCGATCCCGAAGCCGAAGGCGAAGCCCGTGTACTTCTCCGCATCGTAGCCGACAGCGGCGAAGACCTCGGGGTCGACCATGCCGGCGCCGCCGATCTCGATCCAGCCCGTGCCCCTGCAGACCCGGCAGCGTCCCCCGTCCGAGTTCCCCCCGCCGCCGCAGAGGGTGCAGGAGAAGTCGTACTCGACGCTCGGTTCGGTGAAGGGGAAGAAGTGGGGCCGGAAGCGGATTCTCGTGTCGCCGCCGAGGACACTCCGGCCGAGGGCGGTCAGGGTCCCCTTGAGCTCGGCCATGGAGACCCCCCGGTCGACGTACAGGCCCTCGATCTGGTGGAAGACCATGTGGTGAGTGGCGTCGACGCTCTCCTTGCGGTAGCAGCGGCCCACGGACAACACCCGGACCGGGGGCGGCTGACGTTCCATCACCCGGATCTGCACCGTCGAGGTGTGGGTGCGCAGGAGCCGTCCGTCGGTGAGGTAGAAGGTGTCCTGCTCGTCGCGGGCCGGGTGGTCGGCGGGGGTGTTGAGGGCGTCGAAGTTGTGATGCTCGTCCTCGACCTCCGGGCCGTCGGCGACGCTGAAGCCCATCTGCCGCAGGGCGTCGACGAGCTCGTCGGCGGTGGCCGACAGTGGATGGGTGTGGCCGCGCCGCTGCGGCCGCCCGGGGAGGGTGAAGTCGATGGCCGCCGCCGATTCCGCCGCCTTGTCGAGGGCCTCCTGGCGCCCCTCGAGAGCGTCGGCGATCTGTTTCTGCGCCTTCCCCGCCGCCTGGCCCACCGAGGGGCGCCTGTCGGCGGGGAGGTCGCCGATGCCGCCCAGGATCCGCCGCAACCGGCTGCGGCGCCCGGTGAACCTCACCTTCACCTCGTCGAGGGCCTTCAGGTCCTCCGCGTCGTCGACGGCCTGCAGAGCCTGCTGCCGGATGTCCTCGATCTCATTCAACATCGGTCCTGATCCCTCGAGCTGGGCGCCGGGCGGGACGACACCGGAGACCGCGGACCGGTCCGCTCCGGGTTCGTCCTGAGGGGATGGGGAAGTCGGGACCGGCGGGGCCCCGAAGGCCCCGTCCGCCGGCTGGCGCCGGTCTTACAGGTGGGCCTTCGCCTGATCGACGATGGCCGTAAACGCCTCTGGATCGCGCACGGCGATGTCGGCCAGCACCTTGCGGTTGACCTTCACCTGGGCGCGGTCGAGACCGCTGATCAGCCGGCTGTACGACAACCCCTGGAGCCGGGCGGCGGCGTTGATCCGGGTGATCCACAGGCGCCGCATGTCGCGCTTGCGGTTGCGGCGGTCCCGGTAGGCGTAGGCCTGGGCGCGGTCGACCGCCTCGCGGGCGGTCCGGAACAGGCGGCTGCGGCCGCCGAAGTACCCCCGGGCCTGCTTGAGGACCTTCTTGTGGCGTCGACGGGAGGCGACGCGGTTGCGCGCACGAGGCATGGACGGGCTCCTACTTCAGACCCAGCGAACGCCGCACGTTGTCGAGATTGGCCGGTGACACGCTCTCGTTCTTCCGCAGGGCGCGCTTGCGCTTGGCGGAGCGCTTGCCCAGGAAGTGGTCGCCGAAGGCCCTCCGGCGCTTGAGGCCGTTCCCGCGTTTCTTGATGCGCTTCGCCGTGGACTTGTGAGTCTTGATCTTTGGCATGACGGAGATCCTGGCCCTTCGAGGGGACCCTGGTGGTCAGCCAGAGGAGAATAGGGGTGAGCCCCGTTTCTGTCAATGCGCCCGGGCCTCCCCCGAATCGGGGCCGGCCCCGCCAACCACTTGAGCGGCAGGCTCTTGCGTGATCTGGAGGATCACCGCCCCGGTGGCCGCATCGGCGAGCCTCTTCCAACCGCGGAAGCGCCGCCCAGGGTCAGGTGGTCCACCTGTCCAGGTACTCCCGTACCGCCGGGCGCAGGAAGACGTCGTCCAGCGGCAGCCGGGCCAGGGCGCGGGCCATCAGGTCGACGCGCTCGCGCAGCGACAGCTCCCGGTCGAGGAGGATGCAGGTCTGTCCGCGCAGGCGGAAGAGGCCGCCCCGGCTGCCGTCGAGATCCTCGTGGCGAATCTCCACCGACAGCTGCGAGGCCACCGCCTCCAGTTCCTGCAACAGGCGGGCCTCCTCGATGCCGTCCGGTTGGTGAGGCAGAGGCATGTCGGTAATATACGGCCGGTACCTCACCTGAATGCGCCTGCCGATCGAGCCACCGTGAGAGACAGCCTTCCCCGGCCCGGGGAGGATCGCGCCCGCGGGGACGACCCGTGGATTCTGGTCACCAACGACGACGGCGTCGACTCCCCGGCGCTGCTCCCCCTGCTGGCCGCGCTCGAGAGGCTGGGCCCGGCGCGCGCCCTGGTCCCGGACCGCGAGTGCAGCTGGTCGTCCAAGACGCTGACCCGCTTCGGCCGCCTGAGGCTCCGCCGGGTGAGGGCCGGAGACCGGACGCTGCACACGCTCGATGGCTCCCCCGCGGACTGCGCGAATGCGGGAGTCCACAATCTGGCCGAGACGCCGCCCCGCCTCGCGGTCTCCGGGATCAACGTCGGCGCCAATGCCGGCCTCGCCTTTCTCCTCAGCTCGGGCACGGTCGGCGCCGCCGTCGAGGCCGCCCTCAGCGGTGTCCCCGCCGTGGCCTTCTCGCTGCAGTTGCGCCCCGACGACTACGCTCACTGGCGTCGCGACCGGCGCGACTCCCTGCCCCCCGGCGCTTGGGAGCAGGCGGCCGCGGTGGCCGGCGAGATCACTTCCGAGGTCCTTCGAGGGGGGCTCCCCGAGGCGGCCCGGCTGCTCTCGGTGAACCTTCCACCCGGGGCGGGTCCGGGCACCCGCCGGGTGCTGACCCGGGTCGCGCCGAGCGCCTACGGGCGGTTCTTCCGCGGCGACGGCGACGACCGCCTGGAGCACGTCTCCTCCGGCCTGCGGTGTCACCGCGAGATGGAGGACGGGGACCTGAACGTTCTAGAGAAGGGATGGGTCTCGATCACGCCTCTGGGCCTGGGACTCGACATCAGCGCTTCACCGGGGGATCGGTCGCGCTTCGAGCGTCCCTCGAGATGCTGAACCGGGTGTGGATCTCCCTGGCGGCCGGCGTGGCGTGCGCCGCCGGGGCGGCGGCGGACACCACCGAGGTGCAGGGGCAGGGAGCGCCCGCCGACTCGGTGCGCGAGGGCGGGCTGAACAGCCTCCTGAGCGGAGCGGCGGTGGTGGCCGATCCGCTCGCGGCCGGGGAACAGACGGTGGACGCCGTGCGCTGGCTGGCGAAACGGCGGCAGTTCGTGCTCCGGGGCACGCCCTACGGTTTCACGGGCCTGCCGATCGTCTATTACAGCCCGGGAACCGGCTGGAACTACGGGGGACGCCTGCAGATCGCCGACTACCACCGGCGTCCGTACCGCTACAAGCTCAGCCTCCACTGGGTGAAGTCGACCCGTGGCAAGCGGGTCGGCTACCTGCGCTTCAGGTTGCCCCACATGGCGGGGACCGGCTTCGGCCTCATCCTGACGGCGAGCAACAAGCGGGACATCCGGGCCAGATACTACGGCCTGTCCAACGACAGCGAGAACAACGAGGGCCTCACCGAGTCCCACCACCCTGACTTCATCGACGAGGACTACTACCACTATGTCCTGGAGGCGCCCCGGGTGATCGTCAACCTCCTCGGTCACCTCTACGGTCCGATGGCCGTTTCCCTGGGTCTCGGCCTCGAGCGGACCGATGTCGACGGCAGGGGAGAGCGCTCCTACTACCTCGACGCCGGAACCCCGGACGGTGTGGTGGACGGCATCACGGGGTTCGTGGGCCTCAGCCTGCGGTGGGACACCCGGGACGACCCCTCGATCCCGCGCCGGGGCCTGTTCCAGGAATGGAGCTACGAGACCTCCCGCAACTCCCTCCTGAGCCTGCTCTTCGAGCAGATCGACTTTCAGCGCTACACCTTCACCGACGCCCGCTACTACCCCGTCTCCCGGCGGCTGAACATCGCCCACCGCACCATCGTGGAAGCCCTGAAGGGTACCGTGCCCCTGTACGCCTACGGCGAGATCGGCGGCAGCCGCAGGATCAAGGGCCTCGGGGGATCCGATACCCTGCGTGGCTTCGACCGGCAGCGCTTCACCGACAACGTGCGCGCCCTCACCAACACGGAGGCGCGTTACTACCTGGGGAGCCGGACCCTCTTCAAGCAGCACCTCGACCTGCTGGCCATCCTCTTCGTCGACAGTGGACAGGTGGCCCCCGGATTCTCCGATCTCCATCCCCTCGACACCCACCTGAGCATCGGCTGGGGGCTGCGCACCTACTGGAACGAGGACTTCGTCGTGCGCGCCGATCTCGGGGTCTCGGAGGAACAGCTCTTCACCACCTTCAAGTACCGCAACATCTTCTGAATCAGCCCGGCGGCGACCCCGCCACCGGCCTCAGACGGACCGCCAGCCAGGCGACGAGGAGTCCCACGAGCAGGTCCTTCGGCAGGGGCGCCAGGCCGAGTTCCAGGGCGAGGTTCGCCGCCGCCGGACTGGCCGCCAGGAAACGCAGGTTGAGGTAGAGCCCCAGCACCCCGGCGGCATAGATCGCCGCCATCCCGGCACAGGTCGCGGCCAGGGCCCGTCGGAAGGTGACTCCCCGGGCGTCCCCTGCCAGCCGCCCCGCCAACCAGGCACCGGGCGCGAAGCCCAGCAGGTATCCGGCGGAGGGCTTGAGCAGGTAGTGCAGCCCTCCGCCGCCAGCGAACACGGGCAGCCCCACCAACCCCGCCGTGAGATAGACCGCCTGGCTGGCCGCCCCCCGCCAGGGGCCCAGCAACAGCCCGGCCAGGCAGACGAAGGCCGCCTGCAGAGTGATGGGGACATGGGGAAGAGGGATGCGCAACTGCGCGCCCACGGCGGTGAGGGCGGCCATGAGCGCCACCGGCACCAGTACGCGGGCGCTCATGCAGACATTGCCGGGGGGCGGGGATCCGCGCGCGGAGGCCGGCGGATCAGGTCGCGGCCGTGGAGAGGGAACTCTCCTTGCCGCCGGGGGCGAGCATGGCGATGAGGCTGCCCAGGGTGGCGGCGAGCTCGTTCCGGGGGACGACGCGGTCGACGAAACCGTGCTCGAGGACGGTCTCGGCGATCTGGAATCCGGCGGGAAGCTCCTCGATGCCCATGAACTGGCGAATCACCGCCTGCCCGGCGAACCCGATGCGGGCCCCCGGCTCGGCGAGGGTGAGGTCCCCGAGCATGGCGAAGCTGGCGGTCACGCCGCCGTAGGTCGGGTCGGTCAGGACGGCGACGTAGAGGCCGCCGGCGTTGGAGAACCGCCGCAGCCGGGCGCTGATCTTGGCCATCTGCATCAGCGAGAATGTGCTCTCCTGCATCCGGGCACCGCCCGACTGGCAGACCAGCACCAGGGCCCGGCCGTCGGCCAGCGCCCTGTCGATGAGGCGGCTGATCTTCTCGCCCGTAGCGCCGCCCAGGCTGCCCATGATGTAGCGCGTATCCATGACGCCGAGGGCCGCAGGGTTGCCGCCGATGGTGCACAGGCCGGTGTGCACGGCCTCGTTGATGCCGCTGGAGCGGCGGGCCTCGCGGATCCGGTCGGAGTAGCGGCGGTGATCTCGGAACTTGAGCGGATCGGCGGTGGACAGCCCGGCGTCGATCTCGGTGAAGGACCCCGGGTCGCTCAGGATGCGGATGTACTTCTCGTGGCCGATGGGGTAGTGGCTGCCGCAGCGGGGACAGATCCAACTGTTGCGCTCGAGAGCGTGCTGATAGGCCGTCTCGCCGCAGTTCTTGCACTTGCTCCAGATGGCCTCGGGGATCTCGCGCTTGATGCGCGTCAGGACCCCCGCCTTGAGCCGCTCGAACCAGTTCACCGGGATCTCACCAGCCCGCGACGCCGAAGCCCTGCGAAGGCCACCCCCGCCGTCACCAGGATTCCCGAAGCGACCAGGGCCGGCTTCCAGGGGAAGGGGCCGCGGGCCTCGGACGCGGAAAGCCTCGGCCCGTGGAGACGGTGCAGGACCCGGTCGGCCGCGGCCTGCGCGTCGGGCAGCGGCGTCGGCGGCTCGAGAACGCGGTCGACCAGGTCGTCGACGGCACGCATCCTGGCCGCCTCCAGGCGGGCCCTCAGGCCGAGGACCGTGCGCCCGTCGCCGCCGGGACCGGAATCACCGCCGACGCCTGGGAACTCGACATCCCCTCCCCGGCGCCGCCATCTCGACAACATCGGTCGCTCCTCCGCGGCGGCCTTCAGACCACGCCGCGTCTCTGCAGGCCCGCCGCCAGGCGGCGGCGGGCGGTGTGGATCCGCGAGCTGACGGTGCCCACCGGAATGTCCAGCACGCGGGCGATCTCCTCGTAGCCGAGTTGCTCGAAGCCGTGGAGGACGAGCACCTCCCTGAGGGCGGGCGGCAACTCGTCGATCTCCTCCCGAACGAGGCGCTGCGTCTCCCGCGTCAGGAGCCGGGCCTCCGGCCCTTCGCCGACCGGCAAGGAGAGTTTCTCACCCGACTCCTCGTCCGCCCGGTGCAGGCCGAGCCGCCGCCAGGGGCTGCGGGCCCGGTCCCGTCGGCGGTTCAGACTCTGGTGCCAGACGATGCGCAGGATCCAGGTCTTCAGAGAGGACTCGCGGCGGAACCCGCCGAGGGCCCCGTGGATCTTGACGAAGGCGTCCTGAACGACCTCCTCCGCGTCCTCTCGGTCGCCGAGGGCCCGATAGGCCAGTCCATAGGCCAGCGGGTGATACTCGGTGACCAGCCTCCGGAAGGCCTCGTCGCTGCCCTCGACGGCGCGTTGCACGAGATCCCCGTCGGGTAGATGGACCTCGATTCGGGTGTTGGTGGCCATCATCCTCCGTGCAGACACCGAAACGGAGCCGAGTCTTCACGCCGCGAAAATGCGCCGGCCCTCGCGGGATTGTCAAACCGCTTCCGCCCGCCCTCTGACGCTGAAGTGCCACCCTGCCGCAACTTGCGGATTGATGGCCTCCCTGCGAGGGTTATATTGTGGAGTCGTTTGGTGGTTCCATCCCTCCAGCCCGATCGGGGAGGATTGTGAAGAACCCTCTGCAGATCTGCCTGTTGCTCGGCGTGACGGCGGCGCCGGATCCTGCGGCCCCCGCGGAGGTGAGCCTGGCCGACTCGGTGATCAAGTACAAGTGGCTCGGCAAGAACGCCCGGGTGAAGAAGGAACACGACGACGTCGTCAAATACTACACCGAGTTGATCAAGTACGATCCCGGCTACCACCGGGCCCACTATTCGATGGGCCGGGCCTTCCTGGAGCTCGGCCGGCCGGCCGACGCCAAGCGGGCCCTGCTGTCCGCGGCCGCCATCGACTCGGCCCACGTCAACACCAACCTTACCCTGTACACGCTCTACCTGAACGATGCCGCGCCGGACTCGGCCTGGCGGTTCCTCGGCCCCGTTCTCCGGGCCAGGCCCAACGAGCCCAGGTACGCGGAGCACCGGCGCAAGCTCGCCGACCTCTACCGCCGCAACGGCCGGCCCGTAGAGGCCATCGAGCACTACGGCGCCCTCGCCGAGTCCGCGGCCCTGCCCGAGGATGCTCGCAGGGAGCTGTACGAGCTGCTGGCGGTGATGACCGAGGACCAGGGCGACGCGCCCGCGGCGCTGGCCTGGCGCCAGCGGCTGACCGCCGGCGGCGGCGCCGGGCAGGCCGAATCCCTGACCCGGATCGTGGACCTGCAGATCGCCACGGAGGACTACACGGGCGCGCACGAATCCCTGAGGCAGCTGGTGGGCATCGACTCGGCCGGCCGCTACGCCCACTACGTCCGCATGTCCGAGTTGGGCGACACCGCCGGCGACCCGGCGGTCCGGCTCGAGGGTCTGGAGGGCATGGCGCGCGAGCAGCCCAAGGACCTGCTGACCGTCGCCACCATCGCCGAGATCCACCTGAACGCGGACGACTTGAAGGCGGCGGAGCGCTGGATCGAGGGCGGCCTGCGGCGCTCCCCCGACAGCGCCCACCTGCGCTTGCTCCGGGGCGACCTGCTGAGGCGCCAGGACGCGGAGGAGGAGGCCATCGCCGAGTACGAGCTCGCCCTGCGCGACCCCAACTGGGCGGCCGTCGCCCAGCAGCGGATCTGGCAGCTCCGCCCGCCGGAGACGGAGGAGGAGAAGCTCCGGCGGCAGTTCTTCGGAGGCGGCGACGCCGAAGAAGAGGACTCCACCGACAACGACAGCTGACGTACCCCCAACCCGAGAAAGAGGTTCCTCCATGCTTCAACTATTCATCGACGGCGGCTGGGCCATGTGGCCCCTGGCCTTTCTCCTGGCCCTCGGCCTGGCCATCGCCGCCGAGCGGCTCATCACCCTCTCGCGCGCCGCCATCGACGCCAAGGGCTTCTTCGAGCAACTGGAAGAGGCGATCCGGTCCGGCGGGGCCGCGCAAGCCGCTCAGCTGTGCGCCGAAACCCGCGGTCCCGTGGCCAGCGTCATCCACGCCGGCCTGCTGCGGCTCGATCGGGGCATCGACAACGTCGAGAAGGCGATCGAGAACGCCGGCGCCGTGGAGATGGCCTTTCTCGAGCGCGGCATGATCTGGCTGTCCACGGTGGCCAACCTGGCGCCCATGGTCGGCTTCCTCGGGACGGTGAGCGGCATGATCGGGGCCTTCCAGGCGATCAAGGTCGCCGGCGACGTGGAGCCCTCCCTGGTGGCCGGCGGCATCTCGGAAGCCCTCATCACCACCGCCTCCGGCCTGATCGTCGGCATCCTGATCCAGTTCTGCTACAACTTCTTCGCCTCGCGCATCGACAGGATCATCGCCGACATGCAGGAGCACACGGCGGGTCTCATCGACGTGCTCATCGAGATCGAGCTGAAGGGCAACTAGTGAACCTCCGCAAGCGCGGGAACCGGGTGCTGCCCGAGATCCCCACCTCCTCCATGGCGGACATCGCCTTCCTGCTCATCGTGTTCTTCCTGGTGACGACGACGATGAACCAGGACAAGGGGCTGTCCCTGCACCTGCCCCCGATAGCCGAGACCCTGGAGGTCAGGGAAAAGAACATCTGCAACGTGTGGATCAACGATGAGGACCGCATCGCCTTCTTCGAGAACTCCGAGCTCACGGAGATCGCCTTCTCCGACCTGCGGGCCGACATCCAGCGCCGGCTGGCGGCCAACGAGAAGCTGATCGTCTCCTTGAAGGCCCAGCGCCAGGCCAGCTACCGCATGTTCGTCGACGTCCTCGACGAGCTGAAGCTCGCCGGCGCCACGCGGATTTCGATCGCCGAGCCGGAGGGAGGCTGAGACCCATGAGATTCAGCCGCAAGTCCCGGGTGGGAGCCGCGGTCCCCACGGCGTCGATGGCGGACATCGCCTTCCTGCTCCTCGTGTTCTTCATGGTTTCCACGGTGTTCATCCGTTTTCGCGGCATCCCCGTGACCCTGCCCGATGCCGAGCGGGTCGAGAAGCTGGAGATGCGCCGCCATGTGACCAGCATCTGGATCGGCGCCAACGGCGCCGTCAACATCGACGACAAGACGGTCCCCCTGCAGGACGTAGGTCCCCTGATCTACGCCAAGCTGGTCGCCAATCCCCGTCTGATCATCTCGATCAAGGGGGACGGCCAGGCGGAATTCGGCACCATCTCCGACGTGCTGCAGGAGCTGCGCAGGGTCGAGGCCCTGCGCGTGAACTTCGCCACCGACCGCGAGCGCGAAGCCGCCCTGCCGGCAGGAGGCTGACGAATGCTGAGACGGACGGCCGACATGGTGCGCACGAAAGCCCCCGAGGCGGACCTGCGCCTGGAGTACCGCAAGACCTTCTGGGCCTGCTTCGGCGCCTCCTCCGCCGCCCTGGTGCTGGTGATCCTGTTCTGGCCGAGCTTCGAGGCCTCGGCCTACGCCAAGCCCCAGGAGCCGGTGATCATCCAGCTGGAGGAGATCCCCGAGACCCGCCAGGAGCGCCGGCCGCCGCCGCCGCCGCGGCCGGTGGTGCCCATCGCCTCCACCAGCGAGGAGATCCCCGAGGACGCCACGATCATGGAGACCGATCTCGACTTCGGTCTCGATGACCTGGCCCCGCCTCCGCCCCTCGAGGAACTGCAGAAGACGACCGAGGTCGCCCTGGAGGAGGAGGAGGAGGAGATCGTCGAGTACTGGCGGGTGGAGAAACCGCCCAAAAGGAAGAACAACCCGGAGCCGGAGTTCCCCGAGATCGCCCGCCGGGCGGGGATCACCGGGAACATCACCATCCAGGTTCTGGTCGATCGCGAGGGCAAGGTGGAGAAGGTGGGCGAGATCCACGGCAACGAGGTCTTCCACGAGGCCGCGCGCAAGGCCGCCCTGGCCACCACCTTCACCCCGGCCATCCAGAACGACAAGCCCGTGAAGGTCTGGGTAGCCCTCACTTACAAGTTCCAGTTGCAGTAGACGCCGGTTGCCAGGACTGCAGGCGTCCATGTTAGATTAGGAGAGACTCGCCAGGGGCCGCGGACCGGCTGCGGCCAGCGATTCCAGCTCCCCCCCATCCTCCCCCACCCTCTCCCCGCGGCCATGGACCCCGTCCTCAGGGGTTCGCCGGGAGGTCGGGCTCCATGCGTTGTCCCTTCTGCAATACCGAGGACGACCGCGTCGTCGACTCGCGCTCCTGCCGAGACGGCCAGGCGATCCGCCGGCGCCGCGAGTGCACGAGCTGCAACCAGCGGTTCACCACGTACGAGTACATCGAGCATGCACCGCTCACCGTCATCAAGCGGGACGGAAACCGGGAGCCCTTCGACCGCTCCAAGCTGCAGGCCAAGATCGAGCTGGCCTGCTACAAGACGAGCGTATCGAGCGATCGCATCGAAGAGCTGATGGACCAGGTGGAGTCCGAGCTGGGCAACCGGGCCGAGAGAGAGGTCCCGAGCAAGCAGATCGGGGAGCTGGTGATGGAACGGCTGAAGGACCTCCATGACGTGGCGTACGTTCGGTTCGCCTCGGTGTACCGCCAGTTCAAGGACCGGCAGGACTTTGTCAGGGAACTCGAGCAGCTCTCCACCTGAGTCCTCCCGGCGGCACCTTCCGCGGCCCTTCCGACGCCGCAAAAAACCTTGACATGCCGGAATCAAGACCTGTATATTGTCCGCGTTGAAGCTTCGAGCCACAAGATCTTGTGTACAGGGTGACCGAACAGACCTCCAGATCATGTGGCCGAGTTGCCGACAACCTTTCGCTCTCCCCGAATTAACGTCCTGTAAACACGATAGTTAGCTCCCAGTTCTGCCGCCCCCTCCCGCACCGGCACGGCAGCAGGGGCTCTCTGTCGTTCCCAGGGAGACTTCGAGCATGTCCACCGAGCACTCCGCAGCCGATCCCGGCGCCTCCGACGCACCGACGGGTGTCCACCGTTTGGAAGACCTCCTTGCCCAGCTCGAAGGGCACGGTTACCAGCGCAACGGCCACGACGAGGTTCTGCAGCGCGCCGCCGACGCCCAGACCTATTACGGCGACAACGACCTGGCTATCGACGTCCTGCGCTCCAAGTACCTGGCGCCGGGCGAGACCGGTCCGCTGCAGATATGGGACCGCGTCGCCCGGGCCATGGCCTCTGTCGAGGCCGATCCCCAGGCCTGGTACGACCGCTTCTTCTCCCTTCTGATCGACTTCAAGTTCATCCCCGGGGGGCGGGTGATGCACGGCGCCGGCCGCGACGAGGCCAGGCGCAAGCCGACCCTGTCGAACTGCTACGTCATCCCCATCCAGGAGGACAGCCTCGAGGGCATCTACACCTGCCTCAAGGAGTCGGCCCTCGTCTACCGCACCGGAGGCGGCGTCGGCACGGACCTGTCGATCCTGCGGCCCAAGGGCGCGTCGGTGAACGCCACCGTCGACCAGTCCCCGGGGTGCACGGCCTTCATGAACCTCCTGTCGGAGAGCACCAACGCCGTCTCCCAGGCCGGACGCCGGGGGGCGCTGATGCTCACCCTGCGCGTCGACCATCCCGACATCCTCGACTTCATCACGATCAAGAACGACGCCAACCGCACCAAGGTGCAGTACGCCAACATCAGCGTGCTCATCACCCACGAGTTCATGCAGGCCGTCATCGACGACACCGACTTCGACCTGCGCTGGGGCGGCAAGGTCTACCGGACGCTGAGGGCCCGGGACCTGTGGAGCCGGATCATCACCAACGCCCACGCCAGCGCCGAGCCCGGGATCATCTTCTGGGACACGATGCGGGAATGTCACAACGTCGAGTACGCCAACCCGCTGGTGAGCACCAATCCCTGCGGTGAACAGCCCCTGGCCTCGTACACGGCCTGCAACCTCGGCAACCTCAACCTGGCGAAGTTCGTCGGCGAGGACGGACAGATCGACTACGGGGACCTGGCCGAGGCGGCCCGGGTGGCGACGAGGTTCCTCGACAACGTCATCGACTACAACATGCCCAACCACGCCCTCCCGAAGATCGAGGAGGCGGTGGCCTCCGACCGGCGCGTGGGGCTGGGCATCACGGGTCTGGCCGACGCCCTGGTGCTCATGGGCCTCAAGTACGACTCCGACGAGGCCCTCGAGGCGGTGGACAAGATCATGCGCACCATCTGCCACTGCGCCTACGAGACGTCGATCGACATCGCCCGCGAGAAGGGACCCTTCCCGCTCTTCGATTGGGAAGGGGTGTCCCGGAGCCGGTTCGTGCGGGACCTGCCGAGGGCGATGCAGGACCGCATCCGCGAGCACGGGCTGCGCAACTCCACCCTGATCACGGTGCCTCCGGTGGGGACCGGATCGATCGTCGCCCAGACGTCGTCCGGCGTGGAGCCGATCTTCTGCACCAGCTACAAGCGGCGCGTGAAGCAGGAGGACGGCGAGAGCTTCCGCGAGTACAAGGTCTACCATCCCCTCGTGCGTGACCTCTTCGGCGACGACGAGAGCCTGCCCGGGCACGTGGTGACGGCCCACGACATCGACCCCTACTTCCGAGTCCGCATGCAGGGCGTGATCCAGCGCTACACGGACAGCTCGATCTCGTCGACGATCAACCTGGCCGAGGAAACCTCGGTGGAGACGGTGGCCGACATCTACGTCACCGCCTACAAGGAAGGCCTCAAGGGCGTCACGGTGTACCGCGAGGGCTGCCGGCAGGGGATCCTGCAGACGGAGAAGAGGGAAGAGGATCCTTCGGAGTCGGCGGACGGTCCGGAGGCGGCGGAAGAAGCCGCCGGGGGAGTGGGCGCGCATCCGCGCCGCAGGCCGGCGGTCACCCACGGCGTCACCGAACGGGTGAGCACCGGCGAAGGCAACATCTTCGTCACCATCAACGAGGACGAGCAGGGGATCTGCGAGATCTTCAGCACCATAGGGAAAGCGGGGGGCAATGCGGCGGCCCAGTCGGAGGCGATCAGCCGGTTGATCTCCATCGCCCTGCGCTCGGGCATCGATCCGCAGGAGATCATCGGTCAGCTCAAGGGGATCTCCGGGCCGAACCCGGTGTGGGAGAACGGCGAGCTGATCCTGTCCACGCCGGACGCCATCGGCCGGGCCTTGGAGCGATACCTGCACCGCCGAGACGGCGGCGACATCCCCCACCCCGTGCAGGGAGGCTCCCCGGCCGCCGAGCGGGGGCCGGGAGCCCCGGCGGGCGGGGACGGTTCGGTGAGCGTGGCCACCTGCCCCGAGTGCGGCTCCACCGTCTCCCACGAGGCCAGTTGTCTGACCTGCAAGCACTGCGGGTGGTCGAAGTGCTGAACCGCAGTCCCTTGTGAGCGCAAGCCGGATGCGACTCGATCGCCGGCGCGGCACCGTCACCCGAGTGGCGGTGCCGTTGTCGTTCTCAGGAAACCTCGAGGACCAGGCCGTCGTACGCGAGCTCGACCGCCTCGGGCAGGTAGTCGTTGGTGGCCTGGTGGTCGAGATCGTGGGCGATGTGGGTGAAGTAGGCCTGGCGCGGGGCCAACTCGGCCACGACCTCGAGGGCTTCGTCCACGGTGAAGTGGGTGGGATGGCCCTTGTGACGCAGCGCGCCGAGGACGAGGACGTCGAGACCGCGCAACTGGCTCATCGCTTCGTCGGGAATGGCGTTGCAGTCGGTCACGTAGGCGAAGCGGCCGATGCGGAAGGCGAGCACGGGCAGCCGTCCGTGCATGACCGTCACCGGTTGGATGCGCAGGCCGAAGAGCTCGAGAGCTCCCCGGATCGGATGGAGGGACATGCGCGGCACCGCCTGGGCCCAGGCCGAGTCGAAGGCGTAGTCGAAGACGCGGGTTATGCGGTCGAGGGTGGGGCGGTCGCCGTAGACGGGGATCGGCTCGTCGCGCCCGAAGCTGTAGGAGCGCACATCGTCGAGGCCATGGAGGTGGTCGGCATGGCCGTGGGTGAAGAGCACCGCGTCGACGCGCCGCAGGTCGTGGCGCAGCGCCTGGGTGCGCAGGTCGGGCGGCGTGTCGACCAGGATCGACCGGTCGAGATGCTCGATGGCGATG
This sequence comes from uncultured Gemmatimonadaceae bacterium, assembly GCA_964512165.1. Taxonomy (GTDB): domain Bacteria; phylum Latescibacterota; class UBA2968; order UBA8231; family UBA8231; genus UBA8231. Next base: position 9,060 of record CAZEHQ010000004.1, on the reverse strand, counting down.
GCGCACCGCAGGCGCTTGTTGCGCGGGTCGGTGGAGGTGCAGACCCCGCACTCACAGGCGATGCGAGGCACGCCGACGGAGGTGCCCGTGCCGAGGAAGGTGACGCGCATCAGCCTCTGTCCTCGGACCCCTCGGGCGGGGCCTCCGCTCCTTCCGGGGGTTGCTTGCAGACCGGACGGGAGTCGGCGGTGTCCGCGATACCCGGGGACAGGGTCAGCAGACTCGGTCCGTCCTCCGTGACGGCCACGGTGTGCTCGAAGTGGGCGGCGAAGGAACCGTCCCTCGTGCGCGCGGTCCAGCCGTCCTCGTCGACGACGATCCCGGGTTGTCCAAGGCTGAAGATCGGCTCGATGGCGAGGACGTGGCCCGCCCTCAGATGGGGGCCGCGTCCCGGGGGCCCATGGTTCGGCAGGTGGGGATCCTCGTGGAGGTGACGGCCGATGCCGTGGCCGCCGAACTCGCGAATGACGGAGACGCCTCCCGCCGCGGCGGCGGACTCGATGGCGTGAGAGATGTCCGACAGGCGATTCCCGGGCCGGGCGGCGGCAACGCCCGATTCGAGGGCGGCCCGAGTCGTGTCCACCAGGCCTCGCACCCGCCGGTCCACATGGCCGAGGACGATGGTGAAGGCGCCGTCGCCGAACCACCCGTCGAGCTGCACGCCCACGTCGACGCACAGCAGGTCGCCTTCTTCCAGGGGTTCGGTGCGCGGCAGACCGTGCACCGCCTCGTCGTTGACGGAGGCGCAGATCGACGCGGGAAAGCCGTGATAGCCCTTGAAGGCCGGCTCTCCGCCTCGGTCGCGGATCGTGGCCTCCGCCAGCTCGTCGAGAGAGAGTGTGGACACACCGGGTGAGGCCGCGGCCTCGACAGCCGCCTGCACCTGGTGAACGACGGCGCAGGCCGCGCGGATCCCGTCGACTTCGCTGGGGCTGCGGCGATGCAAGCGCCCTCGTCCGGCGGTTTGAAGGGGTGATTCTCGAGGCGCTACCAAACACGGGGAGAGACCCCATCTCGTCAAGCAATACGCCCGGAACCGCCGCCGCCGCGGGCAAGTCCCGTCGCGGAGGAGGGCTCGGGCCTCTGGTTATCTTGCGAGACCGGCGGCCCTGGGCGGGGCGCATCTGGCTCCGCCTCTCAGGGCCGCGTCCTTTTTCATCCGAAACTCCGAACGAAGCGGATCTCACAACCGGCCATGGGTAAGTCACTCGTCGTCGTGGAGTCGCCGGCCAAGGCGACGACCATCAACAAGATCCTCGGCCGCGACTTCATCGTGAAGTCGTGCATGGGACATGTCCGCGATCTGCCGCCGAAGGAGCTCGGCGTCGACGTGGACAAGGACTTCCTGCCCCGCTACGTGACCATCCGCGGGAAGGGGAAGATCCTCACCGACCTCCGGCGCGCGGCGCAGAGGGCGGACACGATCTACCTGGCGACGGACCCCGACCGCGAGGGCGAGGCGATCGCCTGGCACGTGGCGCAGGCGATCGCGGCCAAGGACGGCGACGTCAAGCGGATTCTCTTCAACGAGATCACGCCCAAGGCGGTGCGCGAGTCGATCAACCAGTCCGGCGTCCTCGACCTGTGCAAGGTCAACGCCCAGCAGGCCCGGCGCGTCCTCGACCGGCTCGTGGGCTACGAGATCAGCCCCCTCCTGTGGAAGGTCATTCACGCCGGCCTGTCCGCCGGGCGGGTGCAGTCCGTCGCCCTGCGCCTGATCTGCGAGCGCGATGCCGAGATCGCCGCCTTCGAGCCCCAGGAGTACTGGTCCATCGACGCCCTCCTCGGCCACGCCACCGACGACGGCGAGGTCGCCTTCAAGTCACGTCTGCTGCAGTACAAGGGCGAGAAGCTCGAGATCCCCGACCAGGAGTCGACCGACCGCATCACCGCGGCCCTGCGGGAATCGACCTTCACCGTCAAGTCGATCAAGCACCGCGAGCAGCGGCGCCGGGCGGCGCCCCCCTTCATCACCAGCACCCTGCAGCAGGAGGCGGCCCGCAAGCTGAGGTTCTCGGTGAAGCGCACCATGGCGGTGGCCCAGCAGCTCTACGAAGGCATCGAGCTCGTGGGCGAGACGGTGGGGCTCATCACCTACATGCGCACCGACTCGGTGCGCGTCGCCGACGGGGCGATCGAGGAGGTGCGGGACGAGATCGCCAGGCGCTTCGGCAAGGAGTACGTGCCCGGGAAGCCGAACGCCTACAGGACCCGCCGCGGCGCCCAGGACGCTCACGAGGCGATCCGCCCCACCTCGGTGGAACGCTCTCCGGAGGAGATGAAGTCTCGCCTGTCCCCCGACCAATGGCGGCTCTACGAGCTGATCTGGAAGCGCTTCCTCGCCTCCCAGATGGAGCCCCAGGTGATGAACATCATCAGCGTCGACATCGCCGCCGGCGACTACCTGCTGCGGGCCACCGGGTCGCAGGTGAAGTTCCCCGGGTTCACCGTCCTCTACACCGAGAGCAAGGAGGACGAGGACGAGGAGGAGAGCACCCAGGTGCCCGCCGACCTGTCCGAGGGCGAAGTCCTGGCCCTGAAGAAGCTGCTGCCCGAGCAGCACTTCACCAAGCCGCCGCCGCGCTACTCCGAGGCGTCGCTGGTGAAGGAGCTGGAGGCCAAGGGCATCGGACGGCCGAGCACCTACGCCCAGATCATCTCCACCCTGCAGGACCGGGAGTACGTGGAGAAGATGGACAACCGCTACTTCGAGGCCACCGAGCGCGGCCAGACGGTCAACAAGCTCCTCGTGGCCACCTTCCCCAACATCTTCGACGTGGCCTTCACGGCGCGGATGGAGGACGAGCTCGACCGCATCGAGGACGGCCGGGAGGACTGGGTCGCATCGGTGCGCCAGTTCTACGGCTCGTGGAAGGGATCTCTCGAGGAGGCCAACGCGCGCCGCAAGGAACTGAAGCAGTCCCTCCAGGAGGAGACCGACATCCTCTGCCAGGAGTGCGGACGCAACATGGTCGTCAAGTGGGGCCGGAACGGCCGCTTCCTCGCCTGCCCGGGGTACCCGCAGTGCAAGAACACCAAGCCCCTGGAAGAACAGCGCGAGCAGGCGGAGACCGACGAGGTCTGCGACCAGTGCTCGAAGCCCATGGTCGTGAAGACGGGGCGCTACGGCCGCTTCCTCGCCTGCTCCGGGTATCCCGACTGCCACAACGTCAAGCCCTTCTCCCTGGGCATCTCCTGCCCGGACTGCGGGGAGGGCGACATGGTGGAGAAGCAGTCGCGCAAGGGCAAAGTGTTCTTCGGCTGCGACCGCTACCCGAAGTGCAAGTTCGCCAGTTGGGACAAGCCGGTGGACGGCCCCTGCCCGCAGTGCGAGGCGCCCCTGCTCTACGAGAAAGCCAGCCGCACCGGTCCACCCTCCCTCCACTGCAAAGTCTGCGACAGCCGTTTCGAGAACACCCAGGCCGCCTGATCCGGGCGGCGTGACCGCCGCTCACCCGTGAACCCCCCGACCCTGAGCCCGCATACCGCCGTCGAGACGGGTATCGAGCTCTTCCTCGCCTCCCTGGCCGAGGCCGGCCCCTTCGGCCGGTCCCCCCTCAGCCCCGGGACCCGGCGCGCCTACGGCGTCGACCTCGACCAGTTCGCCCGCTTCCTGCACACCCGGGTCACCGCGCCCACCGTGGCCAACGTCCCCGCCGAGGCGGTGGCCGCCTTCGCCGGGCATCTGACCGACACGGGGCGGTCGCCGCGCACCGTGGCCCGAAAACTCGCCGCCGTGCGCCGTCTGTTCCACTTCCTGCGGTCCCAGGGGGTATGCCCCTCCGACCCCTCCGCGGGGGTCCGGCCGCCCGCCCCGTCCGCCGATCCGGCTCCCCCCACCCCCGAGGAGATGCGCGCCCTGCTGGCCCTTCCCGAGCGCGGCTCCTTCACCGGCGCCCGGAACCGGGCCCTGCTGGAGCTGATCTACGGCGGCGGGCTGCGTCTCTCGGAAGCGGTGAACCTGAACCTGAGCCACCTCGGCCTGGCCGATGGCCGGCTGCGCATCACCGGCGCCACCCCCCGCGCCGTACCCCTGGGCCCCCAGGCGGCGGAGGCGTTGCAGGCGTACCTGCTGCGCCGCGCCGAGGTGCTCCTGGCCCGCGAGATCTCCTCGGTCGACGCCGGCGCGCTCTTCGTCAGCGCCAGGGGCCGCAGGCTGCACCCGCGCTCGATCCAGCGCATCGTCGACCGCTACCTGCGCCACCTCGAGGCGCCGCCGGGCCCCGCGCGCTCCGGACCTCCCCGCCACCGGGGCACCGGCCAGCTGCGCGCCGCCTGTGCCCGGCACCTGGTCGAGGCGGGGGCCGACCCGGGGCTGGTCTCCGCCCTCCTCGACCGCCGGGCCGCGGCCTCCGATTCGGACCGCGGCCGGGACATCTCCGAGCTCACGGCCCGCTACCGGCAGGCCCACCCCCGGGCCTAGCGGTCCCCATGCCGCGCCTGCTCTGCGCCGCCGCTTTCGCCGCGGCCCTCGGCTGCGCCAAGCAGGGCCGGCCCACGGGGGGCCCGGTGGACGAGAGCGCTCCCGTCGTCGTGGCCCACCAGCCCGCCGCCGACGCCACCGGCGTCGATCCCCGACGGAGGGTGACCATCGACTTCAGCGAGGCCATGGACCGAGAGCGGACGGAGGAGGCGGTCTTCCTGGCTCCCCGGGTCGACTTCCGCGCCAGGTGGAGGGGCCGCCGCCTGGAGATCACGGTCCCCTCGGGGCTGGCCGAGGAGCGGACCTACGTCGTCACCATCGGCACCGACGCGCGGGACCTGCGCGGCAACCGCCTGGAGCAGTCCTTCCAGCTCGCCTTCGCCACCGGCGGCCGGCTCGATGCCGGAAGCCTCTCCGGGCGCGTGCTGACGGCGGACCTCGAGCCCCGGAGGGGCGCCTTCGTCTGGGCCTACGACATGGCCCACTTCAGCGGCCGCACCGGCGTCGACCCGCCGGCCTACGTCACCCAGAGCGGGACCGACGGCGGCTTCCGGTTCGACCGGCTCGCGGCCAGCCGCTACCGCACGATCGCCTTCGTCGACGGCAACCGGAACCAGCGGCCGGACCGGGGGGAGCCCCTGGGTCTCGCCCACGGAGACATCGCCGCTTCCACCGATGGAGCGGCCGACGCCGGCATGCTCGTGCTGGCGCCCAGAGAGCCCGGCAACCGCGTGCAGCGGATCAGCGCCGTCGACCGGCGGCGGATCCTGCTGGCCTTCGAGAGAGGTGTGGAGGCCGCCGACCTGCTGGTGGAGATCGAAACCCTGCCCGTGGAGGAGATCTACGCCCTGCCCACGGATTCCAGGAGGGTCCACGTGGTCACCGCCGAGCAGGAGCCGGGCCGGAGCTACCGCGTCAGCGTGCACCTGGCCGGCCGCAACGTGGAGGTTCCGCGAGAGCCGGTGCGCGGGACGGACCGCGAGGACCGACGACCACCGGGGGTCGTCGAACCCGGCCCGCGGGGCCTGGCCGCCGAGGCGGATTCGCTGGTGCTCACCTTCTCCGAGGCGATGGACCCCTCCGCCGTTCCCGGCGGCGAGGACTGGGCCGCGAGGGACTCCACCTCTCCCCCTCCCGCCGGCCGCTGGCGCTGGTCGGATCCCCTGTCCCTGGCCTTCACCCCCGAGCCGCCCCTGGAGCCCGGCTCCCACCGTCTGGAGGTGCGGCTCGACGGCCTCCGCGACCGGGCCGGCAACGCCCCGCGGGACTCGACGGCCGTCTTCGACTTCGAGCTGCTCGCGGCCTCCGACCGGGCGACGGTGGAAGGCAAGGCCGCCTGGGCGGCTGCGAAGGGGCCGGTGCGAGTGCGGCTCCACCAGCCGGGAGGCCCCGCGCTGACCGCCGCCGCCGACTCGGCGGGTCTCTTCGCCTTCCCCGGGGTCGCCCCCGGAAGATACCGGCTGTCCGCCTTCGCCGACCGCGACGGAGACGGGGAGCACGGCCTCGGCCGCCTCGACCCCTACACGCCGGCCGAGCCGGTCGCCCTCGGCGGCGAGGTGATCGTCGAGCGCGGCCAGAGTCTCCAGGTCCGGGTGCCCGAGGAAGTCCCGTCACCGTGAACGAGCTCGACTCCCCCGCCCCGGGGCGGCGGTGGTGGCCGTGGCTGGAGATGGGGCTCCTCCTGGCCCTCCTGGCCGGTATCGGCATCGTGCGGTTCTCGCGGCTGACGGTGACCGAGAGACTGACCATCCAGCTTGAGGCGGGTCTGCAACAGCTCCACGAGATGGAGATCGACCACCTGCGGCGACACGGGCGCTTCTTCCACCCGAAGGATCCGGCGTACGCTCCCTACCTGACCTGGATGCGGATCTACGAGGTCGAGGCCGGTCACGTGGGCAGGGAGTCCTTCTCCGCCATCGTGCGCGCCGACATCGACGGCGACGGGCAACCCGGCCTGTGGCGGATCGATCAGACCTCGCCGGAGGTACAGCGCCTTCAGGAGGACTGAAGGCCGATCGAGGGAGTCAGCGAGGGTACAGGCGCGGCTCGGCGGTGGTGCCCGCCGGATAGGTGCCCACCAGGTGGAAGCCGTCGACGAGGCCGGCCACCTCCCCCAGGGCCCCGGCGGCCGGCTCGGTGCCGGCGTCGCCGGCGAAGTCGAGGTACACCAGGTAGGCCCAGGGACGGCCCGCCCGCTTGCGGGTTTCCACCTTGAGGACCTCCAGCCCCGCACGGGTCAGGCGGCCGAGGACGGCGGGCAGGCCCGCGGCGGTGTGGTCCATCTCGAGGATCACCGTCGTCTTCGGGGAGCCGCCGGATCCGGTACCCTCGCCCAGGACCAGGAAGCGGGTGAAGTTGTGGAGCCCCGCCAGATCGGCGACCAGAACCTGCATGCCGTTGTCCTCCGCCGCCTGGGCGGTGGCGATGGCCGCCTCGTCGGACCGCCCCTCGGCCTTGACCATCATGACCGCCCCGGCCGTGTCGTACACCGGCTCGACCTGGACTTCCTGGAGACCGTCGAGGAACTCGCGGCACTGGGCCAGCGCCTGCGGGTGGGAGCGGATGCGGCGCAGGTCCTCGAGACGGGTCCCGGCGGGGGCGATCAGGTGGTGGCCGATGCGCAGGCGGATCTCGCCGCACACCGGCTGGGGCCGCTCGCGCAGCAGGTCCCAGACCTCGTGGATGCTGCCGGCCAGCGAGTTCTCCACCGGGGCCAGGGCGGCCTCCGCGCCTCTGCGGTCCAGAGCGGAGAACAGATCGGCGAAGGTGCGGCAGGGAAGGACATCGACGTCACGTCCGGCGAAGTACTCCCGGGCGGCCAGCTCGCTGTTGCTGCCCAGCTCCCCCTGGACGGCGACGGTGAGGGCGGCGTCGGTCATGGCGCGGAAGGGCGGGGCCCCAGGGCGGCGGCTGATGCGGGCATGCGCAGAATATAGGCACCGCAAGTGCCGCGTTGACAGGGACTTGCCTGCCCGGTAGGTTCTGCCGGCCCGCACTCCGGGCGGCGTGGCCAAGTGGTAAGGCAAGGGCCTGCAAAGCCCATATCCCCGGTTCGATTCCGGGCGCCGCCTCCAGACCTTCCAAACGGCCTCGTCCGCATCCAAGCGGGTGAGGCCTTTTCTCATTCGCTACCTTTGTGGCGGCCGGGGTGGCGGAATCTGGTAGACGCAGCGGACTTAAAATCCGCCAGGCCGCAGGCCTGTAGGGGTTCGAGTCCCCTCCCCGGCACCACTATTTCTTCCCCCTGATTCCCGAGGAGTCCTACGAATACCCTGTAACTCATTGCCTTAGCGATAGATATAGGGACTGGGGTTTTTCCCATCGGGTCTTGCGGCTTCCAAGCCGTTCCCCTATTTTCCCACGTAATCAAGTGGGCAAATGCGTGGGCAAATCCTATTGGAGGGAGATCGTGGGAAAACTCACCGCTACCATCGTCAGGGGGCTCACAGAGCCGGGTCGATATGGTGATGGTGGAACGCTGTTCCTGAACATCGCGCCGGGCGGCTCGAAGAGCTGGATTCAGCGGGTCACCATCGAAGGCCATCGCCGAGACATCGGGCTCGGGGGCTTTCCTGTCGTCTCGCTCGCCAAAGCCCGGGAACGGGCCTTCCGCAACCGGGTCGCCATCGCTGATGGCCAGGACCCGCTGGCCGAGAAACGCAAGGCTCGGGTCCCGACCTTCCGGCAGGCGGCGGAGCGGACCTACGAGACAAACCGGCCCCGCTGGCGCAACGCCAAGGTCGCGGCCAACTGGATGCAGCAATTGGAGCGCCATGCGTTCCAGAAGCTGGGCGACCTGCCGGTCAACCGGATCGGCCGCGAGGAAGTGCTGGCCGTCCTGACACCGATCTGGACGACCAAGCCGGAGACGGCGCGACGCGTGCGCCGCACGATCCGGGCCACCCTGCGCTGGTGTCAGGCCCACGGCCATGTGGAGCAGAACGTGGCCGGCGAGGCCATCGATGGTGCCCTGCCGGCGATGGCGCCTGTCAAGCAGCACTTTCGGGCCCTGCCCTACCAAGAACTCGCCGAGGCGCTCCAGTTGGTGGAGGCGTCGAGGGCGTCCCTCTCGGCGAAGCTGTGCCTTCGGTTCCTCGTGCTGACCGCGGCGAGGTCCGGGGAGGCCCGGGGCGCAACGTGGACCGAGATCGACACCGAGGCCCGGGAGTGGCGCATCCCCGCCGACCGGATGAAGGGCGGTGTGGAGCACCGGCAGCCGCTGAGCGATGCGGCGATGGCCGTGCTTGAACGGGCGCGGGATCTCAACGATGGCAGCGGGCTGGTCTTTCCCTCGCCGACGCGGCGAGGCAAGCCCCTGAGCGATATGACCCTGACGAAGGTGCTCAGGGACAACGGGCTCGCCGAGCGGACGACGGTCCACGGCTTCCGCTCGGCCTTTCGGGACTGGGCCGCCGAGCGCACGGACGCCGAGCACGCCGTCATGGAGCTGGCGCTGGCGCACCAAGTCGGTAGCGCCGTAGAGAGGGCCTACGCGCGAAGTGACCTGCGCGAGCGGCGCCGGGAGCTGATGGCGAGGTGGGCGGCTTTCTTGGAGGAGAGCGATGGATGACGAGTTGCGCGCCTTCCTGCTAAACGAGGATGGTAGGTGGCGGGATCTGGAAGACCTACCCTATCGG
>CAZEHQ010000003.1:0-64691 GCA_964512165.1 uncultured Gemmatimonadaceae bacterium | reverse complement strand
GGTGGAGAAGCTGGGGCGGCGGCTGGGAGAGCTGCGGAAGCGGGCGGTACGGGAGTAGCCGTTTGCGCGCCAGGCGAATAGCCAATTGCATGACGCGTGCCGTACAGCGAGCGATGAGCGTGAGAGCTTCCTGCCGCGAAGCGAGGTCGAGGCTGGCCGAGATCTGGGACGAGGTGGAGACCAGCCGGGAACCGGCGATTCTCGAACGACGGGGCCACGACGCCATGGCCCTGCTGCCGGCGGACGAGCTGCGGAGTCTCCAGGAGACCGTGCATCTCCTGCGCTCTCCGAAGAACGCCGTCCGGCTGCTGTCAGCCCTGCATCGTTCCCGCCAGGGCCGCACCTCCCCGGCCGACCTGGAGTCCCTCGCCCGAGTGCTCGGCCTCCCCGACCTGACGGACTGACCCCATGACAACCGGACTCCGCAAGATCGTCGTCTCCCCCGAGGTCAACGCGCCGGACCCGTTTCCCGGCTTCGGCGGGTTCTGCGGCTGGCCGCGCATCTGCCGGCTGCGGGACGGCACCCTCTTCGTCGCCTTCGGCGCCGGGTACTGGCACGCCTCGTGGGTCAACCCGCGGCCCGAGCTGCCGCCGGACCACGCCGATTACATGGAGTCCCAGTTCGAGGGCGGCGGCACCTGGGAGGCGCCCACGGGGGGCCGCATCCTCTGGACCCGCAGCCGCGACGACGGCGCCACCTGGTCGCCCCCCCGGGTGCTGGCCGACGTGCCCGACGCCTACGCCCCCGGCGCCCTCTTCGAGCACGGCGACGGCACCCTGTACATGGCGGCGCTCATCCAGACGGGCTGGTTCTGGGCCGGGCGGCTGCCCTCCGACCCGGTGGAGTTCCTGCGGCGCATGGACCGCACCTTCCCCGAGCAGATCGCCGTCTTCCGCAGCCGCGACGGGGGCGAGAGCTGGGAGGAGACGGGGCGCACCAGCGGCCCCTTCCTGACGCGGCTGGAGCACCCCTGCTCGCTCTCCGAGGCATCCGACGGCGGGCTGTGGATGCTGGTCGACGGCCACGCGGTGCCGGGAGCGGCCGAGACCCGCTGGGTGATGGCCCTGCTGCACTCCGGCGACGGCGGCGCCACCTGGGAGACCCGGTCGATCTTCGGCGACCCGGAGCGGGACATGGAGGAGGGTCACCTGGCGCGGCTGCCCGACGGACGCCTGGCCACCGCTTCCCGCCCCTGGGGGCTGTGGACGACGAGCGCCGACGACGGCCGCACCTGGTCTGCGCCGCAGCCGCTGCTGGATCTGCCCGTCCCCGAGAGCAGGCCCCACCCGAACGCCATGAAGAAAGGCGACCTGCTGGTGCTCTCGGACGGGACGGTGGTGCTGATCACCTGCAGCGGCCCCGGCGGCAACGGCCAGGTCCTCTACAGCCGCGACTGCGGCGAGACCTGGGTCACGCCCGCTGCCGACCGGGGCTTCCAGGCCGACCCCCTCGCCTACTACCCCTCGGCCTGCGTCCTGCCCGACGACAGCCTCTTCATGGTCGGCGACCACCAGGGCTTCGCCAACCGCTTCGGCCCCTTCGGAGCCGAGGTGGTGGCCTGCCGCTTCCGCATCCTCGACGAGGGGGAGGGCGAGGGCGTGGAGGTGCTGCCCATCGCCGGCGACCTGCACGAGCCCGGAGGCGGCGGCGGGTGGACCGAGAGCACGGGGGACGCCGACGCCGCCGAGGCGGCGGACCAGGGCCTCTGAGGAGAGGCTCCAAGCTGCGAGGGCCCGCCAACCCGCGAGCCTCCGGCGCCGGATCCACAGGCCAAGGAGGCCCGGGGGCCCCGGGCCTCCTGACCTGCCCAGGGACAGGTTGGCGCGGGATCCGGCAGCCGTCGCCTCCTTCTGGCCGCCGGGCCTCCTTGCCCGGCATGGTCGCCGGCCGGCGCCTCGCCTTTGGGTAGGCCGCCCCGGGGCCGCTATCTTCCGCCCCGGTGAGACGCATCCTGCCCTCCGAGTACCGGGCCCACCTCGAGCGGCGCGGAGACACCGCCGCCGCCGGCACGGGTCCGGCGGTCACCCTCCGAAGCATCGTCATCGGTCTCGCCTTCTGCGTGCTCATCGCCGTCTGCGTGCCCTACGGGAGCATGCTGATCCGCGGCAGCCGCCTGGGGCTCAGCTCGGCCACGCCCGCCGCCTTCTTCGCCCTCTTCCTGCTGCTGCTCTTCGTGCAGCCGATGCTGCGCCGCCTGCACGCCGGCTGGGTCCTGCGCCGCGGCGAGCTGATCGTCGTGTTCTTCATGACGATGGTGGCCTCCGCCATCCCCACCCGGGGGGTGATGGGCATGCTCCTGCCCATGATCAGCGGCCACGACTACTACGCGACACCCGAGAACCGCTGGGAGGAGCTGGTCCACCCCCACCTGCCGGAGTGGATGGTGATCACCGACGCCGAGGCGGCGCTGCTGTTCTTCGAGGGCGGCGGCGCCGTGCGCTGGGAGGCCTGGCTGCCCGCCCTGGGGTCGTGGGCCGTGTTCTACCTCGGCCTCTACCTGGCGCAGCTGTGCGCCATGGTGCTGCTGCGCCGCCAGTGGGTGGACCGCGAGCGCCTCGCCTTCCCCATGGCCCAGGTGCCGATGGCCATGCTCGAGGGCGCCGGCCGCCGGTGGCTGCCCCCGTTCTTCACCAACCCACTCACCTGGATCGGCTTGTCGATCCCCCTCCTCATCAACCTGGCCAACGGCCTGTCGAAGTACGACGCGGCCTGGCCCGCGGTCCGGCTGTCGGAGAGTGTCGTCGTCTTCGGCATCCCCCTGAACCTGTCGGTGAACTTCCTGATCCTCGGGTTCTCCTATCTCATCGGCTCCTCCGTCTCCATGGGCCTGTGGGTCTTCTACCTGCTGCACCAGGTCCAGGACCGGGTCTTCCATCTCCTCGGCATCCGCGGCTACGAGCAGTCGCTGGGCGACTGGAGCCAGCCGGGGGTCGGTCACGAGATGACGGGGGCCCTCGCCGTGCTCGTCCTCTTCGGACTGTGGACGGCGCGGGACCATCTCCGGCAGGCCCTGGCCAAGGCCTTCGGCCGCGCCCCCGACGTCGACGACTCGGACGAGATCCTCTCCTACCGCGCCGCCCTGCTCGGCCTGGCGGCGGGCGTTGCCATCATGTCCCTGTGGCTGTGGCGCTCGGGGCTGCCTCCCCTGGTGGTGCCCCTGGCGGTGGCCTGCGCCCTGGTGCTCTTCATCGGCCTGGCGCGGGTCATCGCCGAGGCCGGCCTGCCCACGGTGACACCTGCCATGATCCCCGCCGGTTTCGTGCTCTCCGGCGTCGGCGCCCCGGCCCTGGGGCCGACGGGCCTGGTGGCCCTCGGCTACTCCTACATCTGGACCGGCGACTTCCTGGTCTTCATGAGCGCCCCCCTGGCCAACGGCCTGCGGCTGAGCAGCGAAACCGGCCCCCACCGCCGGCGCATCTCCGGGGCCGTGGCCCTGGCCATGGCGGCGGCCCTCGTCGTCTCGTGCTGGTTCCTGCTGGACCTGGCCCACCAGCACGGGGGCATCAACCTGCACTCCCAGTACTTCAAGAGCTTCGCCACCAGACCCGCGGACTTCGCCGCCAAGCAGCTGACCGCCCCCGTGCAGCTCAGCACCGAGGGGTGGGTCCACACGGGCGCCGGCGCCGCCGTCATGGGACTGCTCTTCCTGGCGCGGCAGCAACTCCCCTGGTGGCCCCTGCATCCGATCGGCTACCCCGTGGCCATGGGCTGGGCCATGAGGACCCTGTGGTTCCCCGTGTTCCTGGCGTGGGCCTTCAAGGTCGTCGTCCTGCGCTTCGGCGGGGCCCGCGCCTATTCCCGCAGCCGCCCCCTGTTCCTCGGGATGGCCCTCGGGCAGATCGTCTCCGGCGGCCTGTGGCTCGTCGTCGACGGCTTCACCGGCAAGGTGGGCAACGTGATCCCCGTCTACTGAGAGGCGCCATGAGAATCGAACAGATCGAGTTCCACACCGTCCGCGCGGCCCCGCACGTGGACTGGACCTTCGCGCAGATCCACGCCGACGACGGGTTGAGCGGTCTCGGCGAGCTGAACCCCTCGGTGCGGCGCAGGGGCCACCTGCCCCTGGCGCGGGAGATGGCCGGCTCCCTCGTCGGGCGGGACCCGCGCCGTGTCCGGCAGCTCGTGGAGAGCTTGCGCCCCGCCGAGCTCGACGCCGCGGGGGTGCGCGCCCTCAGCGGCCTGGAGCAGGCCCTGTGGGACCTCCTCGGCAAGTCGTTGCAGGCGCCGGTGCACGCCCTGCTCGGGGGCGCCTGCCGCCAGGAGATCCGCGTCTACGCCAACATCAACCGCGCCACCCGTCCGGACCGGTCGCCCGGGGCCTTCGCCCGCAACGCGGCGGCGGCGGTGAGCGAGGGCCACGACGCCGTCAAGCTGGCCCCCTTCGACGGCCTGCCGCCCGCCGTCGACGGCTTGGAGCCGGCGCGCGGCGGCATCGAGTGCCTGCGAGCCGTGCGCGAGGCGGTCGGGCCCGAGGTGGACCTGCTCGTCGACTGCCACTCCCGCTTCACGACGAAGGGGGCCCTCGAGGTCGCCGAGGCGCTGGGCGACCTGGACCTGTTCTGGTTCGAGGAGCCCGTTCCCCAGGACGACTACGACGGCTACGGACGGGTGCAGGCCGAGTGCGGCATGCCGGTGGCCGGCGGCGAGAGCCGCGCCCTGCGCCGCGGCTGGTGGGAGGTCCTGGAGCGCCGCGCCATCGACGCGGCCATGCCCGACGTCACCATCGTCGGCGGGATCTGGGAGCTGCACCAGGTGGCCGCCATGGCCGCCGCCCGGGGGATCCCCACGGCACCCCACGGGCCCTTCGGCCCGGTGGTCACCGCCGCCGCGGCGCAGGTCATGGCCGCCCACCCGGAGTTCCTGATCCTCGAGTACGCCTGGGGCGAGGCGCCGTGGCGGGCGGAGCTGATCCGGCCGGCCGAGAGGATCGCCGGGGGGCGCCTTGCGGTGGCGGAGGCCCCCGGCCTCGGGGTGGAGCTGGACATGGGCGTCGTGGACGCGCACCGGCTGCCGGACTGAGCCGCCGGAAGGCCCCGCCCGGAAACCGCCGCAGCGCGCGCCTTCACCCGGAAACCATTCACCCGGAAACCAGCAGATTGGTAGCCACCTCAACCGGCCGGGACCGGCATCCGCCCGTCGACCGGCGGTCGGTGGCTCTGGTGGGGGCCGGGACCTTCGCCTTCTGGCTGGCCCTCTATCTCTACGTGCCGGTCCTGCCCCTGCACGCCGAGGAGCTGGGGTCCAGCCTGTCCATGGTGGGCCTGGTGGTCGCCTCGTACGCCATCGCCCAGTTGCTGCTGCGCATCCCCATCGGCGTCGCCGCCGACATGCTGGGGCGGCGCAAGCCTTTCGCCGCCGGGGCCCTGGCGTGCTCGGCAGCCGGCGCCGTGGGGCTGGCCCTGTCCCCCGACCCGTGGAGCTTGTTCGCGGCGCGGACGGTGGTCGGCATCGGCGCCGCGGGATGGGTGGCCATCAGCGTCCTCTACTCCTCCTACTACCCGCCCCACCGCACCCTGTACGCCCTGTCGCGCCTGATGACCATCAACACCACGGGCCTGCTCGCCGCCACCTTCGCCGGCGGGCTGATCTCCGAGCACCTCGGCACCGGCACCGCCTTCTACGCCGCCGCCGCCACCGGCGCCGCGGGCGCGGTGCTGATGCTCGCCGCCCGGGAGCCGGAATCGCGGCGCACGGGCTCCTACTCGGCGGCGACCTTCGTGCGAGTGGCGCGCACGCCCCTGCTGCTGGTCGCCGGCGGCATCGGCATCCTCGCCCAGTTCGTCACCTTCGGGGGCAGCTACGGCTTTGTGCCCCTCCACGCCGAGCGCATCGGCGCCAGCGACGCCGAGGTCGGCTACGTGACCACGGCCATGCTCTTCACCCAGGTCCTCGGAACGCTGGGGACGACGCGGCTCGTCAACTGCTGCGGCAACCGCGCCGCCCTCTTCCTGGCGTCGGTACTCGTGGCTCTGAGCATGGTCCTCGTCCCCTTCACCACGGCCGTGTGGACCCTCACGGCGCTGCAGGGGCTGGGCGGCGTCGGCCGCGGCGTGGCCAACACCGTGCTCATCGCCCTCAGTCTGCGGGCCATCGCCCCCGAGGACCGGGCCACCGGGATGGGCGTCTACCAGGCGATCTACGCCTTCGGCATGTTCGCGGGACCCGCGGCGTCGGGTTACCTGGCGCAGGCCGCCGGCCTGGACGCCGTGTTCCACCTGGCGGCGGCGGTGTCGCTGGCGGGGGGGGTGCTGGCGCTGGTGCGCGTGATTCCGAGGCGGCCGGGGTGAGTCACCTGCCCTGCGACTGGCCGCCCCAGGTTCCGGGCAGTCGACCAACGACAGACCTGGCCGCAGTCCGGCAGACCCCTACTTTCCGACCCCCATGGGACATCCTCTGATCAGCCTTGCCCTGGCCGGCCTCCTCCTGGCTCCGATGCCACCCGCCGATGCTTCCACTCCGGCCCCGGCCTCGGAGGAGGTGGCCTACTGCCGGGTCATCCCTTCCCCGGAGGGCCAGCCTCCCTACGCGGCCAAGTCCGCTGCTCTCTCGGCCGATGAGCCTCGCACCGTGCGACTGATCTACTTCCGGCCCAGTGACCGGCCCTTCCGCGCCGAGGTGGTGGACTCGATGAAGGCGGCCGTCCTCCGATCCCAGGCCTTTTCGAGACCGACGACCGGGGGCAACCGCTGGTGCACCGCGTGGACGGAGAGCATGCCGACCGGCACTACGTCGAACACGGTGGCACTACCCGGGAGGTATGGAAAGCCCTGGGACGAAGTCCTATCGAGGTTGTGGTCATCGACCTCAGCTCGCACTCGCTGCCCACCCTCTCCGGGCGGGCGGGCGGCCTGGCCTTCACGCAGGACCGGAATGGCCAGACCTTCGGCACCCTGATGCTTCCCGGCACGTTCTCCTGGAGAACGGTCGCCCATGAGCTGGGCCATACCTTCGGCCTGAAGCACGACTTCAGGGACAGCGGGTACATCATGTCCTACGGCGGCGCCATCCGCGCCCGGCTCTCCGCCTGCGCCGCCGAGTTCCTGGCCGTCCACCCCTACCTGAACCCGGATGTCGATCTATCTCGAGAAAACCCTCCATCGACGATCGACCTCGTCTCTCCTGTTCGCTATCAAGCTGGTTCGGACAGCACTCCCGTCCGACTGCGGATCAGCGAGTCGTCAGGGCTTCACCAGGTCCTCCTCTTCGCAACGACAGAGCTGCCGCACTTCTCCGCCGGCGGCGCCGAGCTGAGGGAGTGCCGCTCCTTCTCCGGCGAACCGGCGGCGGTCGTCGAGTTCGACTACGACGGCGGCATTCCGTCCATGGGCTCCTCCAGTCTCGCCAATCCCATCGTGCACAGGATGCACGTCCGGGCCGTGGACACATCCGGCAGGACCACCCGCCACTTCTTCCCCCTGTACCAGACCTCCGAACGCCATGTCGCCACCATCGAGGAGCCCGCCAGTGTCACCTCCCTGGCGTTCTCGCCCGACGGGGCCTCGCTGGCCTCGGCAGGGGGAGACTCCCTGGTCACGCTGCGGGACCGGAGAACTCGAGAGACCATCGCGAGCCTCGGACCCGCACCGGCCGTCTGGGCGGTGGCGATCTCTCCGGACGGGGCCACCCTCGCCTCCGAGCACAACGGGACCACCAGACTGTGGGACCTGGCCACCGGAGACAGCACCGCCAACCTGGAGGGACGACGGGGGGATTCCCGGTTCAAGGCCATCGCCTTCTCACCGGATGGAAGGACCCTGGCCGTCATGTCCGGGGACAACACCGTCCAACTGTGGGACCTGGCGACGGAGACACGATCCGCCGAGCTGGAGCACGACACCTGGATCGCCTCCATGGACTTCTCCCCCGATGGATCGAGGCTCGCCGTCGCCGGGGGAGACGGCACGGTGACCCTGTGGGATCCGGCCTCGGGGAACCATGTCACCACCCTGGAAGCTCATTCGCACTGGGTCGGTGCCGTGGCCTTCTCCCCCGATGGCGCCACCCTCGCCTCCCAGTCGGGATGGGACGGCCTCCTCAGGATCTGGGATGTCGAGACCCGGCGCAGCGCCGCCACCATCGAGAATGTCCGCGGCGGCGCGGCCCTGGCCTTCTCCCCGGATGGCGCCACCCTCGCCTGCGCCTCGGGACAGCTGGTCAAGCTCTGGGACGTGGGGACCAGGGTCCGGATCGACTCCCTGGCGCACGGGGACCTTGTGCAGGTCGTGGCCTTCTCCCCCGACGGCGAGACCCTGGCCTCCGGAGCATGGCAGCGGATCGAGCTGTGGGACGGCTCCGAGTGGCTGGAGCCGCGACCCCACGAGCTGGTGGAGATCTCGGGCGGCGGACAGGAGGGCGCAGCCGGCGCCGCACTCGAGAGTCCCCTGGTGGTGGAAGTACGGGATCAGTATGGAAACGTGATTGCGGGCGCCCCCGTCACCTTTGTCGTGACCGAGGGGGATGGCCGGCTCGATGGCAGGTTCACCGTCGAGAGGAAGGAGACCGATGCCGACGGCCGGGCGGTGGCCCTGCTCTCCCTCGGCACCAACCCGGGGCCCGTCACCGTGGAGGCGAGGCTCCTGGCGGCCGATCCCGTGACCTTCGATCTGGTGGCGGTGGAGACCCCCGACTTCCCCCTCGGGGATGGCGATCCCCGGAAGTGGCATCTGCCGGACCGCGCCACGGTTCGTCTCGGCAGGGGCAGCATGGAAGCGGCGCTGGGGGGGAGCGGCCTGCCCCTGTCGTTCTCGCCCGACGGCCGGCGGCTGGCCGTGGCCACCAGCATAGGCACCTGGATCCATGACCCGGCCACGGCCGTTGCCCTCCGCCTGCTCCCCGGCGCCTGGGTCACTTCCGCGGCGTTCTCCCCCGATGGCACCGTCGCCGCCGGATCCCGGGACGGCACCGTGGTGTCGTGGGACGCGGGCGGTGGAGAGGGTGCCGTTCTCCACCGGCATGACGGAGATGTCCAGTCGGTGGCCTTTTCCCCGGATGGCACCCTCCTCGCCTCAAGATCCTGGAGCAGGACCATCGTCTGGGATGTGGCCGGCGGGACCGAACTGTGGAATGCGGCCTCCGGAGGCTCCGAGCCCCTGGCCTTCTCTCCGGACGGCGCCCTCCTCGTGGCCACCGGCCGCAGCACGGTCACCTTGTGGAGGGTGGCCTCGGCGACCAGGGTCACCACTCTCGATGCCGCCGCTTTCGACGGGAGGGAGATACGACGCGTCGCCCTGTCGCCCGACGGTGCCACTCTCGCCGCGGGATCCCTGAGAGCGATCAAGCTGTGGGACGTGGCTCGAGGTCAGGAGCTCGCCACCCTCACGGGCCACACGGAACCGATCACCTCCCTGGCCTTCTCCTCCGACGGCACCACCCTGGCCAGCGGCTCCTGGGACAACACCGTCCGTCTGTGGGACCTGGCCGCCGAGGCGAGTGCTGCCGCCTTCGCTACGGCCGCTCCGGTTCAGTCCCTGGCACTTTCGCCCGATGGCGCCACCCTCGCCTCCATGTCGTGGGACGACATCCTCCTCTGGGATATCGAGACCGGGAGCGCCGCCCGGATGCGGAGGCATGGCCTGAGCGTCCACACCGTGGCCCTTGCGCCGGACGGCGCCACCCTCGCCATCGGTTCGGCCGGCGCGGCCAGAGTGTGGGACGTCGGGACCGGCCGGGATGCCGGCGCTCCCGAGGTCAGGGGGGACGTCCTGGCGCTGGCCTTCTCGCCCGATGGTTCCATCCTCGGCGTGGGAGCGAACCGGATCACCCTGTGGGATGTCGCTCGCAGTCGCGGCATCGGCGCCCTCGAGGGACCTTCCTCGGTCCAGTCCCTGGCGTTCTCGCCGGATGGCGCCGCCCTCGCCGCCGGATACTGGTACGGCGACATCCAGCTGTGGGACGTGGGCGATCGCCGGAACCTCCTCACTCTCGAGGGGCACACCGCCCTGATCCCTTCCATGGCCTTCTCCCCTGACGGAGCGATCCTCGCCAGCGGCTCCTGGGACGGCACCGCCCGACTGTGGGACCTGGCAGCGGGCCGGGAGATCCGCACTCTCGAGGGGTATCTCGGGACGGGCGCCGTGGCCTTCTCCGCCGATGGGGCCGCCCTCGCCGTCACATCCCCTGGCGGCGTCCGCCTCCTGGACCCGAAGACCTGGAACGAGGTCCACACCCTCCCGGGACCCTATATCAACGCCCTGGCCTTCTCCCCCGGCGGCGGCACCCTCGCCGCCGGATCCCAGGACGGAACCGTGCTGCTGTGGGACACGGAGACCTGGCGAAGGGCCGCCGCCCTCGAGGGGCATGTCGCCGATGTCAACTCCCTGGCCTTCTCCCTCGACGGCGCCACCCTAGCCTCCGGGTCCCGGGACGGCACCGTCCTGCTCTGGGACCTCAACCCCCGGCCCCATGCGATGAGGATCGTCTCGGGCAACGGCCAGGGGGGAGAGCCCGGGACGCTTCTGGGCCAGTCTCTCGTGGTCGAGGTGAGGGACGAGAACGGCGACCTGATGGAGGGGGCCGAGGTCACCTTCACCGTCACCGGCGGCGACGGCACCCTCTCCACGGTGACAGCGACGACCGACTCGAGGGGACGGGCCGCGGCCACCTTGACCCTGGGGGGTCGCCCGGGCCCCAACACGGTGGAGGTTACCGTCGAGGGACTGGAGGCCGCGCTCTTCACAGCCACGGCCAGGGCCACCCGCGACTTCGACGGCGACGGCGAGGTCGGTTTCTCCGACTTCTTCCTCTTCGCCGAGGCCTTCGGCGGCAGCGATCCCCGCTTCGACCTGGACGGCAGCGGCTCGGTGGACTTCGCCGACTTCTTCCTCTTTGCCGAGAGTTTCGGCCAGCCGGCGCGGGCCAAGCTGATGGCCCTGGCCCGGGAGCGGATCGGGCTGCCGGACGGCCCGCAACTGCAGCAGAACTGGCCCAACCCCTTCAACAGCGGGACCGTCATCTCCTGGTTCCTGCTGCAATCCGGGCCGGCGCGCCTGGAGGTCTTCGCCCTGAACGGGCAGCGGGTGGCGGTCCTGAGCCAGGGGGACCACGAGGCCGGCCTCCACCGCCTGCGCTGGGACGGCCGCGACGACCGCGGACGGCCCCTGGCCAGCGGCACCTACCTCTACCGGCTGGCGACGGCGGGGCAGGTCTCGGCGCGCAAGTTCGTCCTGATCCGTTGAGGGTCCCCACGGGTTGGGCAACGTGGACCGCCGGGCGCCCGAGGCCCGGGTTCGGAAGTGGCGCGCCGAGAGCCCAATATGCGCCAGCCCGGCAGCACGGCTCTCTGCGGGAGTCCACCGGCGACTCGGCGAACATGGCGCCCAGGAGCGGCGGCGCTCCGAGTCGAGCCCGCGGCCAAGGGCGGCGGGACGGGAACTGGCGCCACCAGCGGCGCCCCAGCAGAGGCCGCGCGGAGCGGCGCACCGAGAGTCGAGCCCGCGCCAAGGGCGGGGGACCGGAAGTGGCGCCACCAGCGGCGCCCCAGCAGAGGCGCCCGGAGCGCGACCCCTGTAGCCGAGGGTGCGCCAGCCGCGGCGGATCGGGCTTTGCAGGGGTACCCCGCCCGCGCTAGGCTTCTCCCCCCACAACACCGCCACTCATCCCCTGGAGCCGCCCTCCCATGCTGGACCCCCGAGCCTCCTTCCAGGAACACGACCAGGAGTTCTTCGAGCGCGAGCTGGCCGCCTTCCTGCCGGAGCGCGTCATCGACATGCACTGCCACCTGTGGAGCCGCGAGTCCAACCGGGCCATGACGCCGCCGGGGTTCCCGGAGGACGTGGGGTGCGAGGAGTACCTGAAGCTGGTGGAGCCGGTCTTCCCGGGGCGCGAGGTGGGCGCCTGGATCCTGCCGACGGTGGCCCTGCGCGACCCGGAGACCTCACTGGTGCAGAGCGAGTGGGTCTCCGACACGATCGCCGGGCGGCCGCGGTTCGCCGGGGCCTTCCTGATCCGGCCCGGCGACGACCCGGAGTGGGTGCGCGAGCAGGGCAAGCGCCTCGGCCTGCGGGGCCTCAAGTGCTACCACACCTTCTCGCGGACGAAGCCGACTTGGGAGGCCGACATCCCCGACTACCTGCCGGAGGAGGTGGTGCGGGTGGCCCACGAGGAGGGCTGGATCATCACCCTCCACATGGTCAAGAGCCGCGCCGCCGCCGACCCCGGCAACCAGCACTGGATCCGCCACTACTGCGAGACCTATCCCGACATGAAGCTGGTCCTGGCGCACTCGGCCCGGGGCTTCCAGCCGGCCCACAACTTCGACGGCCTGCCGGCGCTGCGCGGGCTGGACAACCTCTACTTCGACTCCAGCGCCAACTGCGACGCCATGGCCCACGTGGCCATCCTGCGGATCATCGGCCACGAACGCTTCATGATGGGCACCGACTTCGGACCCGCCAGCCACCAGCACGGCCGCAGCGTGCCCGTGGCCGACACCTTCCTGTGGCTCTACGACGACGCCCCGGTGTGGCAGGAGAAGCACACCACCATCCGCCCGGTGCTCATCATCCTGGAGCACCTGCGCTCGCTCAAGTGGGCCTGCCAGGCGGTGGGCCTCACCGACCGGCAGGTGGAGGACGTCTTCCACGACAACGCCGCGCGGCTGCTCGGGTTCGAGTAGCGCCAGGCCATGCCGAACACCGTCGTCTTCATGTCCGACGAGCACAACCCGCTCTGCAGCGAGCCGTACGGACATGAGGTGGTCGAGACGCCGCACATGCGGGCCCTGGCCGGGGAGGGCGCCCTCTTCGAGCACGCCTACACCCCCTCGCCCCTGTGCCTGCCGGCGCGGTCCGCCTTCCACAGCGGCCGCCGCGTCCACGAGAGCCGCTGCTACAACAACTGCAACGTCAACCTGCCGGAGGGGCTGACCAGCTTCGGCAGCATCCTGCGCCAGCACGGCGTGCATACCGTGCACATGGGCAAGGCGGACCTGTGGCGGCCGGTGGGCGAGCTGGGGTACAGCGAGGTGGTGCGCCCCTCGGACCGCCGCCCGCCAGGGGATCGGGAGTGCCGCCGAAACCCGCTGGCGATCCGCGAGGGGGCCGGCAAGCGGGCCGACGGGTACGGCGAGAGGCCGGGCGCCTTCGCCGGACCCGGGAGGGTTGTGGGCGAGGCCGTCGACTGGCTCCGGGACACGGCCCCGGCCCTGGGCCGGCCCTGGGTCCTGTTCGTCAGCGTGGGGCCGCCTCACTTCCCTCACGTGGCGACTCCGGAGTTGTGGGACAAGTACGCCGGCTGCGGCGACCTGCCCGAGCACGGTCCGGAGCACCCCACGGCCCGGCACCCGAGGGCCGCGGACCTGCGGGCCCACTTCCAGACCGAGGGATTCACCGAGGCCCAGACGAGAGGCCTGCGGCGGGGCTACCTGGCCTGCGTCGACTGGGTGGACCAGCAGCTCGGCCGGCTGCGGGAGGCGCTTCAGGCCGCCGGCCTCCGGGGGACGACGAACCTGGTCTACTGCTCCGACCACGGGGAGATGCTCGGGCGCTTCGGCATGTGGTGGAAGTGCTCGCTCTACGAGGACTCGGTGCGGGTGCCGCTCATCGCGGCGGGGCCGGACTTCGACGGCCGGGGCCGCGTGAGCACCCCGGTGAGCCTGATGGACCTGCAGGCGAGCCTCTTCGCCAGCGCCGGGGTGGTCATGCCCGGGGACCGGCACGGGGAGCCGCTGCAGGAGGTCGCCGACCACGACGACACCCGCCCCGTCTTCAGCGAGTACCACGGCCACGGCACAAGGGCGAGCAGCTTCATGATCCGCCGCGGGCCGTGGAAGCTGATCTACCACGTGGAGGCCCCCCATCAGCTGTTCCACGTGCTCGACGACCCGGGCGAGCTGGAAGACCGCTGCGCGACGGAACCCGCCGTCGCCCGCGGCCTGGAGGCGGAGCTGCGCGGGATCTGCGACCCGGAAGCCGAGAACGCGCGCGCCGAGGCGTTCATCGAGGACCAGCTCGCGGCGGTGGGCGGGAACTCCCAGTGAACGCTCCGCGCCTGCTCCTTATCGCGGGCCGTCCATCGAGGACACCGTGAACGCTCCGCGCTGCTGCTCTCGCTCAAGAGGGCCTGCCCCCCGACCGGCAGGTGGAGGACGTGATCCGCGACAACGCCTCGCGGCTGCCGGGCTTCGAGCAGGACGCGGGACCCGGCCTCAGGCCAGCCGGTAGATCCTCCGGAAGTTCTCGCGGAAGATCAGCTCCTCGGCGGCCTCACCCAGTCCGAGGCTGCGGATCCCCTCGACGCCGAGGGCGGGCACGACCCAGGGCGCGTTGGACCCGAAGACGACCCGTTCCGCCCCCACCTCGTCGACCGCCTTCCTCACGGCGAGGGGCTCGGCCGCCGCGGTTACGGTGGGGGCGAGGTGGACGTTGGCGAAGCGGCGGGCCAGGTCGATGGCCAGGTCCACGTTGAAGCGGTACCCCATGTGCTCCAGGACCATCTCCAGGCGGGGATGGCGGCGGGCCAGGGCCGCGATGCGCTCGTAGAGCACGGCCGATCCGTTGGTGTGGATGGTGACGGGGACCTCCATCTCCTCCGCGGCCCTGGCGAGGTCCGCCGCCGTGCCCTCCAGGCCCGGGGCGTACTTCAGGCCCGAGAACCCCCACTCCTTCACCGTGATCACGAACTCGTCCACGGCCGCGTGGCCGTCGGCAGGCCGGACGACGCAGCAGCCGAGCAGGCGGCCGGGGTACTCGTCCATGGCCCGCTTCAGGGTGCGGTTGTTGGTCTGCTCCCATCCCGACCCCTCCAGGGGCGCCTCGGGGGCGGGGATGGTCAGGACGGCCTCGGTGTCGACCTCGTCCACGAGGCGGATCAGGTCGGCCGGCTCGAAGGAGTCGCCGCACAGGTACGGGTTGCCGCTGTTGGGCAGGTAGGCCTCGCAGTCGAAGATCCTCACGCCTCACCTCCTGTCAGCCGGTAGAGGGCGGCCAGGGTGCCGCCGAGGACCGCCTCCTCCTGGTGGCGCGGCAGGCGGACCAGGCGGAAGCCGCGCACCGCGAGGCGGGGCAGGCCCCAGGGGGCGTTGGAGCCGAAGACCAGCTTCTCCGGCCCGCAGACCCCCATGAGGCGCTTGATGCAGTAGAGCTCCACCGCCGCCATGGCGGTGAGCCCCAGGTAGACGTTGGGGACCTCCCTGGCGGTCTCGGCGATGCGCCCCTCCGGGGGCAGGGGCACTCCCATCGACGCCGGAGGCGCGCTCGGGCGGAATCCCACGTCGACGATGAAGGGCACCTCGGGGAACCTCTCCGCCGCGGCGGCGATGCGGGCGGGCTCGCAGTGCTCCCGGCACCCGTCCACGGTGACGGGCACGCCCAGCTCCCGGGCCTTGTCCAGCACCGGATCGACGGCCCCGCCGTCCATGGGGAATCCGTGGTCCGCCGGGAACAGGCGCAGCCCCCGGAAGCCGAGCTGCCGGACGGCCCGCTCCAGCTCCTCCACCGCCTCCGCCCCGAGGAGCGGGTTCACGGCGGCGCACCCGACCATGCGGGGCCGGCCCTCGATGCGGGTGGCCAGACCGTCGTTTTCGGGCCGGTCCTCCGCCCCGGGCATGACGACGCAGCGCCCGACGCCGGCCTCCTCCTCCAACGCCTCCAGCTCCCCCGGGCCGAAGGGCTTTCCGTCGAAGGCGCCGGGCATCCAGCTCTGGAAATCGATCCGCTCCATTCGCCTCTCCCGTCAGATGACGAAGACCATGTTGTCTCTCATGCCGGTAAGGTAGTCGATGACGATCCACACGCCGGCGACCACGAACTGCCCCAGGATCATGCCCAGGAAGAACGGGCGCAGCCGCAGGAACAGCCGGGGGCCGCCGTACCTGAGGATGGTCAGCTTGGCGAGCCAGGCCAGGAAGACGCTGAACCAGACCAGGTCCATGATCCGGGTGGCGCTGATCGGCAGCCCCAGGGGGTGCAGCGGCCACCACAGGAAGCGCTGGCGCACGAACATGAGCACCGCCATCACCCCGGCGCCGAGGCCGGTGTGCATCCAGCCGTCCCAGTTGGGGGGCGCGGGGTTCTTCAGATAGAAGTCCAGGTAGCGGATGGGGATCATGGTGATGTGCTGGAAGTAACCGGCGTTGAGGTTGGTGCCCCCGTACTCGTAGGCGAGGGTAAGCATGATCCAGCACGAGGCCGAGGTGGTCACCGCCACGGCCGCGGCCAGGCACCAGAAGACCCAGCGGCGCCCGCCGGACTCCCGCACCTCGTCGAGCAGCTTGAGGGCGTGGGCCGCCGAGGCCATGACGAAGGTGCGGATATCGCCGGTCCAGCCGTAGGTGTAGGCCAGGGTGGTCAGGCCCCGCGCCCCCACGGCGCCGGTCCCCATCCCCGAGACCACGAAGTTGGGGGCGATGAGCGGCGCCCGGCACGAGGCCATCCCCCCTTCGACGACGATGCGCGTGATGCCGACGAAGAGGATCAAGGCGATGACCAGCATCGTCGCCCCCGCCCACAGGGGCAGGCCGCCGGCGCGGAGGAAGAGGAGCATGAAGGCGGAGCCGCCCAAGGTGGAAAGCAGGGCAGCCCGGTACGACATGATCTCGCCGCTGTCGTCCGCCCCCCCGCGGCGGCCGAGGGCCAACCGCAGCACGCCCTTCAGGTGGCCCCGGGCGAGCCACAACCCGCCGAGGACGAGGACGATCATCGCCCCCATCCCCTGGTGCGCCAGGATCGGCGAGTTGGCGGCGAAGTCGAGGTGCTCGGTGCTGTGGATGCCGGTGACCCGGAAGACCCCCAGCAGGAGCTTGGCCAGGAGGTTGAAGAACCACAGGCCGAAGGCGATGTCGAGGCGGACCAGGTACGAGAACCCCAGGATCGGGAAGCTGAGGAGGAAGCCGACGGCGGTGGTGTTCCGCAGGATCGACAGGCTCGTGCCCGGGTAGAGGAGGCCCCGCGCCGAGGGGAAGGAGGGGTCGTACTGGTGCAGGGCCTCGGTGGTCGTGAGCAGCACGGGCAGGGAGAAGCCCAGCCACATGAGCCAGCTCCTGAAGAAGGGGTTCACCGCCGAGCCCGGCTCCTCGCGGGCCATGGCCAGGGGCACCTGGGCCACCGGGTAGACGAGGTGCTCCGCCTCCATCCACTGGCGGCGCAGGATGACCGCCACCGAGATCATCACCAGGTAGAGGGCGGCGAAGAAGGCGGCCCAGCAGGCCAGGGGCAGGACCCAGGCGTCCCAGGGGATCGCCTCCCCTTCGGGCAGCCCCTCGAAGAAGTAGCGGATCGCCCCCGGGTCCCGGGGAGCCATCCACTCCGGGACGTGGGGCAGGATCACCTTGGCCCACTCGTTCTCGGGGGTGGCGTAGTAGAAGCCGAGGATCAGGATCGGCAGGTGGTAGGCCACCAGCCCGGTGGTGGGCAGGGCGCAGGCGACCATCATCATGCCGTGGGCCACCATCAGCTCGCCGCGGCGCAGGGCCCAGGCCGGACGCAGGAGCTTCAGAGCGGGGTTGAGGCCGCCGGCGATCAGGAAGAGCAGGACGAGGGCCGCCCCGGTGGTGAAACCGCTGGCCATGCGCGACCCGCCGGTGATCATCTCCCCGAGCTGGGTGCCGAGGCCGATGCACAGGCAGCCGGTGAGGCCGAGGGCCAGGGTCCTCGGGCGGCGGGGCGGGGCGCGTGCGGGCGCCTGGCCGGCGCCCTCGCTCATCGGATCAGCGTCATCGCCCTGGACCAGCGCCGGCCGCCGTCGTCGCGCAGCACGGCGTGGTAGACGCCGCTGGCGGCGTTGAATCCGGAGGCGTCGCGTCCGTCCCAGGCGACCTCGTAGCGCCCCGCTGCCACGGTCCGGTCCATCAGCCGGCGCAGCCGCTGTCCGGCCAGATCGTAGATCTCCAGGCGGACCCGGGCCTCGTGGGGCATCACGAAGCGGAGGCGGGTGGCCGGATTGAAGGGATTGGGGTAGTTCGCCAGCAGAACCGGTTGCGCCGGAAG
The DNA here is from genome assembly GCA_964512165.1 of uncultured Gemmatimonadaceae bacterium. Taxonomy (GTDB): domain Bacteria; phylum Latescibacterota; class UBA2968; order UBA8231; family UBA8231; genus UBA8231. Next base: position 46,769 of record CAZEHQ010000003.1, on the reverse strand, counting down.
GGCTTCCGCCTCCGCCGCGCCCTCGTCCACGGCGGTGGGCATCTCCCCGGTCAGGGAGTACTCGATGCCGAAGAGCCGGTCCCCGTCCTCGTCCACGAGATGGGCGGCCAGCCACGCGTCGCGCTCGAAGTTGCCCACCTTGAAGAGCAGCCGGTTCTCGCCTTGACGGAGCTGGACCTCGATGGGCGGGAAGGTCTTGTCGGCGAGGCGGAAGCCGCGGCGCTCGCTGCCGTCGTGGACGACCTCCCCGTTCAGCCAGACCCGGGCCACGTCGCCGCCTCCCTGCCCCTTCGGCACGAGATCGCCGTACCCGAGGGCGAGGAACCCGTCCATGGCCCGGTCGGCGTGGACCAGGGTGAAGGCGTAGTGGGCGGCGTCCTCCGTCTCGCCGTTGACCTGCCCCAGGTCGAGGACCTCGGCCGAGTAGCCCAGGTGCTCCACCCGGGTCCAGGTGCGGTCGAGAGCGGCCTGCCCCTCCACGGGCCGCAGGTCGGCCTCGTCGGGCAGGTGGACGGCGTCGAGATCGGCCCCCGGGAAGGGCCCGGCCACAAGCCAGCGGCGGATGCCGCGCCCGTAGAAGGGGGGATGGCGGGCGCCGAGGGTGTGGATGCGGGACTTGATGTAGTCGTGCCGGATGCTCTCCACGGGCCGCCCCACCACCTCGATCCTGTCCAGGTCGAAGGTGCCGAAGCCCTTGATCGCCGCCAGGTAGAGCAGCTCCAGATCGAGCGGGTTGTAGCCCATGGCGACGCTGCCCACGGCCTCCGTGGCCACCGGGTCGGCGCCGGCGACGACGATGTTGTGCTGGATGTTGACGCCGTCCTGGGGGCCGTCGCCCTCGGTGCCCCAGAAGCCTTGGAGGATCGTGTAGTCCGCCGGGTGGAAGGTGAAGATGTCGACCTGGCCGTGCTCCGGGTTGAACTGGAACAGCTCGCCCTTGGAGAGGCTGCTGGTGCCGCGCCCCCGGGGCGAGAGGGCGCCCACGAAGTTCTTGATGCCCAGGGTCGGGCCGTAGACGTGGGTCTTCATCGCCGGCAGGGAGATGACCTTGTCCGCCTCGAGGAGGATGGTGGGCACCGTGAGCGGCGCGTCGCGGAACCGGCCGGTGCCGGCCACGTGGAAGCCCTGCTGGGCGTTGGGGTAGTTCAGGCGGGTCACCCCCAGCCGCTGGAAGGCGCCGCCGGGCACGTACTTGCGGCTGAAGGGGGCGTAGTTGAGGTCCGCCGTGTCGACGACGGTGGCCACCTCCATGGCGGCGAACTCCTCCAGGATCTTCTCGTAGGAGAGTCCGTCGAACTCGGGATAGGTCACCGACCAGCTGTCATTGGTGGCGTTGGTGGGGAACCCGGGGGCGCCCTTGCGGGGCGACTGGGAGCCGCCCTCGACGACGGTGATTCTCTCGGGCCCCACGTGCCGTATGAGGTAGGCGATTACGCTCTTCACCACCCGCAGGTCGGTGATCTGCCCCGGGTGCTCGAAGCCCCGGGCGTGGTAGGAGGAGTTGCGATTGCCGCGGTTGGTGATGTTGTTGACCTTGATCAGCACCTCGTCGCCGGCCTCGATGACGTCGCGCAGGGAGCGGCCGGAGCGGTCCAGGTCGAGGGCGCGGCTGACCACCGCGTCGAGCTGGTCGTAGCTCAGGACGGCGTCGAGGGGCGCGGGCTCGGCCAGCTCGGCGTCGATGGAGGCGGCGACGGCCACCGTGGGATGCCCCTCCCCCAGGGTGATCGTGTTGGGCCGGATGATCGGCAGGCCCTCGACCCGGACCGGCTCGTCCTCGCCCAGGGCGGCCCCGGCCGGCCCCACGAACCAGATGGTGGCGCGATGGGCATGGATATCCCAGCCGGCGAGAGCGGCGATCAGCAGGACGGCCGCGGCAAGCGTTCTCTTCTTCCGTCGTGACATCCTCTTCACTCCTTGAAACGAGGACCGGCGCCCTGGCTCTGGCCGCGGCGGCGGTCTGGCTGGTGCTGGTCTCCGCGGCGGCGACCGGGGCCGGCCGCAACGCCGCCGTCGATGCCGTGACCCGGGCCACCACCTGGAACACCTCGGAGGGCGATCTCGCGTCTCTGGTCGATGGCGAGACACCCGCCGACGATCCGCAGGCCGGGGGCTTCCTCTGGCATGGCGGGGGCATCCTGGTCTTCGAGTGGGAGGAGCCCCTCGACCTGGAGGCGGTGCGCGTCTACATCGGCTCCATCGGCAACGACTACGAGATCCGCGCCTACGTGGGGGGTCGTCTCGACGAGACCGGGACCCTGCGTGAGCCCGAGGGCACGAGGACCGCCTCCGCGGCAAACCACTCGAGGGTGACCGATGCGTGGACGGAGGTGCCCTTCCCCACCGGCACCCGGGCCGACAACATCGAGCTGGTGGCCCTGGGGACGATCGTCTTTCACGAGGTGGAGGTGCGGGTGCGGGACGGCCAAGTCACGGCGGTGGCGAGTTCGAGCTGGGGCGTGGTCAAGGCGAGCGGCAGGGCGCGCTGAGGTCGATGGCCGTGCACCGCCTGGGCCCTCACCATCAGCCGGCCTCCGCCAACAGGGCGTCAACAAACCACACCACCCGGTCATTCACGTCGGAGTAGCCGTGGATCAGTGTGTTGCGAAAACTGATGATCCGCTCGTACACGCTGCATAGACCTCTACCTTGCTCTCATCAACCGATTCCCGCAGATACGGGTTCTTGATACTGGAGTCGTCCACCAAGTCGACGGAGCGCCCAAACATCTGCTCCAGGGACTTCAGCAGCCCGAAATAGGCAGCGCCATACGCTCTCAGCGGCAACTCCTTGAACTCCACCAGGAAGTCAAGGTCGCTCTTGTCTTCATCGAACCGACCGCCTGCCGCAGAACCGAACAGGGCGAGCCTCTGCACGCCGTACTGGAGACAGAGTCGTCTCAGCTCGTCGCCCCTCTCCTCAAGCTCCGGGATCATCTCGTGTCTCCCCAGTGAGGGGGGTCACTGACGCGCCCAAAGGCACCATCCGCTCCTTGGACACTCCGCCGCGTAGTGCAGGGCCGCTTTGACAGCATCAGCAGAAACGGACGGGTGGCTTTCCACAATCTCCTCTTCGTTCAACCCCGCGGCGAGGTTGTCCAAGATGACCGTGACCATCACGCGGGTACCGGCCATGCAGGCCCGACCGTGACAGATATTCGGATCGACGGATATGTTTGCCAGTTCAAGCTCATCAGCCCGCCACCGCGATGGTGGCATCCACTACTGCCGCCGTAGTCTGAGGCTCCGGTACGGGTTTGCCGTCTTCACGCATGCCTTCGATGTGGAACTCCATAGCCTCGCGGACTTCCTTCAACACCTCTCTACGGGGCCGGCGGTAGCCACGCATCCGGGAAGGTCGGGCACGTAGGCTGCGTGGTTGTTGGGGGTCCTCTCAATAACGACGGTGTACTTCATACGCTTCAGAATGCTGTTCCAACTGCCCGGGGTCAGATCGTCTCCCGGCCCCAAATCCCGGCCGCGCCAAGTTCGCGTCGATCCATCAATTCCCGTAGACCGCCTGAATCGCGGCCCTCATGTAACCGGCCGCCAGGGCGTGGCCCGCCAGGCCGCCGTGCTGGCCGGGGATCCCCGGGGTGTGGTCCATCATGAAGGGCCCCTCGAAACCGATCTCCTTGTAGACCTGCATCGCCTTGAGCATGTCCACGTCGCCCTCGTCGATGAAAACCTCCTCGAAGTAGTGGCCCGACCCTTTCACGTTGCGGAAGTGGACGTAGACGATCTTGCCCTGGGAGCCGATGCGGCGGATGGCGTCGTACACGTCGACGCCCATCTCGGTGACGCAGCCCTGGCAGAACAGCATGGCGTTGGCGTCGCTGGGCACCATGCCGAAGATGCGCTCGTACTGGTCGAGGGTGGAGACGATGCGCATGGCGCCGCCCATGGCCTCGGGGATGGGCGGGTCGTCCGGGTGCAGGGCCAGGCGCACGCCGCAGGCCTCGGCCTCGGGGACGATGCGCTCCAGGAAGTAGCGGATGTTGGCCCACATGGAGGCCTCGTCGATCTGCTTGTCGGGCCACTCCCCCTTGGTGCGCTGCCACTCGTCGTAGTCGAAGGTGCTGTACTTCGACCCGCCGCGGCCGGTGGCCGAGGTGGTGCGGAAGTTGCCGATGGGCTTGAAGTTGTAGCCCAGGGTCGGCACCCCGGCGTCGCTCATGGCGCGCAGGGCCTCGATCCACTGCTGGATCTTCTCGTCCCGGTCCGGCCGCGCCAGGGTGATCTCGTCGGGCCCCACGAAGGCGATGTTCATGAACTTCAGGCCGTGGGACTCGGCGAGGCGGCGCACGCCCGAGAGGTACTCCGCCATCTCCTCCCGGGTCGACATGGGCCCGTGGTTGCCGGCGGCGAAGGGCGGCGGGTTGACGGTCAGGTAGTCGACGCCGATGGCCTTGTAGAAGGCCAGGTTCTCGTCGTTCACGTGGGCGTGGTTCAACTGGTCCTGGATCAGCATCCCTCCTCCTCCTGTCTCAGCCGTTGAAGTCGTACTCCATCAACTCCTCCGTGCCCTGCCACATGATGCCGTTGTGGCCGAGGCGGCGGGCCTCGTCGACGATGCGGTCGATCGTCTCCCGGGGCCAGCCCTCGCCGTGGATGATCGGATAGGAGGGCATGTCCGTCGGCAGGTAGAGCTTCGCCTTGGTCAGGTCCCGCAGCACGAGGTCGGCCGTGGGGATGCGGTAGGCGAGGGTGGCGGCCTCCTCGTGGCGGTAGGCCTCGATCGTCTCGGGCAGGCCCATGCCGTCGTAGCCGTTGAAGCGGTACACGACCTGCAGGGCGTCCTCCTCCGTAAGGCCCGGAACCTCCTCCTGGAGGAAGCGGGCCCACTCGATGAAGGTGTTGCAGACGAAGGCCGAGATGTGGGAGACGAGGGGGCTGGCGAAGTCGGCCATCTCCCCCCAGCGGCGGTGGTCGTGGCCGGCGGTGAGCGCCATGGAGCTGGGATAGGTGTCGGTGCCGAAGGCGACCTGCGGCGCCGCTGCCTTCACCACCGAGCGGAAGCGGGCGAGGTTGCGGGTGAGCAGGTCGCAGCGGAACCGGACCCAGTCGAGGACGCCCGACTTCAGCCCCAGGGCGTGGACCACGTCGAAGAACCCGAAGCCGAGGCGGGTCACCTCGCCGAGGCGGGCGCCGTCGAGCTGGTTGAGCCCCTGGCGGGCGCTCTTGAGGTCCGCCACCATGCGGTCCATGTCGTAGCCCAGCTCGGCGGCGGCGGCGGCGCACGAGGCGCAGGTGCAGCCGAAGAGGCCGAGGGGGAAGCTGCCCATGGGGTACCGCGAGTGGGTGTTGTCGAGGGCGTCGAGGCCGTACTGCGTGGCCCAGTGCACGTACACGGCCTCGAACCAGCGCCGCGTCGCCTCCTGGGAGGGGCAGTACATGAGGCGCCGGATGGTCCAGGCGCCGCCGTAGGTCCAGACCTCGAGACCGTCCCCCTTGAGCTGGTCCACCACGGCCCGGAAGGCGGCGTCGTCGCCCGGGGCGTGGACGGCGGGGCCGTAGCCGGCGGCCTGGGGGTACTCGCGCGGGTCGACGGGGCGGCCGTCGAAGTGGCGCAGCACCAGGCCGTCCAGCTCGGCGTCGTCCGGGGTGCGGCTGGAGTAGGGGCTGAGGGCCTCCACCTCCGGCGGCAGCTGGCCGGTGAAGGGGATGATCACCGTGTCGAGGCCGATCTCGTCCCGCAGCCGCTTCACGTAGTCGGGGTGCCCGGTGATGACACTTGGGGTCAGGTAGATCCCGGTGCGCCAATTGTCCGTCATCAGAATCTCGTCTCCTCGTATTGGGCGTAGCCGCAGTCGACGCCGGCCTCGGCGGCCAGCTCCTCCAGCTCCTGGCGGTGCGCGTCCCCGAGGGGGATGCCCCGCTCGCGGTTGTCCTTCTCCCACTGCCACTCCATGCCCCCCGGCAGCTCGGCGCGCTCCAGGCCGGGCAGTGGCTGCATGGCCCTCGCCTCGCCGATGAAGCGGTCCATCTCCGCCGTGAACTCGTCGAGGTCCATGAAGCGCCGCACGTCCCAGGCGCACAGGAAGGCGCCCTGGTTCGCCGTCCACCTCGACTCGGGGGGAGCCACGCTCGTCCGGTAGATCCCGGCGAGGATGCCGGCGAAGACCTGGATCGCCGTGGAGACCCCCATGGCCTTGAAGAAGCTGTGGGGGATCTCCTCCATCAGGTCCTGCCGGCCCGGGAGGATGACGCCCCCCATGTCGAGGATGAAGGGCGGCTGCTCCCCCGAGGGGAAGCCGATGCTCAGGGGCGAGGAGCTCATCACTCCCACCACCGAGCTCTCCGGGTCGAGGCGGTTGCGGTGGGCGGACATGGCCATGCCTACGTAGCCCTGCTCGACGGCCATGCGCGACCAGATCCCGGCCGAGCCGATGTGGAAGTGGTTGCCCGTGGAGCAGGCGCCCACGCCCAGGGACCGGGTGCGCTCCAGGACCTGCTCCATGCCCACGCGGCAGGCCAGGTACCCCAGGCCGCCGTCGCCGTCGACCACGGCGGCGGCGCCGTCGCTGGCAATCACCCGGACATCGGGCTCGGGGTTGACGTTGCCGTTGTCGAGGTTCTCCAGGTAGTGGCGCAGCTGCCGGCTGCCGTGGCTGTAGAGGGAGCGGGCGTCGTTGGTCACGAGGCGCTCGGTGAGGTAGTCGGCGTCCGAGGGCCGCATCGCCGTGGTGGCGAGGAGGTCCCGGATCACGCGGCGCTGGTGCTCCACGGGGACCAGGATCCCGTGCTCGGGGGGGTAGTTCCGCGATCTCAGCTTCGGAGCGCTCACTCCCCGCCTCCCCGGGCCAGGACCTGCTCGCCGGCGGCGTTCTCAAGCAGCAGGACCAGCTCTCCCGCGCCTTCCGGCAGCGAGACCTTCTTTGAGATGCGGGCCACCTCGCCCGGGGCGACCTCGCGCTCGAACATGGCCTCCCCGCCCGCCGCCGGCCGCAGGACGACCCGCGCGTCGCCGGAGACACCGAGGGCGATCTCCACGGACGCGGCGCCCTCCCCCCCCGCCAGGCGCGGTTCCTCCAGAAGCACGTAGTCCCCGGTGAGGGTGTGCACGGACCGCACCTGCTCCTGGGTGATGCCGTGGAACATGGCCATGTCCACCGTGTAGACGCAGGCCTCGCCCCGCTCCAGGTCGACGGAGTAGCCCTCCCGCTCCCAGCGCTCGGCCTGGTTGGAGATGTGCTTGGTGATGGAGGGCTCCAGGTAGTAGGAATCCTTGCCCCGGGTGTAGCCCATGTACACGGGGATCTCCTCGCCGCCGGCGATCACGGGGGAGCTGACCATGGCCATCACCTCGCGGGTCTTGTCGTCGCCCACGACGCCCCACGCGGCCGGCACGAAGAGCTGCAGGCCGCCTTCGCCTCCCGGGCGGAAGTCGACGGCCTCGGGGATCGGCCAGCCGTGCCAGGACTCGTCGGGGATCTCGTACTGGGGCAGGAGGCCGCTCCAGACGACCCAGCAGCGGCTCCCCGGGGCGTAGAAGTAGTCGCCCTCGTCGCACTCGCCGCCGACGCAGGGACTGCCGTGGACGCAGTGCTGGAAGCGGGCCCGGCGCTCGCCCACGTTGGTGATGCGGTAGTCCATCTTCAGGCGCGTGGAGCCCTCGTACGCGGTCATGCGCTTCTCGAACCTCAGCTCGCACAGGCGGCCGGTGACCGGGTCGGCGTAGGGGAAGGTCACCTCCCCCACCAGCACGGCGCGGCGGTCGTGGGTGCGCGCCGTCATCTCCCACGGCTGGGTCCACAGGTACCCCATGTACGGGTCGCCCCCCGTCCAGGGGACGCACTCGGCGACGCCGCCGTGGGAGTAGTGGCGGCCGTGGTTGCGGTCGAGGGGCTCGAGCTGCCGCAGCTGCTCCACCCCCGAGATCTTGTCGAAGTAGCTCAGGGGAGAGCGGCCGCGCGTGTGGGCGATCTCGCTGCGCAGGTACTCGTTCTCGAAGACGTAGACCGGCTGGCCGTCCCGCTCTCCGAGGGACAGCGTCACCTCGCCGGCGGCCCCACCCGCCCACAGGAAAACCAACCCGACCAGCACCCCGCCTCTGTTCATGTTCGATGGACTCCTTGTCGCACTGTGATCGCTGCCTTCACTCGGCACTCCCGCCCGCCGGCGGCAGATCTTCCTCTCCCTCGATCAACCCGATGCCTTCCGCCACCACCACCAGCCGGTTGACGGGCAGGCCCTCGATGCGGTCGACGCCGCCACCCGGCCACCGCACCCGCAGCAGGTCCACCCGTTCCCTCTGCCCCAGGCCGAAGCAGGCGCGCGGGTCGTTCTGGCTGTAGAGGCCGGAGCCGGTGCGGATCTCCCGGACCTGCCGCAGGTCCCCGGACACGACCTCGATCCGCGCCCCCACGCCGTCGCGGTTCGCCTTCACGCCCACGGTCTTCACCTGCAGCCAGTGCCCCTTGTCGCCTCCCTCGTTGCGCAGCAGGACGGCGCGGCCCGTGGAATGGACCACGAAGATATCCGTATCGCCGTCGTCGTCATAATCGCCGAAGGCCGCTCCCCGGCTCACCCGGGGCGCGGTCAGGGCCTCCCCCGCGGCGCCGGAGACGTCCTCGAAGCGGCCGGCCCCGGTGTTGCGGAAGAGCTGGTCGGGCTGCGGGTACGAGGAGGAGGCGTCGAAGAGCTCGATGTTGTCCAGAGTGTGGCCGTTGGCGACGAAGACGTCGAGGAAGCCGTCGTTGTCGTAGTCGAGGAAGGCGGTCCCCCAGCCGACGTAGGCGAGAGACGGCCGGCCGAGGCCCGACCGCATCGACTCCCAGGCGAACAGCCCGTCCCCCTCGTTGCGGTAGAGACTGGTGGGCTCGCGGTGGAAGTTGGGGACCACGAGATCGAGGAGGCCGTCGTTGTCGTAGTCCCCGAAGTCGGCGCCCATGCTCGCCTCCGGCCGGCCGTCGCCGCTGTACCCCACCCCCGCCAGCAGGGCCACGTCGGTGAAGGTGCCGTCGCCGTTGTTCCGGTAGAGGAAGTTGGCGGTCTGGTCGTTGGCCACGAAGACGTCCATGTCGCCGTCGTCATCGTAGTCGGAGGCGGCGATGCCCATCCCCTTGCCCGCGGGATCGTGGACCCCGGCCGCGGCGGTGACGTCGGTGAAAGTGCCGTCGCCGCCGTTGCGGTAGAGGACATCGGGGGAGCCGGGGAAATTCTCCGGGCTGGGATAGGCGCGCAGGTCCGCCGCCGGCTCCTGGCCCGGGGCGGCGAGGAAGTAGGGCGTCAGATCCCGGCCCCCGGCGTCGAGGGAGTACTCCACGTAGTTGGCCACGTAGAGGTCGAGGAGGCCGTCGTTGTCGTAGTCGAGGAAGGCGCACCCCGTGCCCCACGAGGAGTCCCCCACCGCGGCTTGAGTGGTGTGGTCGGCGAAGGTCCCGTCCCCCCGCCCCCGCAGCAGCACGTTGCGCCCGTAGTTGGTGAGGTAGAGATCGGCGTCGCCGTCGTTGTCGTAGTCGGCGGCGGTGACGCCCACCCCGTAGCCGCGGTCGTCGGCGCCGGCCTCGCCGCCGACCTCGCGGAAGCTGCCGTCCCCCAAGTTGCGGTAGAGCTCGTTGGTCTCGGCGGACTCGGAGCCTCCCAGGGCGTGGCCGTTGACGGCGTAGATATCGAGGCCGCCGTCGCCGTCGTAGTCGAGGAAGGCGCACCCCGGCCCCATGGTCTCGATGAAGTGCTTGCGGCCGGTGCCGCCGTGGGTGTAGTGGAAGGTGATGCCGGCCGGGTCCGTCACGTCGACGAAGGTGACCTGGCCGTCGGCGGAGGGGGCGGTGAGGGTGAGGAGGAGGGCGGCGGAGAGGCAGGAGGGAGGGTGGTGCACGCGATCACTCCTGCGGCAGGGCTCGCAGCAGGCCCCGCTCGATCAGGCCACGGAAGTGTCGGGTCGCGCTTGCCAAGCCGCGGCGCACCCGGGCCGGCAGCCGGCACAGGGACTCGGTCACCCGGGCGACTCGAAGAAGGCCGCGCCTGGTACTCCCATGGCCGGCACGACGAGGGCACGGTCGAGGTATTACCGGATCCTCATGCCCCATGCTTCTCGCACAGTTCCTTCACCGCTTCGTCGGAGGCGAATTCCCCCGCTTCGGCCCGAGCGAGGGACCCTCGCGCCTGAGCGACCTGCTCATCCGTCAACTTGGAGAGGGTTCCCTTTTCGCCAACGACCTGGAGCAACATGCGGCCCAGGAAGTCCTGTCGATCTTCGGGCAGTTCGGAAGCTCTCCTGAACGCCTCTTCCAGGAGCTTGGACATCTTGGTTGCTCTCCATCGCGAGGGGCCAACGAAGGCAGCGCCCTTTCGAGAGTGTGCGGGACCATTGGGACGACGCGGTCTGCGGTTCCGTGGGTGATCGGTCACCGATTCACCGAAGGGGCCGCTCCGCCTCAAACATGCAGCTTACTCCATCGCCATCGGTCCCCGACGGCGGCGCTGCTGGCGCGGTGGAGTGAGGTTGTCGGTGCGCGCTCCGGATACAAGAAGGAGTTCCTTCAGGTTGGGTCTGGTCATGCGCTCCATCCTGCGCCACTGCTCAATCGGAAGGAGCACAGCGGTCTCGACGCCTCGTTTGGTGACGATCTGGGGCCCTTCGGCAAGAGCTGTATCCAGGAGTTCGCTGAACCGCATCTTGGCGTCCTGGACTGGCCATTTCCTGCTCATGTCCGACCTCCTCTGGCATCCTGACTGACCAGCTATCAGCCTAGAATATGTTCGGGTCGAGCGTCAATCCCAAGGGTTCCGGTAGTTCAGCGCCTCGAACAAGGCGCCGGGCACGTCAGCGGCGGCGGGTCTCGGCTTTGCCGGGGCCGACGGAGGGCCTTGCTCCTGGCCTGGACGTCGCCGTCAGCACAGCCGAAGCCTCTCCGCCCGTGGCCGGGCCCCCTACAGGAGGTCGGGCCGGCCCCGGCGGATCTCCATGGCCGAACCCCTGTCGGCCTCGAGAGCGGTCTTGAGAGACTCGTAGGCGCGCCAGGGATCGATGGAGTCGCCGCAGGTGAAGATGTCGACGGCGGCGTAGAGGTGCTCGGGCCAGGTGTGGATGGAGAGATGGCTCTCCTGGATCGACACGGTGCCGGTGACGCCGCACGGCGAGAAGCTGTGGAAGTGGGCGTCCACGACGGTGGCGCCGGCCTCCTCGGCGGCGGCCAGCAGGCCCCGGCGGACATGGTCCACGTCGTCGAGCAGCCCCCGGGCGCAACCGTAGAGATCGACCAGGAGATGGCGGCCCAGGGCGGACCTCACCCGGGTGTCGACGGGTGCCGGGAGAGACGGGCTCATCCGTGGAGGGTCCGGATGTCGGGGCGGTCCTCGGAGATGACGGCCAGCCGGTCGCCGGTGGAGAAGGCGTAGTCGCCGGGGGGATTCACCACCAGGCTCCCTCCCGCCGGTTCGACGCCGACGAGCAGCACATCGTGGGTCTCCTTGGCGACCGGGAGCATCTCATCGAAGCGTCTTCCCGGCCAGTCGGGGGGCACCTCGACGAGGTAGATCTCGCACTGCTCCTCGGCGCGCACCAGGCTCGAGACCGCCCGCGAGCTGCCCGGGTCGAGGACCGCGCGGCTCAGCAGGCCGCTGGAGAGGGCGCCCACGACCACGACCTCGTCGGCCCGGGAGATGTCGGCGTGCCGGGTGGAGCCGGGATCGAAGAGCTGAATGCACACGTGCAGGCCCGGCTCGTACTCCTTGATCGTCAGCGCCCGGATCAGCGTCTTGGCGTCGCGGCCGGCGGTGTCCTCGATCTCCTGGTCTCCCAGGATCACCGCCCCCGAGCAGTCCCGCGCGCAAGCGCGGTCGAGGGCCTCGGCGTCCACCCGCCCGCGGACGAAGTTCACGCGGTTGGCCCCGCCCTCGGCGGGCATGGGGTGGCCGGGAAGCTCGGCGAGAACCACGACTTCCACTCGCTGGCTGTCGGCGAGGAGGTTGCGGACCAGGTCCTCGCCCGTCTCGTTCCAGCCGCAGACCAGGATGTGTCCACTCGTCTTCACGGGCTTGATCCCCCTGTCTTTCCGGCTCCGGTGCTCGATGATGAAGGTGGCCAGCTCCGCCGTGAAACCGCCGAGGACGCCGATGCCAAGCACCATCAGAAAGGCGCCCACCACCCGGCCCTGGGCGGTCACCGGCGAGTAGTCCCCGTAGCCGACGGTCGTCGTCGTCACCACCGCCCACCACAGGCCGTCGCCGAGGGGCTGGCCCTCTATCAACGAGAACAGCACCCCGCCGACGACGATGAGCGACGCCGACAGCAGGGAGATCCACGCCAGGGAATGGCGGTGGACGACCCGCCGCCAGACGCGCATTAGGGGCAGCCAGATGGGCACGGCGATCTCGGGTCGGGCGGGTCTCTTCCGGGGCGGGTGTCAGAGCACCCAGACGACCAACATGCTGCCGCCCACGTAGCCGAAGGCCTCCAGCAGACCGGCGCCGGTGCGGGGCGTCTCCTGCGTCTGCTGAGCGGCCAGGCTGACGCCGGGAGCCAGGAGGACGCAGCTCAGCCGCCGGATGACGAGGAGGATGACCAGACCGAAGGCGGCATCGGCGCCAAAGGTGGTCAGACCGTCCTTCCAGCCCGTGAAGTCGCCGGCCACGGCGAGGCTGATGATGTTGCCCATCCCCACCAGGGCTCCCGCGAGGGCGAGCCCCACGGCGGCGTTGTCGCGCTCGAGCTCGTCGTGGACGCTGTGGGGCGTGGCCATCTCGTAGATCCGCCCGAGGACGAGCAGCACGGCCTGGGCCAGGGCCCAGAACACGAGGCCCGCCCACCAGGGGCCGGCGCCCTGCTGAATGGCCAGCAGGATGAGGCCGTTGGCGATGTGGACCCCGGCCTCGACGAAGGCGGTGCCCAGGTTCTGGTCCTCCACCACTTCCTTGGTGTTGTCGAAGCGGGAGAGCAGGACCTTCTCGCACAGCCAGCTGGCCGCCAGCATCATGGCGATGGTCATGAGGCCGTACAGGCCGATCGCCGTCAGATCCGCCTGCCATCCCGCGGAGGGACCCAGAAGAACGCCTCCCAGGGCGATGACGATGCCGAAGAGGTAGCCCGCCGTCGACACGGCGAGGGCGGCGTTGCCCTTGTCGAAGAGCTCCTCCTTCAGATGGACCCGCCGGTAGAAGCTGGTGTACGCCCACTTGGCGATGACCAGCAGGACGAAGGCCTCGAGCAGGTACACCGCCGACCGGCCCATGGGCATCAGGATGGATTCCATTGGCTACCTCCCTCTCACTTGTCGAGATCGGGTCACTTGCCGAAGCGCCGGCCGCCGACACTGGAGGTCCGCGTCGCGAAACCGCGTCCGCCGGCGGAGCGCTGCCGGTAGCGCTGGTAGAAGTCGGGACGGGTCTTCTGGGTCTGCGTCCCGGCGGTGCCGAAGGTCCGCCGCCCCTGGCGGGTGGGGCCGAAGTGAGGCCGGCCGACCTCGCGGTTGCGGCGGTAGTCGGCGTAGTCGCCGCGGCCCACCCCGAATCCGCCGAGCATGGCGCTCATGAAGGCGTACTGGCCGTAGAACTGCCAGAACCCGCCGGCGCCCCAGGTGCCGTACTGACTGTTGCCGACGTACTGGTACCCCGGCGGGTGGGCCTGCCGGGAGGTGGTGCGCCTGCCGTCGAGGGTTTTGCCGGCCACCACCATGCCCAGGTAGTGCTGGTAGCGGGCCATGACCTCCTCCTCCACCTCCAGCCAGTCCGTGACCCGGTCCTCGTAGACCAGGGTGTCCTTCCCGGCGACCCGCTGGCCGCTGGCCGTCATGAGCCGCAGGCGCAGGAAGTAGTCGGGGAAGAACCCGTCCTCCACCTTCAGATCCTCGATGATGACGGCGTACTCCGGGTAGCGTTCGAGGTCGCGGACCGTCTGCTCCACGGGGTCGGGGGTCCGGCCGCAGCCGGCGGCGGCGATCAGGGCGGCCCCGGCGATCGCCGCGCCGCGGGCCGAAGCTCTACGGGTCCGGGGGCGGGGCCCCCTCGCTTGCCTCACCGTTCACCTCCAGGCAGGATGTCGGTGAAGGAGTACTCCTCGACGTTCTCGCCCTCGTAGGCGGAGAACCGCTGCTCACCCCACTGCACGACAAAGAGGACGCGGCCGTCCTCGGCCTCGTAGCTCCAGTTGACGAACTCGCGCGCCGATCCCTCGTCCTTCGAGCCGTCGCCGGCCAGGTCCCACTGCACCCCGGCGGTCGATTCCGAGGCCGCGTACCGCCGGCCCTCGAAGTGGAGGGTCCCGGGCGGGTCTTCGTCGGCGGCGATGGCGGCGGTCACGTCCTCATCAATGTCACCGATGGCGATGCTGCGCGTCAACGTCCACCCGACCCGCCCGTCCTCCTCGGAGCGCTCGAGGAAACGCACCTCCTCCCCGCAGGTCAGCTGCCACTCCCGGGCCGGGAAACCGTCGTAGTCGTAGACGCTCCGGCCGGTGACCTCCCAGGTCTTCAGGTCGTAGTCGACGAGATCGCCCGGGCCCATGGAATCGAGGCGCAGGTCGGCGAGACCGGCGTGGTCGTCCTCGGGGTCGCTGCCCCCGAACCACTTCCTGACCCGGCTGATCACCAGCGGCTCCAGTCTTCCCGGTACTGCCGCGACAGCAGCGGCCGGTCGAGGCGGTTGACGACGACCTCCTCCGGCCGGCTCATGTCGCCGGGGAAGGTCAGCATCTGCCGGAAGATCCCGGGTGTCATGAATCGAAGGCCGTCCACGTCGAAGGTCACCTCCCGCGGCTCACCGGGACCGCTGAGGCCGGCGACGAACCCCCACTCGCCGAAGGACGGCACGAGCGTGTGGTAGGGCACGACGCGCAACCCGGCTTCGGCCATGGTGGCGGCGATGCTCCAGAACGTCGTCCTCGCATAGTAGGGACTCGAGGCCTGCGTGACCACCACCCCTCCCGGGGAGAGGTGGCGGGCGCACAGGCGGTAGACCTCGATCGAGTAGAGCTTGGAGAGGGCCTCGTCCCGGGGGTCCGGCAGATCGATGATGATGACGCCATAGGGCTCGTGGGCCCGCTGGAGGAAGGAGAAACCGTCCTCGGAGAAGATACGGACACCCGGCCGGCTGAGGGCGTTGTCGTTGAGGCGCGTGAGGCGCAGGTCGCGCCGGGCCAGGTCCGTCACCGCCGGGTCCAGATCGACCACGTCGACCCGCTCCACGGCGCGGTGGCGCAGCACCTCCCTCACCGAGAGCCCGTCGCCGCCGCCGATGACGAGGACCCGCTGCCGGTGGGGGGCCAGGGCCATGGCCGGATGGACGAGGGACTCGTGGTAGCGGTACTCGTCGACGGAGGAGAACTGCAGGTGGCGGTCCAGGTAGAGGCGGACGTCGTCCCGCCACTCGGTGAGGACGATCTGCTGGTACGGCGAGCGCTCGCTGTGGACGATCCGGTCGGTGTAGAGATCGCTCTCCAGCCGCTGGCGGAGGGGGTTGGCCGCCGCCAGGGCCAGGCCCAGTCCGCAGGTGATGACGAGTCCCAGGGCCAGGAGCCGGCCCCGCGCGCCTCGCCCGAGCCTGGACCAGAACCCGCCCAGCAGCGCGAGGCCGACGCCGGCGTTGAGCAGGCCCGCCGCCAGGGCGGTGTCGAAGGCGCCCAGCAGGGGCAGCAGCAGGAAGGGAAAGAGCAGCGCCGCCACCAGGGAGCCCAGGTAGTCGAGGAGCAGGACGTTGGACAGCACCGTGCGCAGCTCGCCGTAGCGCTGAAGCATGCGGGTCAGCAGCGGCAGCTCCAGGCCGACGAGGGCGCCCACTGCGACGATGAGGAGGACCATGGCGTAGCGGAACTGACCGCTGTGCAGGTACGCGAGGTAGAGGACCGGTACCGAGCATCCGCCGACGGCCGCCAGCCACAGCTCGAGGGCGATGAAGCGCTCCAGCAGGCGCTCCGTGACGGCCCGCGAGATCCAGGAGCCCAGGCCCATGGAGGCGAGGAAGAGGCCGATGGTGACCGAGAACTGCTGAACGCTGTCGCCGAGGAAGTAGGCCGAGGTGCTGCCGATGAGGAGCTCGTAGACGATGGCGCAGGCCGCCGCCGTGAAGATGGCGGCCAGGAGCAGGGCCGCCCCCCAGGGGCCGCGCTCGACGGCCGGCTCACCCATGGGCCGGCATGCCGTGGAGAGAGGTCGTGTAGGGAGCGTCGAGCACGTCGAGACAGCGCTCGGCCGCGGCGATGCCGGCGAACAGGGACTCTTCGAAGAGGGGCAGGCCGGTGGCGTCGCACGAGGCGAAGGACACGACCCCGCAGGGCCGGCGCCGCAGACCGCTGCCGGCCCCCCAGATGACGCCCGGGGCCGGACGGACCATGCCGTGGCCCCAGCGGCAGATGTCGATCCCTTCCACCAGGGCGGGCAGCTGCGGATGGACGCGCGACAGGTCGGCCATCACCCTCCGGGCCCACGGCTGCGGATCGTCGACCAGCAGCTCGTGCCTGGAGGCGGCCGGATCGTCCACCAGGGGCAGGTAGTAGACGAGGACCTCCCCCGCCCGCTCCGGGGCCGGGGAGGCCTGGTGGCGGGCGGAGACATAGCCGACGGAAGGGCTGTCCATGACCACGTTGTCCCAGGCCAGACCCGCGTCGCCCAGCTCCGCGGACAGCCTCACGGCGGCCACGATCCAGGGGACGTAGGTCAGTCCCTCCATGGACCGCCGCTGGGCGGCGGGCAGATCCGCGACCACGCGCGGGGCCGTGTGCAGCTTGCCGGCGTAGACCACGGACCGGGCCCGGACCCGCCGCCGCTGGCCCGTGGGGGCGTGGATGCACAGGGCCTCGGCCGCCGTTCCCTCCCCGCGCAGACCGACGACGGCCGTCGCCAGCCACTGCTCCCCGGCCGTCAGCCCGCGGGCCAGGCCGTCGGCGAGGAACTGGTTGCCCTCGGGCCAGGTGAGCGTGTCGGAGGGGTAGTCGTCCCGCAGGCGGTGGTCGTAGAAGCGGCAGGCGAAGTAGTGGATGCCCGCCCAGGCCGAGACGTCGGCGGCGAGGCTGCCGTAGTCGTCCTTGCAGGCCTGGTCGATGAGCCAGGCCAGGCGGTCGCCGCGCCAGCCGCGGCGCTCCACGTACTCCGCCATGGTCAGGCCGTCGAGCTCGCGCACCCCGGCGTCGGCGGTGCTGTAGGCCAGGGGCATGGCGAAGGCCCGGCGGCCATCCCGCCCGCGGTGCAGGGTCCAGCGCAGGATGTCGTCCTCGAAGGCCAGCAGCTCTTCCATCTCGCCGTCCCCGGCGCCGGCGAAGGGATCGAGCCCCTCGACCCAGTCCCCGTCTGTCCACAACCTCTCGGCGGGCCAGCGCAACAGGTGGCCGGGGTCGACCCGGGGGCGCCCGGCCGCGTCGTACCCGGAGATCACGCCGAGATCGGCCAGCACCTCGTGGACGCAGTCGGCCTCCGCCGGCGGCACGTTGATGTAGTGGGCCCCCCAGGGAAAGACCAGGTCTCCTGCCTGCCCGGCCACGGCATTGCCGCCGAGAGTGTCGGCGAGCTCCACCAGGAGCAGGCGCTCCACCCCGGCCTGCCGGAGCTTCCAGCAGGCCGCCAGGCCCGACACGCCGCCGCCGACGACGAGGACATCGACGGGGGTCGGCACGGCGGCGGCGAATTCCGCGGGATCGACGGGGCCTCGCAGCAGGTGGCCGCGCTGCGGCGACACGGCATCGACGAAGCGCGCCTCCACATCGCCGTCGGGGGGCGACGGCCGGCGCTCGCTGCAGGCGGAGGAAAGGCCCAGGGAGCCGGCCAGGAGCGTCTTGAGGAAGCTCCTGCGCGGCACCTGTGTCATGGACGGGTACTCTGTAGGACCGGGAACTGCTGGCGACGGTCTGCTGCCGGGCGGAGGAGCGCGGCCGCCGTCAGCTGATGCCCATCTTGGACTTGAGCTCGGCCAGCGAGTCCTGGGACTTGCCCGTGCTGCCGCTGGCCAGGGCCTTGTCGATCTCCTGGTCGACGGAGCCGCCCGCCTCGGCCATCTCGCCGTAGGCCTCGGACAGGGCCTCCTCTTCGGAGACCTTCTCCTTCATGCGTTCGAGGAGAGCCACAGTGCCGTTGGTGTCGACGTTGGAGAGGCGCTGGTTGATCTTGCGTGTGGCATTGGCCGTCCGCGCCCTCGCCTTGAGCATGACCAGGTCGTTCTCGTAGGAAGCGACCTTCGACTTGAGCTGGTTGACGTTGTTCTGGAGGGTTTCCACCATCTGCTGCTGCGTCTGGGCCTGCTGGGTCGCCTGCAGCGCCCGCGCGGCGGCCTCCTCCTTGCGGCTCAGGGCCTCCATGGCGAGGCGCTCCGCCTCGGCGGTCTCCACGTCTCCGGCCTGCCCCCGCTGCAGCAGCAGCATGGCCTTGCGCTCGTAGTCCCCGGCCAGGCGCTTGGCGTCCTCGGCGTCCTTGGCCATGCGAATGGCGAGGGACTTGACCTCGCCGAGGCTCCTCAGGCTCTCCTGCAGGTCCTTGCGCAGATCTCGGATCGCCTGCTCGCTCATCTTGATGGGGTCCTCGAGCTTGTCCACGAGGGAGTGGGCCTCGGCCTCACCGGCTTTGAAGAGGCGATTGAAGATGCCAGCCATTGTCCGCCTTCCTTGTGTCGTGTGACGCGCCGCAGCGGGCCGGGCTCAGGTGACGAAGCCGAGGAGCTCGTCGCCGTTTTCCGCCAGGCCCAGGCTGAGGGCGTTGATGGTCGTCTCCAGCTCGTTCAGGTCGAGATTGTCGAGGGCGAGGGTGTTGCGGTAGAGGAGGAGGTTGCCGTCCTCGTTGAGAATGAAGGCGCCGAAGACGAGGCTGCGGTTCATCTGCAGGATGCGGCGGTAGACGGCCGCGGGCACCTCGCCTTCGAACTTGAGGATGAGCTGCTCCAGCACCACAAGGTCGTCCTCGCAGTCGATGACGAGCTCGTGGATTCCGCGCTCGGCGTCGTTGATGACGACGATCTCTTCCTCGGGAATCTCCTCGTCGATGGAGAAGCCCAGCTCGAGGATGTACTCCTTGACGCGGTCGAAGTGATCTGCCATGGCCCCTCTTGTAGTTGCTCGGTTGCGGCGGCCTCGGACCGCCGGCTCTGACGTGGTTGGCGCGGCGCTAACCTCTCCGGCCCTTCTGCTCCAGGGCCGCCGCAAGCTCCTGGTAGGCTCTCGTCAAGTTGGCGGTGAGCTCTCCGGCCAGCCGCCGCTTCTCGGGGTCGGCGCCGTGGAGGTCGGGGTGGTACTTGCGCATCATGCCCTTCCAGGCCGCCCGCACCGTCTCCAGGTCCGAACCGGGGGGAATCTCCAGATTGGCGTAGTACCCGGCCAGTTCGTCATCGGGTGCCTGCGAGGCATGGTCCGGCCCGCCGGGCCCAGGATCACCGCCGGTCGACGGCGGCGGCGACGGGGACCCGACGTGGGCGCGGGTGAGGTGGAAGAGTCGGCGGAGGAGGTCTCCGGACACGGAATCGACCGTTGGCGGCGGCAGCGGGAGCAGCGAATCGGCAATATACCCTGCCGGCTGATTCCGGTCCAGACGCCGCGCCCGCAGCCCAACGGCTGCCGCCCACGGGCTGCTTCGCCGGCCGCTCCGGAGGGCTTCGAGCGCGCCGCCGCGGCCCTCAGCCGTCGGCCAGACCCATCAGCCTGCGGCCCACATCCGTGAGGCGGTTGGGTGTCCAGGCCGGCTCCCAGGTGAGCTCGACAACCACCGAGCCGACGCCCGGCAGCTGTTCCAGCCGCGCCCGCAGCGGTTTGGCGAGAAAGTCGTACTTCGGCCGCCCCCGGTGGGGCATCGTCATCACCACGCGAACGTCGGCGCCGCGGGTGCGCACGTCGTAGATGTAGCCCATGTCGACCAGGCTGGCGTCGACGCTGCCGAGCTGGTCCTCGCGAACCTCCCCCATGGCCTCCCAGAGGGCGCGTTTCCGGGGCCGGTCCGAGGGGCGCTCGCCGACCCGGGCCAGGGGTTGGCCGGCCTCGGAGGACGCGCCGGCCGGAGCCGCCGGCGGGGTCCCACCGGCTTCGGCCACCAGCGGCGACAGCAGGCGCTGGCGAAGCGCTTCCAGCCCCGCGGCGCCGCCCTGCCGGGGATAGGGCGCCAGCAGGTAGGCGTTGCGCTGCACGAGGGACGATCCGGTCTGCAGCCAGGCGCTGTCGCGCAGCATGGGACGGCACCAGACCGACGCGTGCGGCGGCTGCCCCGGCCTGGCATGGTCGAGGGTGATGTCGAGGTGCTGATGGAGCTTCGCCGGCGTCGTCGCCTCCGGTCCGGCGCCGGGCGATCCCTCGAGATGGTGGTCCAGGTAGATGACGAACATGCTGTCCCGGCTCTGACGATGGAAGAAGCCGGCGCCCCAGACGTGGTCGATCTGCTCCGGCGGCACCGGGCCCTCGTGCACGCGGCCTCCCCGGTCCATCCACAGGGAGGCGTCGAAGGGCCGGCCGCCGAAGTACCACTCGTCGTCGCGGGCCACGTGGGCGCAGAAGTCGCGCGCCGCCTCCATGCGGCCATCCTTCAGGAACCAGGGGACCCCGGCGTAGAAGGTGTAGGTCAGGTCCATGAACAGGCGGCTGGGGGTGAACAGGGGATGCACCGGGCTGTGGGGAAAGCCGAAGCGCCGCACGATGGCGCACAAGGGACCGCGCACCACTTCGTGGTGGGGGCACTCGGCCCAGTTCGTGACCCGCATCTTCTGAAAGGCGCCGGCCGTGGTGTAGTCGTGGGCCCAGTCGAGGTTGGGTGGCTCGCCGTGGCCGTCTCCGTGGGTGGACAAGCGCAGCCCGCCCAGGTGCCACTTGGGCGTCAGAGACTCCAGCTGGCCCATCTGCCGGGAGAGGGTGGCGACATAGTGGGGGGTCTCGATCTCGAGGCCCACGCCCTCGCCCCGGATGCTCAGGCGGCTCGGGTAGTCGGGCAGCTCGGCGGCGGGGTTGCCGCAGAAGACCAGGAACACCGCCGCGCCGGTGGCGGGGACAGAGGCCTCGAAGACCAGGTGGGCGAACCAGTGCGGCCCCCGGCGGACCTCGCCGTAGACCTGGCTGCGGACCTCGCAGGGCCGGCCGTCCTCGAGGCGCGCTACCCGCAGCTCGCGCTGCGGCGACGCTACCCGCTCCGCGGGCATGCCGACGAGGAGGTCGAGCGGCTCGGCTTGCCGCGCCTGGCCGATGGGCTCGCTGAGCCGCACGCTCTGCCACAGCTCCCAGCCGTCGGCCCACCGGGACCAGGGCTCCGGCAGGCGCCCGGTCCGTTGCCAGCCGTGGCCGGGCAGGTCGGCGGGCCCCGGGTCGGCCCGCATCATGCGCTCGTTGGCGACGGTGTCCCTGATGGAGTCGGCCACGCCCAGTGCCAGTTCGTGGTTCCCCGCGCGCAGCGCTCGCCGCAGGATCCCGACCTTGGTGTCGACGTCGTCCGTGCGATGCGCCCAGGCAGGCTCGAGGTCGCGGGCATCGGTGCTCATCGGTGGTCTCCCCTTCCGGGATCACCCTGGGACGGGGACCGAAGGAGATCCCCCTCGCGGATGGCTCCCCCGCCCTCCAGGGCGCGGAATCTCGACAGGTGCGCCGCCAGAACCTCGACGATCTGCACCGTGCCCACCCGTTGCGTGTCCCGCCGGGAGTGCACGGCCAGCCGGTGACCGGCCTCGACCCGGTCGGCCAGGCCGACGTCCACGAATCCGCCGCCGCTCTGGAGGCTGAGGACCTTGCCCTCCACCGCGGCGACCACGACCTGGGCCGACAGCTCCCCGGCGATCTGCCCGAGGGCGTCGAGGGTGGCGGCGCCGACGATCGTCTCGCGGAACTCCGGCGCCCCGAAGGGGACCTCGTTGAGGCGGGCGAGGGCGGCCTCGGTCTCGGTGGTCCGGCCCAGCAGGGTCAGGCCCAGGTCCTGGTCCTTCACCTCCGCCCGGCCGCTGGCCTCCTCCCCGTCGCGGGACCCCGTGAGGACCCGCGTCAGGCGGGCGTCGACCTCGACGAGCACGGAATAGGAGGTGAACCCGCCCACGAGGGGGCTGCCGACGTTGAAGCGCTTGATGGCGAAGCGGCGGATCCGGCCGCCGAGGACCAGGTCGGCGCCGGCCTCGCGGCCGGCCTGCAGCTGTCGCTCCAGTCGCCTGGCATCGGTTTCTCCGGCCCCGGCGGGAAGGACGGCCAGGCTGTCGAAGGGGAGGACCTCGAAGACGCCGCTGCCGTGCAGCAGCTCGGCCAGCAGCCGGGGCACCCCCTGCCGGAGGTCCCAGGTGCCGCGGAAGTCGCTCTGGTCTTCGAAGGATACCACCAGGACCCGCTCCCCCGGCTGGGCGGCCGGTGAGCCCACCGGGGACAGGATCAGGGCGGAGAGCAGCAGTCGGACGGGCCACCGGACGGGCGGCCGGCGGGGACTCCCCGGGGCGGGCACGGACGCGGCTAGGGCTGGCGGCCGCCGTCGCTCACCAGCGTCTCTTCCTCTTCCACCTCCCAGAGCTCGATCCGGCGGCGGAAGTCGAAACGGCAGTCGATCGTCTCGAGGGGCACGCCGAACTCGTCGAACTTGAGGGTGAACTCCTTGAGCACGAGGCGCACGCGGCGCACGTCCCGGTCGAGGGCGTCGAAGGCGATGAGGCCGCTGTAGTTCTCGCCCTTGAAGATCGGCTGGCTCTCGGCGTAGTTGAGGCTGCGCACGTGCCCCATGCGCACCTCGAAGCGGTAGAACTCGTTGCCGCTCTGCCCCCTCAGGCCCCGGTAGTAGCGCTCGAAGCTGTTGAAGGGCGAGGTGGAGGGAATGCCGTAGGAGTTCAGCTCCTCGCCCTGGTCGGTGAGCAGGACGACCTCGATGGGGTTGAGCTGCACCTTGGCGAAGGTCTGGTTGAAGACGCTGACCCGGAAGGTGGTGAAGCGGTCGGGGACGTAGCCCACGTCGCCGTCCACGTGGTCGCCGTAGGTGTAGGGATTCGTGGAGTACTTCCCCTTGACGGAATCCTCCGGCAGCAGGGCGTTCAGCTCGGCGTCGGTGAGGAAGCGCACGTTGAGGCGGAGCCCCTCCATGACGTAGGAGATGGAGCCGTCCTCCTCGGTGCGGTAGACCTCGCCGGCCTGGGTGGCGGGGACCATGTAGGAGTTGTAGTGGATCTTGGGCGGGAAGATGATGCACCCCGCCGCGGCCAGGGGGGCGCAGCACACCAGGATCCGACAGATCGACTTTCGCCGGGAGCTCATTTCCTCACCCTTTCCTTGCTTCGTCAGAGCCGGGAGGTGACGATCCAGTCGCGGTGGCCCTTGGCGAACTGGAACGCCTCCTGGCTCGCCTTCTCCTGCTCGTAGAGGGCGATGACCTTGTCGTAGGTCTGCACCGCCTCCTGCCACCGGCGCAGGAACTCGTAGCAGATGCCGAGGTTGCTCAGGGCGCCGACCTCGACCTCGGTGCCGGGGTACTTCTCCATGAGGGCCACGAAGAGGGGGGCGGCCTCCTCGAACTTCCGCACCGCCTCGTCCCGCTGCGCCTCCTTTTCGAGGCTCAGGCCCTCGCTGAAGACCGCCATGGCCTGCTCGTACTCGCCGTAGGCGATGATCTCCCGGACCTTGTGCAACACCTCGGGGACCTCGCGGGCGATGGTGGAGCTGCCGTACTCGGAGAGCACGATCTGGTACTCGGCCTGGGCCTTCTCGTACTCCTCCTTGTTGAAGTAGTAGTCGCCGAGGGTGAACCGGGCGTCGGGGGCGAACTCGCTCCGCGGGAAGGCGCCCAGGAGCCGCTCCAGGCCGGCGATGAAGGCATCCTCGTCCTTGGACTCGTAGTGGGCCCAGGCGAGGTTGTACATGGCGTCGTCGCTGAAGGGCGACTCGGGATGGCTCTCCAGAAGCCGCCCGTAGAGGGCGGCCACCTCGTCGAAGCGGCCCAGGTTGAAGGCGCTCTCGGCGGAGCGCATGAGCGCCTCGGCGGCCACCTCGGCGTCGGGGAACCTGTCCACGAGGCCCTGGAAGGCCTCCAGGGACTGGTCCCACTCCCTGAGGTTGAAGTGGGCGTACCCGAGGTAGTATTGGCCGTACAGGGCGTTGGGGGAGCGCGGGAAGCGCTTCACGAAGTCGGCCAGGGTGCCGGTGGCGTCGTCGAGGCGGTCGCTCTCGAAGTAGAGGGTGCCGAGGCCGTAGGCCATGTCGGGCGAGTAGTAGGAGGCGGGGAAACGCCGCAGGCCCTCGGCGTAGGTGGCCATGGCGGCGCCGGCCTGGCCGCTGCGGTACTGGCTCTCGCCGATGAGGTAGTACACCAGCTCGTCGATCCAGTAGTCCTTGTGCTCGAGGCTGTCCTCGAACTCCTGGTCCAGGATCTGCCGGCCCGTGGCGATGGCCATGTCGTACTGCTCCAGCTCGAAGAACAGCTCGAGCATGAGCACCATGTACTCGGCCCGCTCGCCGGCGTCGGCGGCGGTCTCGGCGAGCCGGCCGTAGCTGGCCAGGGCCTCCTGCTGGCGGTCGAGGCGCAGGTAGGCCAGTCCGAGCATCTTCTGCGCCGGGCCGCGGATGCGCTCGTTGCCCGAATCGACCAGCACCCGCAGGTCCTTCTCGGCCTCGGCGTAGCGCTCGAGGCGGGAGTAGCCCGTCCCCCGGTCGTAGCGGGCGATCTCCACCAGGGCCGGGTCGGCGGTGAGGGCGATGGTCCGCGTGAAGGCCTCCACGGCGGGCCCGTACTCCTGCCGGCCGGCCCGGGCCTTGCCCGTCAGGTAGTGGTACTGGGCGCGCTCGCCGTCGTCCCCGGCGGCCTCCATGCCCGCGGAGAGCACCTCCAGGGCGCGGTCGTAGCTCTCGAGGCTCACGCAGGCGCGGCCGGCCTCCAGGCGGGAGAGGGAGAACTGCGGCGCCGAGGGGCGCACGGCGAGGAACTCCTCCACGGCGCCCTCCAGGTCGCCCCCCTTCTGCAGGACGAGGCCCAGCTCGAAGCGGGCGATGTCGAGGTGGGTGGAGTCGCGGGCCTCGGCGATGATCTCGGCGTAGACGCCGGCGGAGCGGTCGAACTCCTGGCGGCCGAAGTACATGCGCGCCAGCTGGAACCGCGAGCTGCGGGCCCAGGTGCCGGCGGGGTCCTCGTCGATGATGCCGCGGAAGGCCGCCACCGCCTCGGCGAGTTCCGCCTCGCCGCCCATCCGCTGCCGGCACAGGGCGGCGTTGAAGCGGGCGGCGGTGAGGAATGCGGGGTCGGGATGTTCTTCCAGGATGGTGTCGTAGGCATGCAGGGCCCGGCCGTAGGCCTCACGGCTCTCCTCTCCGGCCTGGGCGAGGCCCTCGGCCTCGGCGTAGCGGGCCTGGCCGATCTCGAACCAGGCGTTGGCCGGGGTGAACCCGGCCTGCTGCGCCACCTCGGCGTAGCCCTTCAGGTAGACGTTGTACTCGCGGACGGCGTCGTCGAAGAGGTCCTCGCCCCACTCCCGGCTCGCCTCCGCGTAGCGCTTGGCCAGCTGGAACTGCATGCGCGCTTTGAAGATGCGGTTCGGGATGTTGTCGATGGCCTCGCGGTAGGCGGCGACGCAGCGCTCCAGGCGGCGGTTCTCGAAGTGCATGTCCGCCAGGCTCTGGTAGGCGCGCTCCACGAGGCGCCGCTCCTGGGCGAAGACCGAGATCACCACGCGGTACGACTCCTCGGCCTGCTCGAACTCCCCCAGCCGGCTGTAGCTGTCGCCGATGCGGATCTGGGCCTTGGCGGTCAGCTCGTACTCGGTCTCGTCCACGAGGCCGGCGACCTTCTCGAACTGCATCCGCTGGATCTCCTGCTCGGTCAGCTCGAGGATGTCGGCGCGGTCCACCAGCCGCTGGTACCAGGGGATCGCCTCGGCGTAGCGGCCCTGGTCGTACCAGCACTCCCCGATCTGGAACAGGGCCCGGCTCACGTGGAAGCCGGACTCGAAGCGCTCCGTCAGCCCGGTGAAGGCCTCGATGCTGCGGCCGTAGTCGCCGAGCTCGTACCAGGACCAGCCGATGTTGTAGAGGGCCTCCACGAGGTAGGCGCTGTCGGGATACCTGTCGACGAACTCGCGGCCCACGCGGATCACGTCCTGGTAGCGCCGGGCGGTGTACCAGCTCGTCATGATCCGGCTCATGGCGAGGACGCGCAGCTCCTCGGAGCCGGACCGCTTCTCGACCCGGGAGAAGTGGCTCACCGCCTCCTCCAGGTACTCGTTGGCCCTCTCGAGGCGCTGCTGCCGCTGGCGCTCATGGCCCGCGGCCTCGGCGGCCTGGAACTCCTCCTCGAACATCTTGAAGTAGGAGTTGCCCACCTGGTAGATGGCCGCGTCCTTGACCGTGGTCTCCACGTCGCCCACGACGACGACGATGGCGGCGTCGTCGAGGAGGAGGCTGCGGACGCCGCCCACGTCGCTGTACTTCTCTATCGCCTGGTCGTAGGCGCCCTCGGAGTAGAAGCTCTGTCCCGCCTGGAAGGTGGAGAGCATGTAGTCCTCGGTGGGCACGTCCCGGGCGAGGAGGGAGATGCCCAGGGTGACGCCGACGATCGACAGTCCGATCAAGCTCATCTGCGGTCCTCCTCCCGGGAACGCGCCTCGAGCAGCGACTCGAGGGCCTGCCGGGCTTCCTCGAAGCCGGGACGGATGGCCAGGGCCTTCCGGTACTCCTCGATGGCGCGGCCGTGCTTACCGTGCTTCTCGTGCACCTGGCCCAGCTTCCAGCGGGAGTTGGCGTCGCCGGGCATGTATCGCAGGATGCGGCTGACGTTCTCCCTCTCCTTGGCGTACTCGCTCATCTGGCGGAACAGCTCCATCTGCCGCTGCGCCTCGGCGGTCCGGCCCTGCCTCATGTAGAGACGGCCCAGGTTGTAGCGGGCGTCGGCGTACTCCGGATCGATCTCGATCGCCTTCCTCAACCCGGCTTCCGCCTCTTCGTGCCGGCCCCGCGCCGCCAGCAGCCGGCCCATGCGGTAGTGGGCCTCCCTGTGGGACGGCTTGATGGAGATCGCCTCCCGGTACTTCTCCATGGCCTCGGTCTCGCGCTGCAGCCCCTCGTAGACGACGCCGAGGTGGTAGTGGATGGCGGCCACCCCGGGCTCGTGCTCCAGGGCCGTGCGGAAGCAGCCGGCCGCCTCCTCGTAGCGGCCCTCCTCCTCGTGGACCAGGCCGAGGTTGTACCAGGCCCGGCCCTGGCGGGGGTTGACCTCGATCGAGCGCTTCAGCTCCCGCACCGCCTGCGAGGACCGGCCGAGGGCGATGCTGGCCAGGGCCATGTTGTTGTGCGCCTGGTAGAGGCCGCGCCGCAGCTGCAACGCCCTGCCGTACTCCTCCAAGGCGTCGGCGTAGCGCCCGACCTGGGAGTAGAAGGCGCCCAGGTTGAAGTAGGTCACGGCGGAGTTCGGGTCGATGGCGAGGGTTTTCCTGTAGACCGCCTCCGCCTGCGCCACACGGCCGCTCTCGGAGTAGACGATGGCCAGGTTGTTGTAGGTCTCCGCCACGGTGGAATCGATGGACAGGGCCTGCTGCAGGAGCGCCTCGGCCCGCGGGGAGTCTCCCGAGGCCCGGTAGGCCATGCCCAGGCCGTTGTAGGCGGGCACGAAGGCGGGATCGCGGTCCAAGGCCTGCTGGTAGACCTCGATGGCGGCGGCCGTCTCCCCCTCGTGCAGGCGGGCGTTGCCCTCCTCGAAGAGGGCCTGGGCCTCGGCGCGGTTCCGCCGGGGCTCGGCGACGCCGAAGTGGTAGTACAGACCCCCTCCGAGGCCGGCGGCCACCACGGCCGCGCCGCCCCACTTGAGCCAGAGGACGCGCTTCATCCGCCACCGCTCGAGCCCTGTTCCTTGAAGATCCGGTCCACCCCCAGGAGCCCGACCGTCTCCCTGTCGACGAGGCAGGCGAGGTCGGTCTCGCTGCCCTTCGCGTAGACCATCTCTCCCTGCACCCGACCGAGGGCCAGATCGCCCACGAGCCGGTCCGCGGCCCACACCCGGATCCGCGCCCGCGGCGGCTCGAGCCCGTAGGCGGCGGAACCGGCGTCGCCGGCGAGGAAGTCCTCCGCCCGCAGCTCCTCCATGGTGTAGAGGATGGCCTCGAGCTCGAGGCCGTTCACCGGCTGCTGGTCGGGCACCGCCAGCCACGCCTGTCCCTGCCGCACGCAGAGGACGGTCCGGCCCGGGTAGGCGAACTCGACGCGGTCCACGGCCTTCCTCTCGAAGGCGAGGAGACGCTTGAACCTCAGGCCGAAGGCGGCTTCGTCGAGCCGCTCCACGAGAGCGGAGTCGACGGTGAAGACCGAGGGCTGGGAGAGGCTCTTCGCGTAGAACCCGTTCTCCGCGCCGCCGCCGATCCACAGGCCATGGGTCCCGCCGTCGGAGCCTGTCACCTCGATGCGGATCCGCGGCGCCTCGAGGCCGTACTCCTCGAGGCTCGCGGGACGGTCGTCGACGAACTCCTTCACCGGCGCGCTCAGACCCTTGAGGACCTCCTCGATCCCCTCCTCGTCGCCCCTCGTCTCCCGGGGGCTCGTCATCCGCCAGCCGTCCTCCGCCATCGCCACCTCCACGGTGGCCCCGGCGCTCTCGACGCGCAGGTCCCGGGCCTGGTCCCAGTCGAGCTTGAGGGCCCGCTTCTCGCGGAGCTGGGCGAGCCCCCGGTCGACTCCGGTGCGCCGGTAGAACTCGACCATGCCGACGCGGTCCTCGGAGGTCTTCTTGACGTAGACGTACACGCCCATGGGGCTGTCCCCGTAGAGGACGGTGTCGAGGACGCTGCCCTTGACGCGAAGGGTCACCATGAGGTGAGGCGGGTCGAGGCCGAACTCCTCGAGGACGTCGCGGTCACCCACGTCCTCGAGGGGCAGGTACTTCTTCAGGCGCGCCCGCTCCAGGTTGACCAGCACCGTCTCCACGGCGCCGCGGCTGGCGTCGACCTCCACGGGCTCGACGATCCTCCACTGGTCCCCCACCTTGCGGCAGACCACCCGGCCCTTGGGGCCGTCGACGGTGAGCTCGTCCGCCTCCTTCTTGTCGAAGACCAGCAGCTCCCGGGAGAGGACGTCGGCCTCCTCCTTCTGCCCCTCCCGCCGGTTGGACCAGAGCAAGGCGCCGAGGACGAGGACGAAGAGGAGACTGACGAGAAGGGCGGTGCGGAGGTTCATGGAATCAGAGCTCGACCTTCTCGTCTTCGGTGGCCAGGACCACCTTCTCGATGCGCAGGCGCTTGGCCACCTCGATCAGGTCCAGGAGGTGCCTGTGCTTGGTCTCCCTGTCGGTGCGCACGATCAGGGTCAGGCTCCTCGTCCCCTGCTTGTGGCGCAGCAGCACCTGCTCCAGGTCGGCGGCGCTCACCAGCTCGCGGTTGATCTCCATGCGCCCGTCGGCGGTGATGGAGCTCACCAGCTTCTTCTCCTGCACCCGCTGCGCCTGCTGCGCCTCTGGCAGCTCCAGCTGCAGGCTGTAGGGCTGCTTGAAGACGGTGGTGACCATGAAGAAGATCAACAGCAGGAAGACGCAGTCGATCATCGGCGTCAGGTTGAAGTCGGGCTCGCGCTCGGTGCTCCGCTGCCTGGCCATGCCCTACTCCTCCTCGACCCGCACGAGGGCGATCCCCTTCACCCCGACCCCCTTGGCCGTGTCCACCACGTAGACCACGTGCTTCTGGGCGCACTCCTCGTCGGCCTGGACGATGATGTTCTCGTTGTTGGCCTCTTCCATGGCGGTGGTCAGCCGCGCCCCGAGGTCGGCGGCAGCCACCGACTCGCCGCCGATCTCGATCGCCCCCTCCTCACTCAGGATGACGTTGATGTCCTTCTTCTGCTCCTCCTCGGCCTCGCTCGGGGCCGGCAGGTCCACGTCCAGCCCCTTCGTGTGCAGGAAGACGGTGGTGACCATGAAGAAGATCAGCAGCAGGAAGACGCAGTCGATGAGGGGGGTCATGTCGGGCTCCCCCTCCTCGGCGACGGAGCGGATGTGCTCTACGCGGTGTCTGGCCATGCCGTCCTCCTGAACGCCCCCCTAGGCCGGCTGCCGGGACAGGAGCAGGGTGTTGGCGAAGGCGTGGCCGTAGACCTCGACCTGCTCCAGGGCCTTGTCGGCGCGGCGTGACAGGTAGCGGTAGGCGACGATCGTGGGGATGGCGATGATCAGCCCCGAGGCGGTCGTCACCAGGGCCTGGGAGATGCCCCCGGCCACCACCCTCGGGTCCCCGGCGCCGGCCACGGCGATCGACTCGAAGGCGATGATCATGCCCATGATCGTGCCCAGCAGGCCCAGGAGGGGGCTGATGTTGCCGATGGTGTACAGCGTGGGCAGGTTCCGGGCCAGGTAGGTGCGCGCCGCCGCCTCCGTCTCGATCACCAGCTCGCCCTTCATGTCGGTCTGCTCTCTCTGCATGACCATGAAGCGGCCCACCTCGCCTCCCCCCGCCGACTCGGCGAGACGGACGATCTCCTGGTTCGTCTCCTGGAACTCCCGCTGCTCGATGAGCAGGGTGTCGTGGCGCCTCAGCAGCGACGAGAAGATGAAGTTGAGCACGCCCTTGCCCTCGTTGCACTCCTCCACCACCGCCTCGCGGCCGCCGTTGAGGAGGGACGCCTCGAGCCGGTCCAGCTCCTCCTTGGCGCGGCCGGGAGCCGGTATGTGGCCGAGGACCCAGAGCCTCTCGATGGTGTAGGCCACGGCCAGGACCGCGCAGATGGTGAGGGGGACCATGAGGGGGCCGCCGCTCTTTATGATCTCCCACATCTCGAATGCTCCTTCGCCGCCCGTGCCGGCCTTAGTCGGTGAGCTGCGTGTAGAAGTCGATCTGCTGCTGCGCGATGGAGCCCTCCTGGGTGAGGGCGAAGACCACGAGGTTCACCCCCATCCTCAGTTGGGGCTCGTTCTCGAACTCGTCCTGCCAGATGCTGCCGTAGCCCATGTCGGAGTAGACCGCCACCAGGCGTCCGTCGAGGAAGACCCCCTCGAGGAACTGCACCTCGTCCGGCTGGTAGTAGACGTCGGTGGCCTCGGCGGAGTTGAGGTAGAAGATGTCGGGATTGCCCCGCACGCTCAGGTACTCCCCCCCCACGGGAGGGCCGTCGAGGTCGAAGAAGCTGTTGAAGATGGGATGGCTGTTGGGGATCCTCTCGAGCTGGCCGTCGCGCCCGAGGGCCTGGCCGAACATGGCCCGCAGCGACGCTTCCGCGGGCCCGAAGTTGAGGTCCGGCCGGTCGTTGTCGGCGAGGATGAAGCCGCCGCTGCGCATGTAGCGGCCGAGGCTCTCGATCTCGTTGTCGGTGAGCTCGAAGCCGTCCTTGTCGGTGATGTAGACGAAGGGAGTCTTGAACAGCTCCGGCGAGTCGAGGAACATGTGGTCGGCCACCTTGGCCTGGATCCCCGTGTAGGAGTTGATGCCGTCGGCGAGGCGCGAGACCGAGCGCGGCGCGTCGGGCTGCAGGTCGTTGCCCCAGGCCAGGGCGAGGTAGACGAAGCCGCGGATGTTCCTGCGGTCCGTCGGGTCCTGGATCACCATGCCCCGGTACTTGCCGGTGTCGAGGGCGTTGAGATCGAGGAACTCCTCCTGCATGCTGATGCGCTTCTCCGGGTCCTTGGAGCTGCGGATCTGGACGGCGGCGATCTCGGGGGTGACGGTGCCGGTGCCGACGCTCGTGCCGGCGTCGATCTGGTGGGCGAAGACCGCCACGTTGCCCAAGGCGTCGGCGCGGCGGATCTCCCTCGGGGGGGTGTGGGCGAGCTTCGGCTTGGAGGCGACGACGCGCCTCGTCATGACGCGCTTCTGCACCTGGGCCTTGCGCATGCGGAAGGACTTCTTGGCCAGCGGCTTGCGGATGATGAACTCCATCGCCAGAGGCTTGGCCGCCGGCTTCTCCCGCTTGACGGCGATGAAGTAGCCCAGGACCGAGGCCGCCATGGTCGCCGCCAGCGCGTAGGAGACCCAGGCGACCTTGCGGTTCTCGCGGTGGAGCCGCCGCAGGTTGAGCGCGTCGGAGGGGGCTCCGAAGCGGCCCCGTGTCTGACTTGGCATCATGGGACGAAGAGAGTGTCCACGTTGGAGGCCTGGCCCACGAAGTCGGTATGGTCCACCGCCTGCACCTGGAAGACGTAGAAGGAGTCGGTCCAGGCGAACTCCACCAGGGCGTACGAGGCGCTGTCCCCGGGAGCTGTGAACTGCCGCTCGGCGCCGGTGGTGCCCTCCGCCATGGTGACGATGTAGTAGAGGATCTCCCCGGGCGCGGCGACGCTCCAATCCAGGACGACGTCGTCCCCGTCGAACCTCGCCTCCAGGTCGGCTGGGGTCTCCACCCGGCCGTCGTGGAACTTCGAGGGGAGGCTGTGTTCCTCGCCGCACGCCGAGATGTAGACGATCAGGATAGCCAGCAACGGCCACAGAGCCTTGCTCATGCTCAATCTCCGAGAGGTTTCAGAAGCTCCCCGTCACCATCAGCCGGGCGGGGCCCTCCCCCAGACCCGGCACGGCGCGCAGGCTCCAGGACCTGGCCGCCGCGGCCTCGGGAGGGTTGAGGAGAAGGATGTCGACGAGGTTGTAGACGTAGATGCCCACGGCGGCGGCCGTGTAGGCCCGGCGCAGGTTGTGCAGGCTGTCGAGGTCGTCGGCCTCGGCGGTCAGCTCCTGCCAGCGCTGCTCGGCCAGGTCGTGCCAGCTGTTGCCCGCCGCCATCTGCTCGTACTCCGACTTCAGCCGCTCGAAGTTGTCGAGGCGGGTGTTGTAGTTCTCGTTGGCCGTCAGGACCGTGGCCAGGGAGCCGATCTCGGCGACGAGGAGGATCGTCCCCGTCACCTTGCGCCCGGTGGAGAGCTGCCCCAGCCCCGGGAACAGGGCCGACAGGATCACGGCCTCCTTGCGGGAGGCGGTCTTGCGGGCGGCGAAGATGTCCTCCTCGGCGTGGGCGCGGCAGGGCAGCAGGACCCCGGAGAGGGCGAGGGTCAGGATGAGGTTCCTCATGGCGGTCCGACCTCGTGGTGAATCGGGTTGCGTGGGTGCGGCCAGCCTCACAGCCGGGGTGCTCCTGCCACGATCTGCACGAAGGTGGCCATGATGTCGGTGTTGTCCGCCCCCCGGAAGGGGTCGTCGTAGGTGCGGCTGTCGAGGGTTATGCCGGCATTGGTCACGATCTCGTAGCCGAAGTAGTCGGAGCGGTTGGTCATCATCAGAACGTAGACGTTCTGCTCGAAGCTGTTCCAGTCGTTGCCGTTGTCCTTCAGCCGGTACTTCCAGAAGGGCAGGCCCTGGACGCCGAAGCGGAAGGTGGTCCTGGGGGTCACGTGGTAGCTGGCCTTGAAGATGGGGATCACCGTCGTCTCGTCCGCCAGCGGCACGTCCACGGTCTCCTGGGTACGCTTGAGGAAGAGCAGCTTGAAGGCCGGGCCGATCTCCAGCCGGTTCTTGAACCGGCGCCAGGTGTAGTCGGCGCGGTGGACCGAGCTCAGGGCGCGGATCTCGTTGCTCCTCTGGTGAGTGCCGTCGTCCAGGAAACCCCGCTGCTGGCGGTTCAGCTCGAAACGCAGGTCGTGGTGCATCCTCAGGCCCCGCAGGGGGCTCAGGTCCGCCTGCACGAAGAACCGGTTGGCCCAGCTGTTGCGGTACCTCAGCTCGTCCTCGATCAGGTTCAGGTCCCACTGCTGCTGGTACCCGAAGCCGGCGAGGTGGACCTTGCCGAAGGGCCCCCGCGAGAAGTCGGAGGAGACCAGGACGCGGTCGGGCACGGAGTCCCGGACGCGCTTGAGGGTGTTCTCCACGTGGAGCTGGCCGAGGCGGGGCTGCCTGGCGGTCCAGCTCAGGCGGCCGTAGTTCATGAGATTGGCGCCGCCGCCGTGGACCTGGCGGGAGTCGAGGCGCCCCAGGGAGAGGGCCAGGTTGTTCGTCAGCCGCCAGGTGCCGATGGCGTGGTAGCCCTCCAGGTCCTCGGCGTAGGGGTAGTCGGGCTCGGGATCGTCCTCGCGGCTGTCGGGACGGTCGTTGTTGTTCATGTCGAGATCGTAGACGTAGTCGTCCGACTCCACGTCGTACATCAGGAAGGGCTCGAGATAGTCGGGCAGTCGGTTGCCGTTGCGGTTGGTGTCCGGCCGGCCGTCGCCGTCGAGATCCTTGCCCGGGAAGACGCCGTCGGCGTCGACCCCCTCGTTGACGAAACCGGAGATGTACTGCTGGAACCAGGCGTCGGGGAAGCGGTCGTCGTCGTCGTTGTCGTCCACCATCATGAGCCGCAGGGTGCTGTTGAAGTGGGGCACGGCAGGCGTGCCCAGCAGCAGCAGCTCGGTGTTGTAGTTCGGCCCCATGTGGAAGTACTCGGCGCCCCAGTCGAAGCGCTCGTGCTCCTTGCGCACCACGAGGTAGTACGCCTCGCCCTTCGAGCCGAAGCGCTTGCCGGCGCGCACGGGGGTGGTGGGATCGGGGCCGACGACGCCGTCGGGGTACTGGAAGTGGTGCAGGCTGCGGGCGTACTCGCCGTCGATCTTCAGGCCGAGGATGTTGGTGCTGAAGTCGGCGCCGAAGATCTCCATGCCCGTCTCGGAGCCGATGTCGAAGCTGATGCGCTGCAGGTTGGACCGGTCCTGCACGTTGCCCGGCGCCCGCTTCACGGTGCGATAGAGCGTCGGCGCCCCGTAGCGGCCCGTGTAGGGAACGTCGATGGCGGCCAACGGATCGTCGAGGTCGAACCTTCTCTTCCGGGCCACGGTGCCCACCTCGACCTTGTAGTCGTTGGCCACCAGGGCATCGAAGGAGACGGACTGGACGAAGCCCAGCCCCTCCAGGTTGAAGTAGTAGACGACGAAGTCGTCGCCGGAGACCTCGATGGGCCCCGTCTCGTCGCTGCGCCAGCGGAAGGACTGCTCCAGGGGCCTGTAGGTGTTGTTCAGGGCATTGTTGCGGAGGAGGATGCGCACGACCTCCTCCTCGGTGAACCGCTCGGCCAGGATCTCCGCGGCGTTGTCCTTGTAGTGGTTGCGGCTGGTGGATGCGTCGGGCTGCAGGTTGACGGCCAGGTGCCACGGCTCCTCCACGGGGAACTCCACGTCGCGCCAGACGTAAGTGGTGAACTCGCGCTCCGGGTCGACAGGATCGTGCAGCCGGAGATCCCGGAAGAACAGGTAGTCCATGTACAGTGGCGCCTCGTTGTGGCGGTAGCGCATGTACGTGGTCCCCGTGGGCACGGAGGAGGTGAAGGCCGACGACAGCTCGGCGTAGACGTTGCGCACCAGGCCCTGGGCGCTGAGCTTGCCCACGGAGGACTGGGTGACCCCGTCGATCTGCTCGATCACGTCGGGGACGATGTCCTTCCGCAGGACCCCGTTCACGTAGATGTTCAGGTCCACGATATGGGGTCCGCCGCGGCCGTCCCCGGGCGAGTCGTCGGAGAACTTGACGGCGATGATCTCCGGGTAGGGCTGGTTGTGGCGCAGCACGCCCTTGCGGGAGAAGGCGTGGCCGTAGCTGTCGCTGAAGCTCTCGTGGGCGTTCACGTAGGTCAGCCCGAAATCGAGGAGGCCGACGCGGCGCTGCATGTGGAGGGCGCCCATGCGCACCGTGCTCCAGGTCATGAACAGGGCCGACATGTCGGTGCGCTCGGTACCCCAGTCGAGGCGGAAACCGGGGAAGGCGTTGACCTTGAGGGTCAGGGGCGTGAAGCGCCCCCGCATCTCCTGGGCGATGGTGAGGCTCCCCGACCAGGTGTCGGTCTGCTCCGAGACCGTGAGCACATCCTCGAAGTAGCGCCGGTAGGTGGTCTGCTCGCGGCCGGGATAGTGGTAGAGGTTCCCGGTGATCGCCTGCGACGAGCTGCCCCGTCCCTGGGGGCCCAGGCCCCGCGTCTCCACCCAGTCGTAGCCGGGGATCCCGTAGGCCAGACGGTTGCCCAGGGGGCCGTAGTAGAACCGCTTGGGGTCCCGGTACGGCGACAGGATCGTCGGGTAGTTGGTGTACATCCTCTCGCGGTGGGCGTAGTTCCTGTAGGGCTCCCACGGCCGCCGGAGGAACATCCGGTCGGGCTGGATGCGCGGCACCTCGGGGATCTCGATGTCCGTGCGCGGCCCCCAGCTCCAGCTCCCGGTCTCCTGGGCCTCTGCGGGCGCCGGCCCGAGGGAGCCGGCGGCGACGACGGCCGCCACGAGGGCCCTCCGCGGGCCGAAGCCCCGCAAGTTTCCGAAGCGGGCCACTATATCACCGGACGCAGACCCACCAGGGCCCGGAAGAAGAAGATGGAGGTGTCCACGTTGGACTGGGCCCGGAGCGGGGAGGCGAAGGTCCGCTTCTGGACCTGGTAGCCGACGTTGAAGTTCACCTCGTAGCCCTGGTAGGTGAAGGTGTTGGCCAGGATGGCCACGTAGTCCTCACCGTCGAAGTCGCGGGAGGGATTGACCAGGTCGAGGGAGCGGCTGCGCAGAAAGGGGAACCCCTGGGCGCCCACGCGCACGCTGGTGAGGGGGGTGAGCCTCCAGTCCACGCGGAGGATGGGATAGAAGAACAGCTCGTGCAGCACGGAGACCGGGAAGCGCCCGTCCGTCAGCTTCTGGGACATGAGCTTGGCCATGGGGGTGACGGTGATCCCCCGGAAGCGCCCCGAGAGAGGCCGGGAGTACTTGCCCTTGACCACGGAGGTGGAGCGGATGATGCGGTTCGAAGGCCCGCCGTCCCGGCCGTACTGGTGGTTGAAGTCGTGCTTGTAGTCGAGGTGGATGTCGATCGGCTTCAGCCCGGCGAAGTCGAGGGCGGCGTACGCCGTGTTGACGAAACTGTCCTGCATGCGCAGCGGATCCTCGATCAAGGTCACGCCCAGCCCGGTGCCGGTGAGGCGTCCGCTCACGTCCTCCTGCAACTCGAAGGTGGCGTTGCGGGGGAAGAGGAAGACGTCGTTGCGGATGTCGTCCTCCACCCTCTTGACGAAGTCGATGAGGGTGAACCTCCCCCAGAAGGGAAGGTGGCGTTCGTACTCCGCCTTGCCGTACAGAACATTGTTCTCCCCCCCAGCGGCGATCTGGCGGGTCTGGTAGCGGCCGACGGTGAGGGAGGCCCCCCGCAGCGGATGGAGGCTGGCGAAGAGGTGGACTCCCGCCAGGTCGGGGTCGTACGGGTAGTCGACGGTGGGGTCGTCCTCGCGGATGTCGATGATGCCGTTGTTGTTGAGGTCGTCGCCGTAGTCGTACTCCTCGGGGTTGACCTCGAAGAGCAGGAAGGGCTCGAGGTAGTCGGGAATGCCGTTGTTGTTGCGGTTGGTCTCGGGCCGGCCGTCCTGGTCGAGATCGAGGCCCGGGAAGACGCCGTCGAGATCGCGCCTCGACTCGATGTAGTGTGTGTCGGCGAAGCGGTCCTTGTCGTCGTTGTCCTCTACCGTGTCGAAGACCAGGGTGCCGTTGAGGGAGCTCTGGTTGAACCCGTCGATGCCCTTGAGACCGCCCGCGATCTCGCTGTCCAGGGGGGCGAAGGGCAGGGTGACGAAGCTCTGGTAGGACGGGTCCTGCACGTGCAGGGAGGTGCCGTACTCCGGGTCCATGGAGAACACCTCGCCGCCGAAGGACCAGTCTCCGCGCCGCAGGGTGGCGTTGGCGAAGAAGGCGTCGCCCCGTGAGCGGCTGCGCTTGCCGGCAGCCACGGGATAGCGCCGGAAGTCGGTGCTCACGTCGTACTCCGCCCGGAAGGAGAAGTCGTCCACCTCCAGGTCGGCGTGCACGCCGGCGAGCATCCGGCCCGTCTGCCGGCCGTACTGGAACTCCACCACCCCCAGGTTGGAGAGATCCTGGATCCGGCCCCGGGCGTGGGCCACGTCCTGGAAGTAGAGGGCCCGGTTGCGGTCGCGCGGGGTCCGGTCCTTGCGCGCTCGGGCAGGGACGTTGGCATAGACCTCGGACATGCTGATCCGGTAGTCGTTGGCCACCTTGGCCCTGAAGGAAACCTCGTTCACGTCCTCCTCGCCCAGGGGCACCCAGTAGAGGAGGTACTCCTTGCCGTGGGCTTCCAGGTACCCCCGCTCGCCGGGGAACTCCTCGGGCAGGAGGCCGCTGATGAACTCCACGTAGGGCGGGATCTCGCGGCCCAGCTCCCGGGGGTACAGCTTGTCGCCGTTCGGAAAGGCGGGATCGATGTCCTCCACGTGGTGGCGGGTCACGATGATGCGCCCCGTGTCGTCGATGCCCGCCGCCGAGGCGGCGTCCGGGTGGACCCGCAGCTCCGGCCGCAGCTCGCCGTTGATGTAGACGTCGAGATCGTAGACGCGGGGCCCGCCGCCGTCCTCGATCGATCCGTCGGCGAAGCGGATCACCAGGTAGTCGATGGCGGGCGTGTTCCCCGGGATGGCGCCGCGCAGGTCCCACTCCCCGCGCCCCAGGAGGCTGTTGATGCGGTACTGGTTGACCCACGCCGCCCCGAGGTTCAGGGCCCCGATGCGGGTGCGCACGTGGGAGCCCAGCAGGTACGTGGCGAAGAACGGCGGCTTGGTGCCGACGGCGCTGTAGTTGTGCTGCCGGTTGTCGTCGTTGGCGGTGACGTCGAAGATCGGGTAGTCGAGGCGGGAGTTGACGAGGGTGAAGTCCCCCCGGGAGGTGCTCATGTCCCAGCGGATGCCGTTCATCGCCGCCAGGTCCAGGGTGAGAGATGTGAACTTGGTGCGGATCTGGTCGCCCACGGCGAGGGTGGTGTGGAAGTCCCCGTAGGAGTCGGAGGCGACGGAGAGCCGGCTGAGGTAGTCCTTGAAATAGCGGCTCTTGTCGATGAGGCTGCCCGGCTCCGGATTCAGGGTCCGGGACTCCCGCAGCCGGAAGACCTCGATGCCCTCGACCACGAAGTTGCCCAGCTCGTCGAAGACGAGGTCCTCGGGGCGCACCAGGTAGGAGCGCGGCCAGTGCTTGTAGGGCTCCCGGGCATGGGTCGTGTAGCCCTCGCCCGGCCGGTAGAGGAAGAGGCCGGGACCGCGCACGGCGCTGTCCGCCGGCCCTCCCTGCAGGACCAGGGCG
This sequence comes from uncultured Gemmatimonadaceae bacterium, assembly GCA_964512165.1. Lineage (GTDB taxonomy): Bacteria > Latescibacterota > UBA2968 > UBA8231 > UBA8231 > UBA8231. The sequence goes on along the minus strand of CAZEHQ010000003.1, from coordinate 7,969 downwards.
GCGGCGGCGAGACGAAGGAGGATGCGGGACCTGCCCATGGCCGCCTAACCGATCCGCAGCCGGATGAAGTAGCGCTCGGACCCGGAGGGGACCCGGTGCGAGGAGACGTAACGGATGAAGTTCTTCTGGAAGCCGATGCTGGTGCTCACGTCGATGCCGCGGTAGTTGCCGAGGTTCTCCAGCAGCAGGATGTAGTACCAGGAGTCGTTGTCGAGGAACGGCCACAGCAGGTTCCGGGAGCGCGCCCGGAAGGGCAGGCCCAGAAGCCCCCCTCTGAGCACGGTCTTCGACGCGAGCCGGTAGTCGCCCCGGAAGAGGGGTGTCAGGGTATAGGTGTGGTTCCGTAGGCTGGGCAGGCGCGCCAGGGTGCGGTTGACGGTGGCCTTGAACATGGGGCCGAAGCTCAGGCTCGGTCCGAGGTGCCAGGTGTAGTCGGCCCGGGCCACGTAGCCCACGCTCGTCACCCGGGCCTCGGGCTGCTGGCAGTGCTCATCCGCCAGCTCCCGCTGGTCGTTCACCGACAGCCGGATGTCGTTGTAGATGTTGAGATCCGGCAAGGCGTCGGTATTCAGGTGGGCACCCGCCAGGACGGTGTTCACCAGGCTGTTGCGCAGCAGCAGCCGGTCGGGCATGACGCTGTAGCTGGCGCTGAGGACATAGAGGTCGTTGGGCACGTCGTCCCGGACCCTCTTGCCGTAGTAGCTCAGCTGCACCCGCCCGAGCCCCTCCCAGCGCCGCAGGTAGTTGGCTTTCAGGTAGGTGGCCCGGTCCCGGCCGCCGCCGTCGGGCTGGCGCACGTCGTAACCGCCGAGGCGCATCCACACGCTCTTCCGGTCGGAGAACGGCCTCCAGGTGAGGAAGGCGTGCCCTCCCCTGCGGTCCTGGTCGTAGGGGTAGTCCGCCCGGTTGTCGTTCTCCCACCCGTCCACCAGCCCGTTGTTGTTGAAGTCGTCGCCGAAGACGAAGGGCTGGTCGTAGTAGGTCAGGATCCGGTCGCCGCCGCGGTACCAGACGTTGTCCCGCCTGCCGTCGTTGTCGACGTCGAGGCCGGGGAAGACGCCGAAGCCCAGTCCCGCCCCCGGAGCCGGCGTGAGGTTGAGGGAGGCGAAGTCGCGCTGCTGCTCCCAGCGGTCGGGCCACTCGTCGCGGTCGTCGTTGTCGTCCACCAGCTCGAAGGGGGCCACCACGTTCTGCCGCGGATTCTGCATGAGGGCCGGGAAGCTCGTGGCGAAGGTCGAGGGCATGTTCATGTACTCGAAGCCCAGGTCCCAGGCGCCCATGTCCCGGTGGAGGTTGATGAACCAGGCGTCCTCGGTGGTGGACAGGCGCTCCCCCCGGCCGGAGGGAAACTTGAAGTACGACCGGTTGCGGGCGAACTCCCCCCAGGCCCGGAAGCCGAGTAAGCTGGCCTCGAAGTCCATGCCGAAGAGGGCCATGCCGGTGGGAAAGCCGTAGCGGAAGGTGACCCACCCCATGTTGCCGTCGTCGCGGACGTTGTTGGCGGCGCGCTTCACCGTGTGCCAGTCGCGCCACTGCACGTCCGTCCCGACCCAGCCGAGGGCGCTGGCCACGTCGATCACGTAGTCCCCGGCGGCGAGGGCCCGGAAGCGGACCTCCCTCGTCCCCGGGGGCACCTCGAACCGGTACACGAGGACGTCGGTGCCCTCGGCCCGCAGGAAGGGGACCCCCTCATGCTCAACGGGCACGCCTCCCTTGAAGAACAGTCCGCCGCTGGTGAAGTTGCTGAGCCGGCCCCGCGGGTCGTAGCCCTCGCGGACGATCTCCTCCATCCGGTAGCTCTCGATCAGCCACGAAGGCCGGTCCGCCCGCCGCAGGTTGATCTCGCTCGTTCCGAGGCCGATCTCGCGGTTCGCCTCCCCCACGAGAACGGGCACCGAGGGCAGCATGCGGATCATGGGCTCGATGTCGTCCCTCAGCTCGCCGTCGACGTACATCTCCATGCGGAAGATCTTGGGGCCGTCGCCGTCCCAGTGGGAGTCGTCGCTCACGATGACGAAGACCGACCTCGCCTCATCCAGGCCGGAGAACGGGACGACCCCCTTCAGGGAGCCCTCGTCGCGGCCGGCGACGCTGTCGAAGTTGTGGACGTTGACGTACGTCGATCCGAGGGTGAGGACGTTGCCCAGGGTCGTCTCCCAGTGGCCGCCGATGAGGTAGCTGCCGAAGGTCGGCCTTCCGAAGACGCCCTCGGGGTTGACCTGCACGCCGCTCTGGGTCAGGCCCGTGGCCAGCAGCACCGGGTCGGATATGCGCGACCCCACGATGCTGAAGCTCGACTTGCGGGAGGAGGCGTCGAAGCGGATGCCGTTGAGGCGGCTCAGGTTCAGGGTGAGGGAGGAGAACCGCGTGGGCACGGCGTCGCCCACCATGACCGACGCCGCCCAGCCCCGGTAGGAGTCCATGCCGATCATCAGGTTGCGGAAGATGCTCGGATAGAGCGGGCTCTTGAAGATGCCGCTGCCGCGCTCGGGCCCCCGGGTGCGGGTTTCCTCGAGGGCGAAGACCGGAACGCCGTCGATGAGGTAGACGCCGAAGGGGTCGTAGACCCGCCGCTCCACGTCGCGCTCGTCGAAGTCGCGGTAGCCGAAGCGGCCGATATTCTCGTAGTCCTCCTTCTGCCACAGAGGATAGTCGTCGCGCGAGAGCATCTGGGCCTCGGCGGACGACCACAGCAGCAGGGGCGCCGCCAGTGCCGCGAGAGCGGATCGTGTGAGGACTCTGACCTTCACGGCCCCTCGGCGCCTCCCCGGGAGGACCTCTCAGTAGACCACATGCACCACTCCGGAGACGGCCTCGTCGCCGTCGTCCAGCTTCGCCCGCACCGAGAACAGGTAGATCCCCGGCGGCACCAGGTTGCCGGCATCGTCCCTGCCGTCCCAGAACCCGGGAGAAAACGCCGACCCCGCGGCGCCCAGGCCGGGATGGAGGTACCGGCCGCCGATGAGGCGCGGCGTCTCCAGCCTCCGGACCCGGCGCCCCCCCAGGTCGTACAGATCGACGTCCACCCGGCGGGGCTCGGTCACCTTGGTGAGGGCGAACTCGATGATCGTGAAGTCGTTGATGCCGTCTCCATTGGGGGAGAAGGCCGATGGCTGCGCTCGGACCTCGAGCAGGTCTCCGGCCACGACATCGCTCACCACCACGGTCCAGGAGGCTCCGTCGGCGGTCTCTTCCAGCACGTTCAGGGGATTGTCGGAGCCCGGACTGAAGAGGAAGGCGCGGAAATCGTGGGTATCGGTGTAGAGGGCGCACCGCGCCGAGACGGCCAGGGTGATCTCGCTGCCGTCGGCGGAGGTAAGGGGAGGATCGAAGGCGATGTCCACGTCTCGCACGTCGGCGGGAACCACCCGCAGAGTCCGGCCGCCCGCGTCCACGCCCTCCGGGTTCGTGGGGAACTCCGGCACGGCGACTTCCTGCCCCAGCAGCTGGATCGAGTTCACGGCGCTGGGGAGGCTGGGAAGGCGGACCCGGACCCGTTCCAGGGCATCCCCTTCTTCGAGGGTTATGCCGATGCTGAAGCGGAAGTCCACGTCTTCCCCCATGGGAGCCTCGTTGGGAACGACCGAAGCGGTGGCGCTGCGCGCCGCGATGGCCGCCGCGTCATAGTCGATCTCGAGGCTGTCGAGGGCGGGGGTGAACTCGAGATCGTCGGTGCGCAGGTTCACGCGGTAGCGCAGGTAGCGGCGGGGCTCGGGAGAAGGGATGAGGGCCCCCGAGTCCGCGAACTCCGCGCTCCAGGCGCTCCAGCTGCCGTCGGCCGGGTCGGGGCTGTCGCCGGTGCTGAACTGCAGACCGAGGGACGTCCCGGGGGGAACCTCCCCCCACCAGCGGGCGCGGCCGTAGTTCTTCACCGCCTCCGGGTCCCCCAGGTCCAGCGGCGGCGAGACGTAGGCCCCGGCGGGAACAAAGTCGACCCCGTAGATCTGGATCTCCGCCACTTTCGCGGGGTCGGCGCCGACCTCGGCCTGGGTCACCTGCACCCGGACGTGGCGCGCCAGGACCGGATTGAAGCGGACCTCGGTGTAGACGGGGGTGTCGATGTCGTTGACCCCCCCCATCTCGATCCAGCGGGACTGGTCCTCGCTGACCTGCACCGAGTACCCGAGGAGGGAGTTGCCCTGCCAGGTCTCGTTGCCCTCCGGGGGCTTGGTGATCACCCGGACCCGGTTGATCCGGGTCAGGCCCGGCAGGGCGATGTTGAGGACGCGGTTCAGCGCTCCGAGCCCCTGGGGCAGGGACCACACCGGAAGGCCCAGGGACCCGTCGGTGACGCCCACCTCGCTGGCGTTGGTCCCGAGGGCGATGTTGCGCCCGCGCTGATCGGCCAGGACGATGCGGCCCCCCGGGGAACTGGCGACGTTGACCTCGCTCGGATAGCCGGCGACCACCTCCGCCTCCGGATGGAAGATCGCCTCGCTCACCCCCACCCTGTCGAGAGACCCGGCGCCGACCCGGCTCCACGCGCCCTGCACGTCGGCCGTCGTCCAGGCCGTGCCCTCCTGGCTCTCCCCCGTCCAGTACCACGGGGTGATCTCGTCGGAGAAGGTGCTGCGGGCGACGAGGGGGCCGCCCTGGAGGCTGAGGAGGAGCCCGGCGCCGGCCTCCCCGGGGACGTTGGTCACCGCCACGGCGATGTGGTTGTCGCCCTGCTGCGCGGAGATGGGGACCGCCTCGGCGGTCCGCCAGTCGCCGTCGGCGGCGACCTCCTCGCCGTTGAGCCAGGCGACGTACTCCCCCACGGCGGTGATCCGCAGCAGGGCGTCCCTCGCTTCATCGGCCTGGAAGGTGTGGCGGTAGTAGGTGGTCTGCTGCCAGTGGCCGATGCGGAGCACGTCGGCCACGGCCGGCCCCGCGAGGCCGCCGAGGAACAGCAGACCCGACAAGAGCGAAGGAAGTCCTGTTCGCAATGAGAGCCTTCTTCCCTTTTCTGGCGGAGGATCCCACCACTGTCGGCCCCCGGGCCCGCGGATCATGGAGATGCCGGCGATTGGCTCCGGGAGGGGCCTGCGCCAAACCAGCGGGTCCGACAGCCGCGCACCCGGTCACCGGCCCGGAGGAGAGGCACAAAACAGACAAGGTGAGCGACCCTCGAAGAGATCGCCCACCTTGTCCATCTGCCGATACTGCCGCTGTCCGCTACTTGAGCAGGGTCAGCTTCTTGGTCTGCTGGAAGGAGCCGGCCTGCAGGTTGTACAGGTAGACACCGCTGGCCACGCTCGCCCCGGCCTCGTCCATGCCGTCCCAGACGCTCTCGTAGACGCCGGCCTCAACGTAGCCCTCGTGCAGAGTCTTGACCAGCTGGCCCGTCAGGCTGAAGACCTGAAGGGTCACGTGCTCCTCCCGGGGGAGGCTGAAGCGGATCGTAGACTCCGGGTTGAAGGGGTTGGGATAGGCGTCCCCGAGGCTGTAGGAACCGGGCTTGCCGGCGCCCGCGACCTCCTCGACGGCCGTGTCGCTGTTGATCACGGCCGACTTGAGGTCGAAGGGGAAGTGGATCGCCTGACGCGCCGGGAACCCGGTGAAGTCGGGCAGGTCCCAGGGGTCGGCGCCGCCGCCGCGCCGCGAGCCGATGTCCCAGTAGAGACCGTCGTAGGGACCGTCCTCCTCGATCGACTCGACCCACTGCGGCCAGTGGGCGGGGGCGTGGGTGGCGACCATGTGCAGGATCCCCGTGCCGTCCGGGCCGAGGATGTCCACCGTGCTGGTGGTGCTGCCCAGCAGCGGGATGTAGGCGAAGCCCCAGCCGTCCTTGCTCCCCGAGCCCGACGTGTTCCAGGGCGTGAGGGCGAAGGAACCGTAGTCGAACTCGCCGGTGTCGGGGTTGATGCTGTCGGCGAAGCCGTCGCCGTTGTTGTTGATCCACTTGAGCTCGCCGTCGAGGGTGACCTTGAGGTGCAGCGCGGCGGCGTATCCGACCACGTAGACGCCGGTGCCGTCAACCCAGATGTCGTGGGGGCTGAAGGCGGACTGGGTCGGGTTGCCGTCGGCATCCTCCACCTGCACCACGTTCCACTCGGACAGGTCGAGGACATCGACGACCTCGCCGGTGGTCGGGTCCTGGACCCCCACGTTCGAGTGCGGAGCGGTCTCGCGGCCCCGGTCGTAGATCGGGTAGTAGATGAGACCGTCCCAGGAATCGATGCCCGTGGAGCCGACGATGAGGTTGCCGTCGCTGAAGGGCTCGAACTTCAGGCGGCCGTCGCCCTGGTCGCCGAAGTTGTTGTCGAGGGTGACCTGGCCGTTGGCCGGATCGACGTTGAACTTGATCGACCCGTAGATCGTGCCGTCCCAGGAATCGCCGTAGAAGTCGCCGGGCAGCGAGCCGTACTGCTTGCCGTTGCCGCCGCCGGCCCACTCGACGGGCACGATGTCGTCCTCATGGCGCACCGAGGCCACCATGTCCTCCACGTCGATCGCCTGCCAGGCGCCCGGCGTCTCCAGCCAGTTGGTTCCGACCTTGCTGATGATCAGGTGCCGGGGGCCGCCGTCCGTGAGCCGCACCACGGAACCGCCGCTGAGGATGTAGAGGTCGCCGTTCTGGTCGCGGGCCAGGCAGGACTCGGAGGTGTGGCGGGCGTTGGTGTAGCCCACCATGTTGACCGGCGCCTCATCGTCGAGGGCGATGATGAAGAACCGGTAGCTGCCCGACGGGTCGACGGCGTTGCCGTTCATGTCGGTGCCGTCCCAGGCGATGGAGTGGGAGCCGGGCTCGAAGCGCGAGCCGGGGGAGACGTGGAGGGCGTAGTCGATCTCCTGGTAGGAATGCCAGTTCAGATCGCCCTCGGTGGTGAGCCCCGGCAGGTCGGCGTCGGAGAGATTGGTGTACACGGCCAGGTAGACCGTGGCCGCCGAGCCGCTGGTGGTGAAGGGGATGTCCACGGGGAAGCTGCTGACGGTCATGTCCGCCACCTCGACCGTGAGCGCCGTGGGCATGCGGCTCTCGGTGATCTGGTTGTCCTCGCCGCCGATGGCTCCCTGGGCCACCGCCATGCCGGCGGTGAGCGCTACCAGGGCCCCGGTGACGAAGACGAGTCGTGCGACTCTCATGCGCTTTTGCTCCTGATTCAGTGTAAGAGAGGGTTGATCGACGATGAATCGTGGCCACCGTACGGCGGTACGGTGATATCTCACCAACTTAAGGCGCAATCGGACGATCTCCAAACCTTTTCTGGATTCCCTCGGGCCCGAGGGACCCTGACCACCCGCCGCAAGGCCCGGGGAACAGATGCAACCTATTCTGCGACTTGCCACTATGGCCCCCTCTCCGGATCGGGGGCCGCCGGGAGGCCGGCGGTTGAGGCGCCGGTCTCCGGGACCGCCTATTATTGGCCGCCCACCCACGACGCCGACCGGGCATTCACGGAGACCCCTCGACATGAAGGGACCCACCGCAGACAGGACGCAGATCGCCGGCAGGAGCCTGGCCGGCCTGCGAGACCGCTACCACCGCCAGCTCTTCGAGGAGTTCCTGCCCCTGTGGGACCGCCACGGGGTCGACCACGAGCTGGGGGGATTCCTCTGCAGCAGGGACCTCGACGGCAACCTGCGGGACGACTCCAAGTACATGTGGTACCAGGGCCGCGGCCTGTGGACCTACTCTTATCTGTACAACCATTTCGGCGGCGACGAGCACCTCGAGGTGGCGCGCAGGACCCGGGACTTCCTCCTGCGCCACGGGCGCGACGAGGACGGCAACTGGGTGACGGGCCTGGACCGCGAGGGCAACGTCACCGGTCCCGCCGAGGCCCGGGGCTACACCGCCATGTTCGTGGCCGAGGGGTTGCAGGAGTACGCGCGGGCCACCGGCGACCCGGAGTCGATGGACCTGGCCGTCGACAGCCTGTTGCGGGCCATGGAGCGCTGGGACGATCCGGAGATCGACACGACGCAGGGGTACATCCCCCTCTCCTACCCGGGGATGCGCACCCTGGGCAGCCACATGATCGCC
>CAZEHQ010000002.1:0-68762 GCA_964512165.1 uncultured Gemmatimonadaceae bacterium | reverse complement strand
TCGGCCATGTCGAAGGTCCGGGTTCCGGCGTGGATCACGTCGAGCCGGTCCAGGCGCAGGTCCTCGCGGGCGATGTGCATGCTCCGGGTCGTGCGCGGGGCCGAGGTGAGCTTCACCTCGAAGCCGAGTCGCTGCCCGCCCTTGTGAACGAGCAGGTCCAGCTCCGCCCCGGCGTGGGTGGCCCAGAAATGGCAGTCCTCCGGCGCGGCGTCCGCAAGGCGGATCACCTGGTCGATGACGAAACCCTCCCAGGAAGCGCCCACCTTCGGATGGCCCTCCAGATCCCGCTGGGTGGGCAGGTTGAGCAGCGCGTGCAGCAGGCCGCTGTCCCGCAGGTAGACGCGCGGCGCCTTGACCTGCCGCTTGGAGATGTTCTCGTGCCAGGGCTGCAGTTGCCGCACCACCAGCGCCGACTCCAGGTGCTCGAGGTAGGACCGGACCGTGGTATCGGCGACGCCGAAGGAGCGGGCGAACTCGGACGCGTTCCACACCTGCCCGTGGTAGTGGGCGAGCATGGTCCAGAACCGGCGCATGGTGCGGGCGCTCACGTTGACGCCGAGCTGGGGCAGGTCGCGCTCCAGGAAGGTGCGCACGAACTCCCGGCGCCACTCGAAGCTCTGCCCTTCGCCCTTGGCCAGGTAGGAACGCGGGAAGCCGCCTCGCCGCCAGAGCCGCGCGGGGGTGTCGCCGGTCTCGTCGAGGGCGAACCCGCCCAGCTCGCGGTAGGCGATGCGCCCCGCGAGGGTTTCGGACGACTGCCGAAGCAGCTCGGGGGAAGCGCTTCCCAGAATCAGGAACCGGGCCGGCGCGCCGGGCCGGTCCGCGAGCACGCGCAGGGCGGGGAAGAGCTGGGGGACGCGCTGGATTTCGTCAAGCAGGACCAGACCCGGCAGTGGCCGCAGGGCCCGCAACGGATCGGCCAATCGCGCCAGATCGGTCTCGTCCTCGAGGTCGAATCGCTCGACGGGCCCCTCCCAGGCGGAAGCGACGAGCCCCGCGAGGGTGCTCTTGCCCACCTGGCGGGCCCCGATGATGGCGGCCACCGGATGGTCCCGCAGCAGTGCAAGGATTCTGTCCCGTTCTCTCTCTCTCCTGTTCATGCAGGGAAGCTACAATGAAATCTCGGTGTGCTCAACCGAAATTTCCAGGTTACAGAACCCAAAGCCATCCTACAGAAAGAGCCGGCCCCCGAGGGGGACCGGCTCTCCTGAAAGGCCGTGCTGCAAGCGTTCAGGCGCCGCTCAGAAGACCTCCGTCTCGTCGCAGATCGCCATCAGCGCGTGGTAGCGCTGGGGGTGGCGCAGCTTGCCCAGGGCGCGCTCCTTCAGCTGCCGGACGCGCTCGCGGGTCAGGTTCATCAGGCCGCCGATCTGCTCCAGGGTCATCGCCTCGGCGCCCTCGAGCCCGAAGTAGAGGCGAATGATCTTGAACTCGCGCTCGTCCAGGGCCTCCAGCACGTTCTCCAGCTGGCGCCGCGCCGTCTCCTCCATCACGTCGCCGTCGGGCGGTGCCTGGTCGTCGTCGCGCAGCACGTTCATCAGGCTGCGCTCGTCGTCCTCCTCGAAGCTCTCGTCGAGGGAGCGGACCGAGCGGGCGCTCAGGATCGTGTCCTGCACCTCCTGCGGAGAGACCTCCAGCTCGGCGGCGATCTCCTCGATCTCGGGCTCGGTGTCACGGCCCTGGCCGAGCTTGTGCGACGCCCGCGAGATGTCCTTGAGCAGGCTCAGCTTGTTCAGCGGCAGGCGCACCGTGCGGGCGTGGTCGGCGATCGTCTGCAGGATCGACTGCTTGATCCACCAGACGGCGTAGGAGATGAACTTGAACCCCTTGGTGCCGTCGAACCGCTCGGCGGCCGTCATGAGGCCCACGTTCCCGGCGCTGATCAGGTCGGCCAGCGACAGGCCGCGGTTCTGGTAGTTCTTGGCCACGTCGATGACGAAGCGCAGGTTGGCCTGCACGAGCTCGTCGCGAGCCCCCATGTCGCCGGCGTGAATGCGAGCCGACAGCGCCACCTCCTCCTCCCGCGACAGGGGGGTGGAATCGGCGATGTCGTCGAAGTAGAGCCTGAGAGTGCTCTCTTCCTTGTTGAGGACCTCATGCAGAGGGTAAGCCATCACTACTCCTTGATTCGGTTAGGGATATCTCTTCCGGCTCGGGGGCGCGCTCAGGACTCGATCCATCGCGCCCGGTCCACCAGCAGGAACTGCATCTCTTCGGCCGTCTCGGCGTGCTCCATGGCCGAGACGAAGTCCGCGTCTCCGAAGACGCGGGCCAGCGCCCCCAGCAGCCTCAGGTAGAGGCCGGGGGCATCGAAGGGCACGGCGATCAGGCAGATCATGCCGACCTCCTGGCGATCGTCGCCCGAGGGGAACTCGATCGGCGCCCTCGTGCGGGCCATGGCCAGGCCCAGGCGGCGCACCATGCGGCCCCGGGCGTGGGGCAGCGCGATGCGGCCCTCCGCCAGGACCGTGCTGCTCAGGTTCTCGCGCTCCAGGACCGCCTGCATGAAGGCGAGGCTGTCCGCGACCACCTCCTGCCCGCGGAGACGGTCGGCGAGCTCCTTGATGGCCGCGATCTTGCTTTGGGCGGCCAGGTCCGGGATCATCAGGGCGGGGTGAGAGACGATGTCCGCCAACTCACCGGCAGCGGCAGGCGCATATTCTGCACCCACCCCCCGATCACTGGTCAAAGTGCCGTACATCCGCAGGACGACTCGAAGGTGCCGGACGAGGGCTGCAATTCTTGCGCTCCGGGAACGGGTGGAAACCGCGGAACGTGTCGCATCGATGATCCCGACCCCGGTAGCGGTCCGGCGTCGGGGGCTGCCATGGGGCGTCTGGTCTGCCGCCCGCAGTGTCATATGCAAAGTCGGTGCCATAGACACCGAGAGCACATGTATCTGGTAGTTATTACTGGAGTTATGGAATCAAGGCCGCGGCCCTGGCGGAACTTGCCGGCGAGCGGTCCGGCGCCGGCGTGCAATTCCTGCAGCAGGTCAGCTCAGGCCGTAGCGCTTGATCTTGTACTGGAGGGAGCGAACGGATATGCCGAGCACGGCGGCGGCCTCCTTGCGGTTGGAGGTGACGCGCTCGAGGGTGTGGCGGATCAGCTCCGCCTCCATCTGCTCGATGGAGGAGCCGAGGGGGAGACTGATGCTCTCCTCGCTGGCCGCCGCCGAAGCCGCCTCCACGGCCGCCTCCCCAAGGACCTCCGAGAGCTGGCCGGCGCCGATCGTGGCCCCCTCGGTGGTGACCACCAGGCGCTGCACAAGGTTGCGCAGCTCGCGCACGTTGCCCGGCCAGGCATGGCCCACCAGCACCTGCATGGCCTCCTCGTCCGGGCGCTTGCGGGGCTGCTCGTAGGCGCGGCACGACTCCTCGAAGAACGTCTCCACGAGGACGGGGATGTCCTCGCGGCGCTGGCGCAGGGGCGGCACGTCGATGGGGACCACGTTGAGGCGGTAGTAGAGGTCCTCGCGGAAGATCCCCTCCCGGATCGAGTCCTCGAGGTTGCGGTTGGTGGCGGCGATGATGCGCACGTCCGCCTTGTGCACCCGCGTGTCGCCGATGGGCTGGAACTCCCGCGCCTCCAGGGCCCGCAGCAGTTCCACCTGGTTCTTCAGCGGCACCTCGCCGATCTCGTCGAGGAACAAGGTCCCGGACTCGGCCAGGGCGAAGCGGCCCGGGCGGTCGGCGTGGGCGCCGGTGTAGGCGCCGCGGCGATGGCCGAAGAGCTCGCTGGCGAACAGCTCCTCGGTGAAGCCGCCGCAGTTGACGGCGACGAAGGGGCCCTCGCTGCGCCGGCTGCGCTCGTGGATCGTGCGCGCGATCAGCTCCTTGCCGGCGCCGGTCTCGCCTCGAAGCAGCACCGCCACATCGGACAGGGCGACCTGCTTTACGGTGCGGGTGGCCCGCTGCATGGCCGGACTGCGGCGGACGATGCGCCGGAAGCCGTCGTCCGCCCCCTTCTGCTGGAGCTGGCTCTGAAGCTCCCGGTTCTCGCGCACCAGCTCCGACCGGTCCACGGCCCGGTCGACCACGAGGCGCAGGTGGTCGAGGTCGACGGGCTTGGTGAGAAAGTCGAAGGCGCCCTTCTTCATCGCCTCCACGGCGGTGTCGACGTTGCCGTACGCCGTGAGCAGGATGGCCAGGGCTTCGGGCTGGCGGTCCCGGACCTCCCCCAGAAGGTCCATCCCCGACGGTCCGGGCATGCGAAGATCGAGGATGACCACGTCGTAGGCGGCCGCGTCGAGGGCGCGGCGGGCGGCGTGGCCGTCGCCGACGGCCTCGACCTCGTGGCCCGGCCGCTGGAGGGCCTCGCACAGACCTTCGCGGATCAAGGCCTCGTCGTCGGCGATGAGGATGCGTACGGAGGCGTCGCTCATGCGAGGGTGCGGCGAGGGCTCAGGAGGGGTTGGGGGAGCTGGTGGGCAGGAGAAGGGAGACGGTGGTTCCACCCTGGGGGCGGCTGGTCAGATGCAGGCTGCCGCCGTGCTGCCGCAGGATGCCCTGGGCGATGGACAATCCCAGGCCGGTGCCGCTGTCCTTGGTAGTATAGTAGTACTCGAAAACCCTCTCCAGATCCTCGGGGGAAACCCCGCAACCGTTGTCCTTCACCTGGATCCGCACCTCCGCCGGCCTCGCCTCCTCGAGAGTCAGCTCCACGAGGGGATCCTCGCCCGCCTCCTCCACCGCCTGGAAGGCGTTGATCAGCACGTTCAGCAGCGCCTGGCTGAGCAGGTTCTCGTCGGCGTGCACCGGGGGGATCCGCGGCGGCAGCTTCAGCTCGAGACGGATGCCCCGCTCCCGGGCCTCGGGAGCCACCAGCTCGTGCATGCGCTGCACCACCAGGGCCGGGTCCGTCGGCGCCAGGCGCACCTCGGGCGGGCGCGAGAACCGGAGGAAGTTCTGCACGATGCCGTCGAGGCGGCGGACCTCCGCCCGCGCCCGGCCGACGCGCTCGCGCACGCGGTCGGCGGTCTCCTCCCCGAGGGACTCGGCGTCCCGGGCCAGCAGCTGAAGCTGGATGTCCACCGCGCCGAGGGGATTGCGCACCTCGTGGGCCACCGACCCGGCCAGCCGCCCGAGGGCCGCCATCCGCTCCGCCTGCCACAGGTGCCGGTCGGGGGGGTCCCCCGTGGACTCGCGCAGAATGAGCAGGCAGCCCCCGTCGAAGGGAGTCACCCAGGCCTGCAGGCGGCGGCCGTCGCAGGGCACGTCCACGGCCGTGCGCGGGTTTCGGCTGCGCCAGGCCTGGCTCACCAGGTCCGCCAGGGGGGCGGACCGCTCGAGGACGGCGCTCCGGCTCGCCCCGGCCTGCGCGGCCTCCCCAAGCAACTCGGAAGCCGCCGAATTGGCGAAGCCGACCGCACCTCCGTCTTCGAAGAGCAGCACGGCGTCCGGCATGGCCCGCAGGGCCTCCCAGGCCAGGGCTGCCCGCCCCTCGTCCGATTGACACCGGTTCCCGGAACCGGTAGGCTCGCGCTCACTCATGGATACGTCCACCGAAAGGGCCGCGAAGGATATCCCTGCAGAGATGACCGGCCAAGAGGTGAACAGACGCAAACGGGCGGTCCGGGACATGTTCAACGCCATCGCCCACCGCTACGACCTGCTCAACCACCTGCTGAGCGCCGGCATCGACATCTACTGGAGGCGGCGCGCCCTGTCCCTCGTGCGCCACGAGGCCCCCCGGCGCCTGCTCGACGTGGCCACCGGCACCGGCGATCTCGCCATCGCCGCCCGGCGGCTGGGCGCCGAGCGCATCGTGGCCGCCGACGTCGCCCTCGAGATGGTCCGCCTGGGAGTGCCCAAGGCCGCCGAGGGCGGGGGCCCCCCGATCGACTGGCTCGGCGGCGACGCCGAGCGCCTGCCCTTCGCCGCCGGCACCTTCGATCTGGTGACGGCGGCCTTCGGCGTGCGCAACTTCGGGGACATCCCCGCCGGTCTCGCCGAGGCCCGCCGTGTCCTGCGCCCCGGCGGCGAGCTGGTGGTCCTCGACTTCACCGAGCCCACCCTCTTCGGCTTCCGCCAACTCTACCGGTTCTACTTCCGCCGCGTGCTCCCCGTCGTCGGGGGGCTGATCTCCGGCAACCGCCGGGCCTACTCCTACCTGCCGCAGTCGGTGGGGGTCTTTCCCCAGGGCCGGACCTTCCTCGAGCTCATGGAGGAAGCCGGCTTCGAGGACAACCGCCACGTGCCGCTGACCCTCGGGATCAGCGCCGTGTACCAGGGCCGGGTGCCCCGGCCCGGGGTTGTCGCGCCAGGGGGGCCTGGGTAAGTTGGGTACGGTCACCACGAGACGAGCCGCCACGGAATCCTCCCCTTGATCCTCGAAGAGCAGATCGAGCGCGCCGGTCTGGCCGGCGTGCACGCCAAGATCCTCGACGGCCGGCGCCTGTCGGCCGACGACGGGCTGCGCCTGTACGAGTGCCCCGACCTGCCCGCCATCGGCTACCTGGCCAACCTGGTGCGCGAGACGAGGCACGGGGATCTCACCTACTACGTGCGCAACCAGCACATCAACTACACCAACATCTGCAACAAGCTGTGCAAGTTCTGCTCCTTCTACGTCAAGCCGAAGGACGACCGCGGCTACGTCCTCGATCCGAAGCAGGTGGCGCGGCGCATCCACGACTACGGCGACGCGCCGATCACCGAGATCCACATGGTGGGGGGCGTCAACCCCAAGCTGCCCTACCCGTACTACCTCGATCTGCTGCGGGCCATGAAGGCGGCGCGCCCGGAGGCACACCTCAAGGCCTTCACCATGATCGAGATGGCCCAGATCCAGAGGGTGGCGCGCAAGCCCATGGAGGAGGTCTTCGCCGATCTGCGGGAGGCCGGGCTCGAGTCGCTGCCCGGCGGCGGCGCCGAGGTGTTCTCCGACCGCGTCCACGAGGACCTGTTCTGGACCAAGGCCGACTCCGAGGACTGGCTGGAGATCGCCGCCGCCGCCCACCGCAGCGGCCTGCCCACCAACGCCACCATGCTCTACGGCCACGTGGAAAACACCGAGGAGAAGGTCTACCACCTGGCGAGACTGAGGGAGATCCAGGACGAGACGGGAGGGTTCCTGTGCTACATCCCCCTCTCCTTCCATCCCGAGCGCACCGAGATCGACCACCTGCCCGGCCCCACCGGGCAGCTCGACCTGCGCGAGATCGCCGTGGGCCGCCTGATGCTCGACAACTTCCCCCACATCAAGACCTTCTGGATCATGAACACCATCGAGATCTCCCAGGTCGCCCTCTGGTACGGCGCCAACGATCTCGACGGCACGGTGATGGATTACGAGATCACCCGCGAGAGCTTCGAGGCGACCCGGCAGCGCCTGACGCAGCGGGAGCTGCTGGGCCGGATCGTGGAGGCTGGGAGGAAGCCGGTCGAGCGCGACAGCCTCTACAACGTGGTGGCCGGCACCGAGGAGCTGCTCGGCGAGGCCGCGGGATGAACGGCTCCCCGGGGATCGCCGACATCGCCGGGAAGGTCGGCCGGGGCCGGCGGCTGAGCGTCGACGACGCCCGCCGGCTCTTCGCCCATCCGAACGTGGCGGAGCTCGGCATGCTGGCCCACGAGGTGCGGATGCGCAAGCACCCCGAGCCGGTGGTCACCTACAACGTGGGCCGCAACATCAACTACACCAACGTCTGCTGGGTGAGGTGCGATTTCTGCGCCTTCTACCGGCCCCCGGGCTCCGACGAGGGTTACACCCTGCCCCACGACGAGATCTTCGCCAAGATCGACGAGCTCGTGGCCTTCGGCGGCGACGAGCCCAAGTCCAACGAGATCCTCATGCAGGGCGGGCTCAACCCGAAGCTGCGCCTCGACTACTACGAGGACCTGCTCACCCGGATCCGGGACCGCTACCCCTCGGTGCAGCTCCACTGCCTGTCGGCCACCGAGATCATCTACATCGCCCACCTGTCGAAGCTCTCTCTCGAGGAGACGATCCGACGGCTGCGCGACGCCGGCCTCGACTCCATCCCCGGCGCCGGCGCCGAGATCCTCGTGGACGAGGTGCGCGACGTCATCGGCTTCCGCAAGGACCGCACCCACGAGTGGCTCGACGTGCACCGCGCCGCCCACGGCCTCGGCATGCGCACCACGGCGACGATGATGTACGGCCACGTGGAGAGCGTCGAGGACCGTCTCGAGCACCTCCGCCTGCTCCGCGACCTGCAGGACGAGACCGGCGGCTTCACCGCCTTCATCGCCTGGAACTTCCAGCCCGACGAGACCGACCTCGGCGCCGATTCCTCCCGCTGGAACGGGGTCAAGGCCAGCGGCTACGACCACCTGCGAACGGTCGCCGTGAGCCGCCTCTTCCTCGACAACTTCGACCACTTCCAGGCCTCCTGGGTCACCCAGGGGCCGCGGATCGCCCAGGTCAGCCTGCGCTGCGGGATCGACGATTTCGGCAGCACCATGCTCGAGGAGAACGTGGTCAGCGCCGCCGGCACGAGCCACACCAACGAGATGGACCTGGCGAACATGGAGCGGCTGATCCGCGACGCCGGTTTCGACCCGGTGCGGCGGAACACGCGCTACGAGAGGGTGGCCACCCGGCCCCGCCTGCAGGCCCTGCAGCACGCCGCCGCTTCATGAGCGCCCATCGCCGCGTCCGCCTCGGCGCGGTGAGCTATCTCAACTCCCGGCCTCTCACCTACGGTCTCGATCAGGACGACCTCTTCGAGGTGGACTACGGCGTGCCCTCGGCCTGCGCCGATCGTCTGGCCTCCGGCCGCCTCGATGTCGGTCTGATCCCCGCGGTGGAGTACGCGCGAGGGGCCGGAGCCCTCCGGATCGTTCCCGGCCTGGCCATCGGCTCCGAAGGCGAGGTCCTGACCGTGCGCCTGTTCTACCGGGGGCGACTGGGCCAGGTGCGCCGGGTGGCCGCCGACACCAGCTCCCGCACCTCGGTGGTGCTGCTGCAGGTCCTGCTTCGAGAGCGCTACGGCATCGATCCCGAGATCGCCGCGGCTCCCCCGGACCTCGATGCCATGCTCCACGGCGCCGACGCCGCCCTGCTGATCGGGGACCCGGTGCTTCCCCTGGTCGGCCCCGACGCCGCCGCCGGCCGCTCCAGCCTGGACCTGGGCCGGGAATGGCACGAGCTTACGCGCCGGCCCGGCGTCTTCGCCTTCTGGGCGGGACGGGAAGAGGCGGTCGCCGCCGAGCATGTGGCACGGCTGCAGAGGGCCCGCCGCGAAGGAGTTGCGCACATGGCCGAGATCGCCGCCGACTTCCAGCGCGAGCGCACCGGCTCCACCGAGCTCTACGAGAGCTATCTCCGCGATCATATCTGCTACGACTTGGGGCCGGCCCAGGTCGCCGGCCTCACCGAGTTCTACTGCCTCGCCCACGGCCACGGGCTGATCGAGTCGGTCCCCGAGCTGCGCTTCTTCACATGAACATCCTCTCGCCGGTCCTCCTCTACGGCCGGCTGATCAGGTTCTCCCACAGCATCTTCGCCCTGCCCTTCGCCCTCAGCGGCGCCGCCCTGGCCGCCGCCGTCACCGGCATTCACCCCCGGCAGCTGCTGTGGATCGTGGTCGCCATGGTGGCGGCGCGCTCGGCGGCCATGGGCTTCAACCGCATCGTCGACCGCCGCATCGACGCCGCCAACCCACGCACGGCGCAGCGCGAGCTGGCCACCGGGGCGATGTCGCCGGCCGCCGCCGCCGCCTTCGTCGCCCTCTCCTCGGCCCTGTTGGTGTACGCCGCCTGGCAGCTCAACCCGCTCTGCCTGGCCCTGTCGCCGGTGGCTCTCGCCGTGGTCTTCGGCTACTCCTACACCAAGCGCTTCACATGGGCCTCGCACCTGTTTCTCGGGGCCAGTCTCGCCCTGGCGCCGCTGGGCGCCTGGATCGCCGTGGCCGGCGGCTTCGCCCTGCCCCCGGTCCTCCTCGGTCTGGCGGTGCTCTCCTGGGTGGCCGGGTTCGACGTCCTCTACGCCTGCCAGGATCACGAATTCGACCGCGGCGCCGGGCTGCACTCGATCCCGGTGCGCTTCGGCCTCGCCGGGGCGCTGCGCCTGGCCCGACTCTTCCATCTGCTCGCGGTGCTGTTCATGGTCTGGGTGGGCGCGGCCGCCGGACTGCACCTGCTCTACTTCGCCGGCGTCGCCGCCATCGCCGCCCTGCTCGCTTGGGAGCACCGCTTGGTAAAACCCGACGACCTGACCAAGGTGAACACCGCCTTCATGACCATGAACAGCCTCGTCAGTGTCGCCTACCTCGCCTTCACCCTCGCCGACCTGCTGATCCTCGGCGAGCCTCCGCGGATCCTGCCATGACCCTTCCCGTCGACCTCGACGACCTCCTCGGAGGCGGCCAGGAGATCTACGAGGTGCGCACCCGGGCGCGGGGCCCGGAGGGGCGCCTGAACCTCGACGAGGAGACGGTGATCGGCTCGCCGAGCGGCGACATCTTCGCCTACAGCCAGAACGCGGGCATGGGCTGGAACCCCGCCCATCTCGGGCGCAAGGAGTTCCTCATCGTCAGCACTCTCGGCGGTATCCGCGCCCCGGACGGCACGCCGGTGGCCCTCGGCTACCACACCGGCCACTGGGAGGTGGGCCTGCTCATGGAGGAGGCCGCCCGCGAGATCACCCGGCTCGGGTGCATCCCCTACGCCGCCTACTGCTCCGACCCGTGCGACGGCCGCTCCCAAGGCACCACGGGGATGTTCGACAGCCTGCCCTACCGCAACGACGCGGCCATCGTCATCCGGCGGCTGATCCGCTCCCTGCCGCGGCGGCGCGGGGTGATCGGCGTGGGAACCTGCGACAAGGGGCTGCCGGCGGTCCTGATCGCCCTCGCCGGCGCCCGCGGCCTTCCCGTGGTCGTCGTGCCCGGGGGGGTGACCCTGCCACCGGAGCACGGCGAGGACGCCGGCAAGATCCAGTCGGTGGGCTCGCGCCTGGCCCGCGGCGAGATCACCATCGACGAGGTCAACGACCTCGGCTGCCGCGCCTGCGCCACTCCCGGGGGCGGCTGCCAGTTCCTCGGCACGGCGGCCACCGCCCAGGTCGTGGCCGAGGCCCTGGGCCTGACCCTGCCTCACGCCGCCCTGGCTCCCTCGGGAGAGCCGGTGTGGCGCGACATGGCCCTGCGCTCAGGGCGCGCCATCGTCGCCCTGGAGTCGCTGGGCCTCACCTCGGCGGACGTGCTGACCCAGGCGGCCGTCGAGAACGCCATGATCGTCCACGCCGCCTTCGGCGGCTCCACGAACCTGCTCCTGCACGTGCCCGCCATCGCCCACGCCGCGGGGCTGCGGCGGCCGACCGTGGAGGACTGGGACCGCGTCAACCGGCAGGTGCCCCGGTTGGTGGATGTGCTCCCAAATGGGCCGCGGAACCACGTGACGGTGCGCGCCTTCCTGGCGGGCGGGGTGCCCGAGGTGATGCTGCACCTGCGCGCCATGGGGCTCCTCGACCTCGACGTGACGACCGCCACCGGCCGCAGCCTGGGAGAGAACCTCGACTGGTGGGAAGACAGCGAGCGGCGGCGGCGGATGCGGGGCCGCCTGCAGGCGCTGGACGGCGTCGATCCCGGGGACGTGATCCACGATCCGGCCGGCGCCCGCGCCAAGGGCATGACCAGCACCGTCTGCTTCCCCACCGGCAACCTGGCCCCCGAGGGCTCGGTGGTGAAGAGCACGGCCATCGACCCGGCCCTGCTGGACGAGGACGGCGTCTACCGCCTGCGGGGGCCGGCCAGGATGTTCACCACCGAGCGCGCCGCCATGGCGGCGATCAAGGAGGGCCGCATCGGCGGCGGCGAAGTGATGGTGCTGCTCTCCTGCGGCCCCATGGGCACCGGCATGGAGGAGATCGCCCAGGTGACGATCGCGCTCAAGTACTGGGAGTCGGGCGGCCAGGTGGCTCTGCTCACCGACGCCCGGTTCTCGGGGTTCTCGAGCGGGCCCTGCATCGGCCACGTGGGCCCCGAGGCCCTCGCCGGAGGGCCGGTGGGCCGGCTGATCGAGGGCGACGTGGTGGAGGTCCGGATCGACACCCGCAACCTGGAGGGCGGCATCGACCTGGTGGGGCACGGAGAGGCGACCTTCGGGGCGGAGGAGGGAGCGCGGATACTGGCCGGACGCGCCCCCCGGCCCGACCTGGCTCCCGAGGAGGAACTGCCCGACGACACCCGCCTGTGGGCGGCCCTGCAGCAGGCCGGCGGCGGCACCTGGGGCGGCTGCGTCTACGACGCGGACGAGATCGTGAAGCTCCTCGACGCCGGCCGGCGGGCGCTGAACGGCGACGATTCCCCGTGAGGCAGCCGATGTCTTTCGTCGTCGGTGTCACGGGGGCCAGCGGCGCCCTCTACGGAGCGCGCGCCCTGCGGGCGCTGCTGGCCTCCGGGCACCACGTGCACCTGGTGATGTCGCGGTACGGGCGCTACGTGATGCACGAGGAGCTCGGCTGGGAACCCGACCGAGAGCCGATCTTCGACTTCCTGGCGCGCACCACCGGGGAAGAGGTCCGCGAGGGGACTCTCCAGGAACACGGTGTCAACGACCTGACCCGTGAGATCTCCTCCGGGTCGGCGCCGATGGACGGCATGGTCGTCGTGCCGTGCTCGGTGAAGACCCTTTCCGGCATCGCCCGCGGCGCCTCGTCGAACCTCATCGAGCGCTCCGCCGACGTCTCCCTCAAGGAGAAGCGGCCGCTCGTGCTGGTGGTGCGCGAAACCCCCCTGAACCTGATCCAGCTGCGCAACCTGGTAGCCGTCGCCGAGGCCGGAGCCTCGGTGGTGCCGGCCATGCCGGCCTTCTACCAGAAGCCGCGGACCTTCGAGGATCTGGGGGACTTCATGGCCGGCCGCGTCCTCGCCCTCCTGGGGCTGGAGCACGACCTGTTCCCGCGCTGGACGGGGGGGTAGAACAGGTGCGCCGGACGGTCTCGGGGAGCGGACCGCCCGGCGCGGGACCCGGGGCCGGGGGACGGCCGCCGGGATCGTTCCCGGGCGGCGGGGAGGACGCAACGCCCGGTCACGAGGTGTTGGCCGTCTTCTGGCAAGGCTCGTGCCAGAGCATGATGTAGGGTCAGGGGCTGTGTTATCCCCCCAGATATGGTGGTTCCCGTCCCGCCTTCCGCGCACCGGTCCGGGAAGAAGCTGCCGCCGGAGGGAAGGGGTTTCCCGTTTCTAGCGGGGGGTACGAAGCGGAGTGGGGGGCACGGGCCGGAGACGCTGGTACCACTCGGTGAGGACCCTTTCGGCGGGCTTGCCGAGGGGCGTGAATCCGCCCTGCTCCTCACCGCCACGCAGGTCGGAGTGCCACTTCCACCAGTACATGCCGTGGAACCATGGGCGCGGCCAGAACGCCTCCAGCACGGCCTGGTAGCACAGGGCCTGCTCCTCCATCGACAGGTCCGGCTCCGGCCGGCGCGTCCACTCCCAGGGCCGCAGGCTGGCGCCGCGCACCGACTTGTAGCCGATCTCCGTGAGCAGCACCGGGCGCCCCGTGAGCTGGTGGAGCGCCTCGATCTCGTCCGCGATCCTCACGGCGCCGGCGCGCAGCTGCTCGATGGTGGGGTCCGGCTGCTCGAGGCCGGGACCCGGTGGCTCCGCGAGGGGGAAGAAGGCGTTGATGCCGATGTAGTCGAGAGCATCCCAGAACTCGACCCGGTCGTACTCCTCCCACCAGTTGGCCGCGTACGTCAGCGGCCCCGGGTAGGCCTCGCGAACTCGCGCGATCAGCCGCCGCCAGTCCTCCGGCCGCTCCCTGGCGACACGAGTGAGCTCGACGCCGACGCAGAAGATCTCCACCCCCTCCTCCGCCGCGATGCGGGTGTAGTGGAGGACGAAGCTCTCGTAGTGGCTCCACCACTGCTGCCAGGCCTCCTCCGTGGCCATGCCGATGGTGCCCCGCCAGTGCTCGCTGCTCTGCCGGCGCACCCAGACGTGGGGCTTGAGCATGACCTTGAAGCCGAGCCGGCGGGCCTCGCGGATGCCGTGGCGCAGATGGTCGTCGGGCGGGTCCCTCCCGAAGCGCAGGGCCGCGTGGTCCACCGTGCGCTGGTAGGCGAAGGGATTGAGGGCGATCCACTCGACGTTGACCCGGCGGAGATGCTCCATCGCGGCCGTCGAGGTCCCGGACATCAGGTTGTCTTCGCTGCCGTAGCCATGGGTGAAGGTCATGCCCTTCTGAAAGACCGGCCGGTGCGCCGAGGGCTGAGCCTCCAGCGGCAGGCCGCAAACCAGGCAGGTCCAGACAAGGAGCCGTGCGAAGGGCGGGCGGCCGGCGCCGCTCACCGAAACAGCCCCTGCAGTCGGTCGGTGCGCGAGACCTTGGGCAGGTAACCCCGCAGACGGCCTTCGCCGGTCGGCAGGGCCCGGCAGACCGGATCGCCGTCGTAGAAGCAGATGACCTCTCCCGCGGGCAGCGAGGGCAGGGCCACCTCCTCCCCACGGAAAAGCCCCGCCACCTGGGGCCAGGAGAGGTCCAGGCGGCGCTCCGGCACGAGGTGCCCCCAGAGAGCCACGGCCTGCTGCGACAGATGCAGGGCCCCCTTGTGCAGGCCGGCCACGCGCATCCCGGTGCGCACGAACCAGGGGAATTCCCCCTGGAGCCGGGCGGCCCCCGCGGGCCTCAGGTGGAGGTGCCGCCGGCCGGCGACCAGCTCCTGGCCGGCGGGGATCTCCGGCGAGAAGCCCCAGCGCTCGCCGATCCTGTCCGCCATGCCGGCGGGGTCCGGCTCAGGGGGAGCCCCGGCCAGCCGTCGACCCGCGTCGCCCTCGACCCGCTCCCACTCGGTGGCCCCCCGCTTGCCCACGGCCGCGATGAAGGCCCCCTCGGTAGCGTGCTCGTGGGGCCACACGCGCACGCACCCTCCGAAGGCGGCGGGATACCTGGCGGCGGCATCCGCCGCCAGTCCGGATGCCGCCACCCCGGCTGCCGGCTCGATGTCGACCAGCTCCCGGTACTTCTTCACCAGCCCCAGGAGGACGTCCTCGTTCTCCTCCGTCGACAGCGAACAGGTCGAGTAGACCAGACGGCCCCCCGGCCGCAGCATGTGGAAGGCGGCCCTCAGGAGGCCGACCTGCTGCACGCTCTTGCGGCGCGCGTCCTCGGGCGACCACCAGGCGAGCATGTGCCGGTCCTTGCACAGGATGCCGTCGCCCGAGCAGGGGGCGTCCAGCAGGACGCGGTCGAAGACGTTGTGGAACCAGCGCGCCATCATCGACCCCGGGGCGCCGGTGATCAGAGTGTTGTGGGCGCCGCAACGCTCGAGGTGGCCCACGAGCGCCGGCCGGCGCCGGGCGCCGGGCTCGTTGGCGACCAGGATCCCGCTGTTTCCCAGGGCCGCGGCGATCTGCGTCGCCTTGCCGCCGGGGGCCGCGGCCATGTCGAGGACGAGCTGGCCCGGGCGGGGGTCGAGGACGACGGCGGCGAGGGTGGTGGCCTTGGCCTGGACGTACAAGCCTCCGAGGCGGTACTCGAGGCTGTGGCCGACGGCGGCGGACATGTCCTCCGGCAGGGTGAAGGCGTCGGGGGACCAGGGCACCCCTTCGGCCTTCTCCGCCAGGGGTCCACGCAGGCCCTCCGCCACCGGCAGCAGGGAGTTGAGCCGTACGCACGTGGAGGGCTCGGCCACCATCGCGGCTCGGAAGGCCGATGACCGCCCCGGGTCGGGCAGGAGTCGCTGCAGATGGGCCAGAAGCGCCTCCTGGCGTTCCTCCTCCTGGCTCTCCAGGCCCCGGCGGCCCGAGTCTTCTTTGCACCTGCCCTGTGTTGTCGCGTAATTCATCGATGACGCGCACCCCAAGCGCGGGATGTTAATTACCACCCTCTCCCAGAATCAGCAAGGACCCCGTTGGCAGCCGGCGATACCTACATCGTCAGCGACCTCCACCTGGGCAGCGCCTACTTCCGCCACGAGAGCTTTCTGCGCTTTCTCAGGGAGCTGCCGGAGGGGGTGCGGCTGGTCCTCAATGGCGACACCATCGACGACCCCGCCGATCCGCTGCCGCCCGAGCACGAGCAGGTGCTGCACCGCCTGGTGGAGGAGTCCTCCCGGCGCCCCGTGGTCTTCGTCTACGGGAACCACGACGAAGGCTTCGGCCTCCAGGAGCCCGGCGGGATCGAGTTCGTGCACCGGCTTACGGTGGACGGGCGGCTTCTGGTCGTGCACGGCGACAAGCTCGACGGAGTGATGCCGCGCCATCCCTGGTTCATCGCGGCCTTCAGGCGCTTCCACCGGTTGCGAGTCCGCCTCGGGCTGGAGGATGTTCACGTAGCCCACTACGCCAAGAGCTGGCGTCTCCTGTACCGGGTGCTCAACGAGCACGTCGCCCACCGCGCCCTGGACACCGCCCGGGCCCAGGGGCTGCGGGCGATCACCTGCGGACATACCCACGCTCCGATGGAGCTGGAGCACGACGGGCGGCGCTATCTGAACACCGGGGCCTGGACCGAAGAGCCCCACCACTACGTCGCGGTCTCCGGCGGGCGGATCGAGTTGAAGGTCTATCCGAATGGCGCCTGACCGGCGCGGGCGCGGCACCATCCCACGACTCCGCCGAACCCGCCGGACGCTCCTCCTCCTTTCGCTGATCTGCGCCTCCTCCACGTCGGCGCAGCCCGCGCCGCTGCGCTGGCCCCTCGACCTGAAGCCGGCGGCCCTCTCCTCCACCTTCGGCGAGACCCGCAGCTCCTCCTTCCACGCGGGGGTGGACCTCAAGACCTGGGGCAAGACCGGGTTCCAGGTGCACGCCGTGGCCGACGGATGGGTGGAGCGGCTGCGCACCAGCCCATGGGGATACGGCCTCGCCCTCTACCAGCGGCTGGACGACGGGCGCCTCGTCGTCTACGCCCACCTGGAGAGGTTCTTCGCGCCGGCGGCCGAGCGGGTCCGTGCCGAGCAGCAACGCACCCGGCAGTACACCGTCGATCTCTGGCTCGAGAAGGGGGACATGCGGATTCGCCGGGGCCAGGGGATCGCCTGGACCGGCCAGAGCGGGGCGGGCCCGCCGCACCTGCACCTGGAGATCCGCGACGCCGCCAACGCACCGGTGAACCCCCTGCTCCATGGTATCGGGCCCGTGACCGACACGACGCCGCCGGTGCTCCGAGGCCTGATGCTCCTGCCCATCGGGCCCGGGTCCACGGTGGACGGCGGCCACCTCCGCCGGCAGGTTCCCCTGAGCGCCTCCGGCAGAGGCCGCTTCGTCGCCGCGCGGGAAGTGTCGGCCTGGGGGCGTGTGGGGATCGGGGTGAACTCCCACGACCAGGCCGACGAGGCGCCCAACAAGCTCGCCGTTCTGGTCCACGAGCTGTACGTGGACGGCCAGCGGCTCCTGCGCTCACGCTACCGCCGCTTCACCTACGCCGACCGGCACCAGATGGCCCTCGACCGCCTGCGCCTCGAGGGCGGCGTCTACAGTCTGCTCTACCGCCGGCCCGGCAACCGGCTCTCCTTCTACGAGACCGACGGTGGCCGCGACGGCACCGTCACCTGCGGCCCTGGAGGCCTGGAGGCCGGGACACATCGGATCGAGGTGCGCGCGAGCGACGCCGCCGGCAACGAGAGCCGCGCGGCCTTGAGCCTGCACTGCGCCCCTCCGCCGAGGGTTCGCTGGGCGCGGCTGACGGAGTCGTCGGAGGGAGGCTTCCTGGACGCCGACCTGGCCCTGGACGGCGGCGGCCGGCTCGCCGTCACCCTGTCGAGCTCGCCCGACGGCGAGGACTGGAACGAGGCCCTCGTCGGAGAGGTACCGGCCGGAGACGGCCCCTTCACCTGGGAGCTGCCCGACCGGTCGCCGTTCTGGCGGCTGTCGCTGCGGGCCGGCGATGCCCCTTCGGAGTCCGTGGTCCTGGCCTCTGCGGGCGAAACCGCCTCCCCACGGCCCACGGCCCTGCAAGTCACGGCCGAGGCGAGGGCCGAGCACGCCTTGGTCGACATCGAATCCGGCGGTCCTCTCTCCGGCCTGCCCCTCGTCCAGATCGCGGGTTCACCGGCGCCGGTGCCCGTGCGGCAGGTCGGCGGGTGGACCTATCGGGCGGTCGTCCCCCTGCCGAGGCCGGAAGTGCACCCCGTCCTGGTGAGCGTCACCGCCAGCGGCGCCGGCGGCAACCAGTCACGGCAGGACCTGGCCCTGTCCGGCCAGCGTCTGCGCCCCGGGGCGCGGGCGACCCTGAGCTACCTGGGAGACCAGGTGCGGCTCCAGGCCTCGGCGGGCTCCGCCTACCAGCCCCTCGCTCCCCAGGCCCGGCGGTTCACCCCGAAAGCGTCCAAGGGCCTGCGCGCCACCGCTCTCGGCTGCCGGCTCGGTCCCGCCGACGCCGCCTTCGACGAGCCCGTTCGACTGTGGTTGCGGGTTCCGGCGGGCGTTCCGCTCGAGAAGGCCGGTGTCTACTCCGGCACCGGCCGGGGGCGCTGGGGATTCAGGGGCAACGATCGGCAGGAGGGAGGACGCTACGTGACGGCGAAGGTTCGCGCGCTAGGGCACTTCGCCGTGATGATCGACGAGACGCCGCCGGAGGTGAGCGGCGTGCAGCCGACACAGGGCTCCACCGTGACGACGCCCCGGTTCTCGGCGCGGGTCCTCGACCAGGGCTCCGGCATCGGCCGCGAGAAGGATCTGGTCCTCGAGCTCGACGGGAAGCGCCTCATCTCGGAGTACGATCCCGAGGCGGCCCGGGTGACGGCGGTACCCGACGCCCCCCTCGCGGCGGGACCCCACACGCTCGTGATCACGGTGCGCGACCGGGCCGCCAACGAGACCCGGCGGCAGGTGACCTTCACCTCGCGGTAGGGGTGCGCGCGGCTAGGATTCCAGCCTGTCGATCAGCTCGCGGGCGACTTCTCGAAGGGCGACAGCCGCAGCAGCCTCTGGATGGGAGAGGACGGTGGGCGCGCCCTCGTCCGCATCGTCCCGCAGACGCGGATCGAGGGGGATCTCCCCGAGGAAGGGGATGCCCCGTCCGGCTGCGGCAGCCGCCCCGCCCCCGTGCCCGTAGGGATGGCTGTCGCCGCCGCAGGAAGGGCACTCGAAGGTGGACATGTTCTCGAGCAGACCGAGGATGGGGACATCGGTCTGGCGGAACATCTGGACCCCCCGGGCCACGTCCTCCAAGGCCAGGGTCGACGGCGTAGTGACGATGACGGCGCCGGTGAGAGGCGCGGTCTGCGTCAGGGTCAGCTGCACGTCCCCGGTGCCGGGAGGCAGGTCGAGCAGAAGGACGTCGAGCTCCCCCCACTCCACCCAGAACAGGAACTGGGTGACCATCTTGGCCAGCATGGGCCCCCGCCAGATGACCGGAACCCCGTCGTCGACAAGCAGTCCCATGGAGATGACGCGCACGCCGGCGGCCTCGGCCGGCCGTATGCGCTGGGTGCCGGGAACGGCCTCGGCGCGGCCGGATACGCCGAGCATGCCGGGTATGTTCGGCCCATAGATGTCGGTGTCCATCAGCCCGACGCGGCGGCCCTCGGCGGCCATGGCCACCGCCAGGTTGGCGCTCACGGTGGACTTGCCCACTCCGCCCTTGCCGCTCGATACGGCGAGCATATCTTTCACGCCTTCAACGACTTGGCGATTGTGGGTCTGAATTTGAGCCATCCCTTGTACCGCCGGGGAATATCCCTTTGAGACGGGGCAGTGGCAAGGCGCTCCGGCCGCTGACGGCCCTCGCCGCCATCGGCCTGCTGTCCATCGGCCTCCTGTGGACGGCCTGCACCAGCGTCTCCCAGATGAAGAGCCGCTACGAAGCGGGAGACGAAAGCCAGTACGACAAGATCCTCGAGGTGGCCGGCCGCCCGGACTATCCGTATGCCACCCGCAAGAGCGCGGTCAAGGTCCTCGGCGAGATCGGCGATCCTCGCGCCGTGCCCACTCTGATCAACATCCTGCGCGAGCTGTCCCAGCGCACCACTCTGCAGCAGGAGGCGATGATCGCCCTCGGCAGCATCGGCGACAGTTCGGCCGTCGCCGAGATCGGCCGCCTCCTCGACCGCAGCCTCAGCAGTTCCGGCGAGGAGTTGCGCATGGTGGCCATGCAGGTGCTCGGGCAGATCGGCGGGACCGAGGCGGCGGAGATCCTGCTCAACGCCCTGTCCTACTATGATCGCGCCATGCTCATGCAGGAGAGCCGCAGCCTGAGGGGCGTGTTCACCGGCGACGATCAGGGCCTCCGCGCCCTGCAGGACTCCCTGCGCCGCCCCTTCGGCCTCACCGGCCAGGGCCCGGGTCTCCTCCCCGGCCAGCAGGGTCCCGTCGGCGGCTTCTTCGGTCCCGGCAGCGGCACTCCCGGGATGAAGGCCGAGGACACGACGCCCAAGGAGAGGGATCTGGCCCACCAGTCCCTGGTTCGCGTCGGCGACCCCGCTCTCCCCGTCATCGAGCGGCACATGGCGCAGCGCGAGACCACTGTCACCCTGCGCAACGAGCTGGTCGAGATCGTCGAGCAGATCCGCCAGGGGCAGGACTCCGCCCCGGGCGAGGCCGGTTGACTTCGGCCGGGGTGCCGGCTATAATAGCGCGTCTTTTTCCGGCGGCTCCCCCCTTCGCCACCGCCGAGCCGAGCCGCCCCTCCCGACCTTCATGACCGACGACATCAGCCGCATCCTCAAGGCCTGGACCTACGAGCCCGGGGAGTTGCGCGTCCGCAAGATCACCTCCGAGGACGGGCGCGACCTGATCCAGATCCGCATGGATCTGGGCATCATGCAACTGGAGTGGTCGGGGCGCCCCGACGGGGCCATCGTGCACGACCAGCCGTCGCTGCTCGACCACTACCGGGCCGAGCGTCGGCGCCACCGCTCCTCAGGGAGCTCCGAGCCCTTCGTGCTGGGGCGGGAGGACTGCTGGGCCCTGGGCCAGGAGGCCATGCAGTACTACTGGCGCCGCATCAGCTTCTTCGAGCTGAAACAGTACGAGCTGGCCGAGCAGGACGCTGTGCACAACTTGGGCATTCTAGACTTGTGCGGGGAGTTCGGCGAGCACGAGGAGGATCGGCAGATCCGTGACCAGTACCGGGTTTTCGTCACCGCCCACCGCATCCAGGCGCGGGCCCTGAAGCACTTGGAGGAGGAGGACCACGGCAAGGCCCTTGCCGTCATCCGCGCGGGCATCACCGAGGTGGAAGGCATCCTGAGGATCAGCGGCGGCCCGGAGGCCATGGAGACCTGCACCGAGCTGGTCTTCCTGCGCGACTGGGAGAAGGAGGTCGAGGACAACCGGCCCCGGTCGCGAAGCGAGCAGTTGCGGGTCGACCTGGAGGCTGCGGTGGAGGAGGAGGAGTTCGAGCTGGCCGCGTCGCTGCGGGACAGGCTCAGGGAGATGGATACCGGCCGGGCCCACGGGCCACGGTAGGGGGAGAGGCGGGGGAAATGGCGAAACGGGTAGCACTGAACAAGCGGGACCGCGAGAAGATGAAGAAGTACCTCCTCGCGCGGCGGTCCGACATCCTGGACGACCTCGACGGCACCGAGCAGGAGATCGACACCCTGCAGGACCCCAAGGCCGACGACCTCGACCGGGCCGTGGAGGCCGGCGCCATGGAGCTGCTCGTCGCCCTTGGCGATACCGAGCGCCGCGAGCTCGAGGAGATCACCCTGGCCCTGGAAAAGCTGGAGACCGGGACCTACGGGGAGTGCGAAGCCTGCCTCGAGACGCCCCTGAACCTGTGCGAGGGATGCCCCTTCATCCCCAAGTTGCGGCTCGAGGCACTGCCCACGGCGCGCCTCTGTGTCGCCTGCCAGGAGGCGCAGGAGCAGAACCGCATCCCCACCTACACGAAGCTGAGGCCTCGGCGCGCCATCTTCCAGGACGGCGAGGAGTTTTCCCACCCCCTGATGGACAACAACGACAAGGACTGAGGGTCCGCCTCAGGTAGGGGACGGCCTATCCGTCCCCGGCCACCAGTTCCTTTGGTTCCGCCATCGTCGCCAGGCGCAGATCCTGCAGGGCCCTCTGGTAGGAGACCACGGCGTTGAGCGCCGCGGTACGCGCCTGGGTGAGATCGGTCTGCGCGTCGAGAAGCTCCTGGCTGTTGGCCAGGCCGAGCTCGAACCGGCTCTGCTCAACCTCGAAGGTCCGCTCCGCTACCTCCAGGGCTGAGTTCAAAAGCCGGATCTGACGCTCCGCCTCCTGCACCGAGCGCACCGCCTCCCGCACCTCCAGCACCACCTGCTGGCGCACCTGCTCCCCCGTAAGCTCCCTCTGTTCCAGGTCGATCTCGGCCTGGCGCACCACGCCCCGGCGCCGGCCGCCGTCGACGAGGGGCAGGCCCACGCGGATGTTGGCCGAGATGAGGCTGCGCTCCAGCGTCCGCCCCACGTCGTAGGGGTCGGGTCCGCGGCCGGTCAGATTGACCCGGGCGCTCAGGGAGGCGGACGGCCCCATGCTCTGGGCGGTTCGCTTCAAGTCCAGCTGGGCGATTCGCTGCCGCAGGCGCTGCTGCTTCATGTCGGTGCGCCGCACCAGGGCGACGGCGACAGCGGTCTCTTCGTCGACGGCCAGGATGGTGAAGTCGACCCTGGTGCTCACCGCCAGCGGGGTCTCGACGTCCATGGCCAGCACCTGCCGGAGGGCGTCGCGACGGGACTCGATCCGGGTCGCCGCCTCGGCGTACTCCGCCTGGGCGCGCAACTCGTCGACCTCGAGCCGCAGCGCCTCGACCTCGGCGATGAGGCCGATCTCGAACTTGCGCCTGGCCAGCTCGAGGGCGGCCTGGGACTGATCCAGCCGCTGTTTCTGGATCTCCAGCTGACGGACGCCCTGGACCAGGTCGTAGTAGACGTTGACCACCCGGGACTCGAGCTGCACCCGTTGCCGTTGCAGGGTGGATAGCCCCGCGGCGTAGGACAGCTCGGCCGTGCGCAGTTGCAGCTCCTCCTCGGGATCGGTCAGGATTTCCTGCTCGTAGGCGAGGCTCAAGTCGGCGCTGTATTCCCGAAAGTCCTGCCGCCGATTGGAGCTGAAGTCGTTGCGGAACCCGGAACCGATGAGCGAGAACTCGCCGATGTTCCGGAACCTCTGGGACAGGCTGACCCTACCCTCGTAGTCGAGGCGTGTGTCCTCCTGGCGGATGCGGGCCAGCAGGGCCTCGTTGTCGATGACGTCCCGCCTCTCGCTGTAGCTGGGCAGGGTCAGGTCGGCGTTGACGTTGGCCTCGAAGGGTGCCCGGGCGGCGCGCAGGCGCTCCTGGCCGGCGGTCAGAGTCGCCCGGTCGATCCTGTGATCGAGGTTGTTCCGGTAGGCCAGGACCAGGCACTCCGGCAAGGTGAGGGTATCCGGAGTCGCGGCGACTGCGCCGGGGGGCTCCACCCCGTGGGCGGGCGCGGTGAGCAGGCACACCAGAAGGGCCCCCATGGCCAAGGGCCGCACCGAGTTGCGACAGGCTCGCATACTGTTCGATATAAGCAAAAGGGTGGACTTCCTCAATCGGTATCCAGCTTGACTTGCCTTTCGCCGGCCGTGTTGTTTTTTCGGAATCCCGCCCGCTTCAGCGGCTCCGCCAAACCCGAAACGACGATGGACCCATGGCCCTGTACGTAGTCACCGGAGGCGCCGGCTTCATCGGTTCGCATCTCGTGGAGGCCCTGCTCGAGGGCGGGGAGCGGGTCCGCGTCTTCGACGATTTCTCCACGGGCCGGCGCGAGAACCTGGAGCCTTTCCTCGGCCGCATCGACCTGATCGAAGGGGACCTGCGCCGACTGGACGACCTCCGCCGCGCCTTCGACGGCGCCCACTACATACTCCACCAGGCGGCTCTGAGCTCGGTTCCCCGGTCGGTCGACGACCCGCTGGCCACGAACGAGGTCAACGTGGGCGGCACCCTCAACGTGCTCCAGGCGGCCCGGGAATCGGGAGTGAGGAGGGTGGTGAACGCGTCGTCCTCCTCGGTGTACGGCGATCTCGACGACTTCCCGCTTCGGGAGGAAGCCGGCACCGAACCGATGTCGCCGTACGCGGTCTCGAAGCTGGCGGGGGAGAAGTACTGCAAGGTCTTCACCCGTCTCCATGGTCTCGAGACCGTCTCCCTGCGCTACTTCAACGTCTTCGGCCCCCGCATGGATCCAATGTCGGACTACGCCGCCTTCGTGGCTATCTTCACCACCGGGCTGCTCGAAGGCCGGCCCCTGACGGTCTACGGCGACGGTTCCATCGCCCGGGACTGGACTTTCGTCGACAACGTGGTCGACGCCAACCTGCGCGCCGCCACCGCCGAGGAGGCGTCCGGCGAGTCCTTCAACGTCGCCAGCGGCGCCTGCTGGTCGCTGAACGAGGTGATCGAGGTGCTCCGTGACCTGACCGACGCGGACGGCGACATCCGCTATGGGCCGGGGCGGCCGGGAGACGTGGCCAAGACCCTGGCCTCCACCGAGAAGGCGCAACGGGTGCTGGGCTACGAGCCGGCGGTGGCCGCCCGCGAGGGACTCGAGCGCACCGTGGCCTGGTTCCGCGCGCACGGCCTCAACGGCCGCCAGGGAACCTGAAGAGGCCGCCGATACACCGCCGGGCATGGAGTGACGCTTGATCGAGCAGGCCCGGAGGGTACTGGTCCTCGCCCCGCATACGGATGACGGTGAGTTCGGTTGCGGAGCCACGATGGCGCGGCTGATCGGCGACGGAGTCCGGGTCCAGTATGTCGCCTTCTCCATCTCGGAGGAGTCGGTCTCCGACGATCTGCCGCGGGACATCCTGGCCACGGAGGTTTCGAAGGCGACCTCCGTCCTGGGCATCGGGCCGGAGGACCTGATCGTGGAGAGATTCCCGGTGCGCCACTTCCCCAGCCACCGGCAGGAGATCCTCGAACGGATGGTGGCCCTAAACAACGAGTACGATCCGGACCTCGTCTTCATCCCCTCGCCGAACGATACCCACCAGGACCACCAGGTGGTTGCCCAGGAAGGCTTCCGTGCCTTCAAGAAGACCAGCCTCCTCGGCTACGAGGTGCCTTGGAACAACCTGACCTTCAACACCAACGCCTTCTGCGTCGTCACCGAGGACCACATGCGGACGAAGCTGAAGGCGCTGAAGTGCTACTACTCCCAGCTGGGGCGCCACTACGTCAACGACGAGTTCATCCTGAGCTGGGCTCGGACCCGGGGAGGACAGATCGGCGAAGCCTTCGCGGAGAGCTTCGAGGTGATCCGGTGGAGACTCTGATCCCCGACCGGATGCCCGCGCCGGGGTGACGCCCAGGGGGACAGGTGAAGAGACCCGGCTTGACCCGCTGGACCGCCAGGGCCGGCGTCGCCCTCCTCTCCGCCGCGGTGGCCCTGATCCTGGCGGAAGTACTGCTGCCCCTGATCCTCACCCTCGAGCAGCCGACCCTGCGGTACGACCCGCTCCTCGGCTTCCGCGGGCGGCCTCACCTCGACATCGCCTGGACCCGGGAGATGGAAGGAGCGGAGCGCCGGGTGAGGACCAACCGCCTGGGATTCCACGATCACGAGCGCCACATGGCCCCGTCCCCGGGCACCCGGCGGATTCTCTTTCTCGGCGACTCGTTCCTCGAGGCCTACCAGACTGGCATCGAGAGGAACTTCTCCCAGCGCTTGGCGCGGAACCTGACGCGCGACGGCGAAATGAGGGTGGAGGCCCTGAACTGGGGCGTCCACGGCTACGGCCTGGGCTCCCACTTCCTCAGCGTCCGCGACCATGTCGCGGCCTGGAAACCGGACACGGTGGTCCTCGTCCTGTTCCTCGGCAACGACCTGCAGGACAACTACGCTCCTCTCGCCTCCGCCTCGGTCCCCCGTTTCGAGGTGGTGGGCGACTCCCTGGTCTACTACCCGGCGCCGCCGTACACCCCGCGGTTCTGGCTGCGGGACAACGTCCTGGCCCGCTCCGCCACCGCCCGCCTGGTCTGGATGCACGGGGTCAAGAGCCGCCCGGAGATCGCCGCCCTGGCCCGCGGAGCGGGCCTGATCGCCTCGCCGGACAGCAGGACCACCGATGACCACCTGGCGGGAATGACCGCCCTGGCCCGGCGGCTGCTGGACGGGATCGCCGCCCACCTGCGGCAGCAGCGCATCGGCCTCTTCGTATACCTGATCCCCGATCCCCTGCTGGTGCGGGACGTCATCGACATCCGCCGCCACCGCCGCGACCCGGGCGCCCCCCTTCCCGTGTTCCGCCGGGACAAGGAGTTCATGGAGTCCCGGGTTCTGGACGCACTGGCGCAACTGCGGATCGATCACGTCCATCCCCGGGAGCGGTTCATCGAGCACATCGAGGAGGGCCGCGAGATCTACCGGGGCGGCTACGGGCACTTCACCGTCCTCGGCCACGAGCTGTCGGCGCGGATCCTGACCCGCCACCTCGCCCCTCCCCTCGACCCCTAGCCGCCGCCCTCGCCGGAGATGGACATGCCGCCGTCAGCCCACAGAATCATCGATGCCCACATCCACGTCTGGACCGACGACTTCGCCCGCTACCCCCTGGCCCCGGGGATCGAGGAAGAGGATCTCTGGCTCCCCACCTTCACCCCCGAGGAGTACTTCCGCTACAGCCGCGCCGTCGGCGACGTTCGCATCAACCTCGTGCAGATGACCTGGTACGGGACGGATCACCGCTACATCCTCGACCTGATCGCGGGCGACTCCGAGAGGTTTTCCGGCACCGGGATCGTCAGCCTCGACGACGCCGCCCCGGACCGGACCATGCTCGAGCTCGCGGCGAGGGGATGCCGTGCCTTCCGGGAGCCTCCGTCCCAGCTCGACCACCCGGCCTTCGAGAAGTTGTTCTCCACCGGGGCGGACCACGACCTCGCCCTCAGCTTCAACATGGGGGTCGATCTGCTGCCCACCCTGGACCGACTGTGCAGCCGCTATCCGGAGACACCGGTGATCCTCGACCACGTCTGCCACGTCGGCATCCGCGAGGCGGACTACAGCGAGAAGGATCTCGAGGCCTTGCTCCGCTTCGCCAGGCACAGGAAGGTGATGGTCAAGATCGGACCGCTTCAGGCCCTTTGCTCCAGGCGTGCTCCCTACCTTGACACGCTCCCCCTCATACAGCGCGTCGTTGAGGCCTACGGGGCCGATCGCTGCATGTGGGAGAGCGACAGCGGCGGCCCCATCACGATGGAGGATCCCACGACGGACTATCCGGCCGCGGTGGCGCTGATCCGCGACCACGCCGGCTTCCTCTCCCCGGCGGAGAAGGAGGCGATCCTGTGGGGGACGGCTGAGCGTCTGTTCTTCCGCGGGAGGAGTTGACAGCATGGCCCCCGAGACGATGCCGAGGAACCCTCTCCTGGCCGTTGTGAGCGACCCCGACGCGGCGCGCGTGCTCGACGGACCGTCGAACGTGCTCGCCCGGGCGACCCGTCCGGACTTCCTCGGCAACCCCCGCTCTCCGGTGGAGTGGTCAGCGGGCGACTGGAGCCGCATGGAGGCCACCCGTGACGACCTGCTCGACCTGGCGGCGGTGGAGGAGCAGTTCGACCGCGGCGACTTCCTCCGGGACGGGTACGCTGTCTTCGAAGGGGTCGTCAGGCCCAGGGCCCGCGAGCGTTGGCTGGCGGCGCTGGCACGGGGACAGTTCCTCAACGACACGCTGCTCCGCGCCGACTGGTCGGCCATCGACTGGCACGGCCTCGGCCGCCGGCCGCCGGGGGAGAAAGTCCCCGCCGCGCACCTGGAGAAGGCCCTCGGGGGCAGTCAGAAGGTGCCCCAAGGCACCGACGCCGCAGGGGTCCTCACCCTGAGGCTGCACTCGGTCTTTGCCGAGTATTTTCCGGCCGGCCACCTGCCCTTCCTGGCCGAGGTCCTCACGCACCCGGACATGCTCGCCCTGCAGCGCCTCTGCCTCGGCAGCGACACCCTCTTCTTCGACCACAACCAGCTGCTCTCGCGTCCACCCGGTTACGCCGGCGGAGCCTGGCACAGCCATCGGCTCGGCGCCGGCTGCGACCTCGGCACGATCCTCCCGGACGAGTACGACCGCCAGCCGAACCTGCTCCTGACCCTCTGCTATCTGAATGGCTTCGACACCGGGGACGACGGCGGTCTCAAGATCATCCGCGGCAGCCACCTCTTCCGCGACCCGGAAGGATGCCGTGCGGAGACGGACGCGGAGATGGCCCGCGGCTGGCTCGACGGCCGGGCCCACCCGGTCACCGGGCGACCCCTCCGGATGGAGCATCTCGCCCTGCCGGAGGGATCGGTGGTCTGCTGCCTGTCCCACGCCGCCCACGGGGTGGCGCCCAAGGCTGCCGGAAGGCAGACCCGCCTGTGTTCCCTGTTCTGCTACCGGAAGCCGTGGACCGACGGGAGTGCCCAGCCCCCCTGGGAGGTGCCGCCCGTGTGGGCGGTGAAGGCCCGCCGCCGGGAGCTTCCCCCCGTCCTGACCGAACTGCTCCGCCCCAGCTTCGACCGCGGTCTGACCCGCGGCAAGACTCGGTCGGACGAGTAGCAGCGGGGTGCGGCGATTGCCAATCCGGGGGAATTCCTTACATTCGTGCTCAAGCCGTCACGGGCCCGAGCTTCTCCCCTCGAAGGCGGTGGCGAGGAAACCGGGCGGCTTTGTCGAGTTGGCAGCAGCAGATTGCGGTAACTGAAGTTCCATCAGCTTGAGTCCGTTGCGCGCTCTGTCCAACGCTTTGTTTCACCCTTCTTGCGAAGGAGCCGGTAAGTGGCCGAGCGCGAAGTCGGAACCGTAAAATGGTTCAACGACGCCAAGGGCTACGGCTTCATTCAGCGGGCGAACGGCACCGATGTCTTCGTCCACCACTCCGCGATCCAGATGGATGGGTTCCGGACGCTGGCCGAAGGTCAGCAGGTGGAGTTTGACGTGGTGCAGGGTCAGAAAGGCCCGGCCGCTGAGCGGGTGACGGCCGCCTCTGCCTGAGGAGGCACGTCGCCCGGCGAAGTCCGAGCGAAGCGGGGTCGGTGGTTTCACCGGCCCCGTTTTCTCGTTCTGCCCCGGCGATCAGGCGGTCAGGCTTCCAAGGACCCCTCCGCCCAGTCACGGGGCCGCAGGAACTCCTCGTAAAGCCGCGCCTCCGGTGTGCCGGCCTCCGGCCGCCAGTCGTAGCGCCAGCGCACCTTCGGCGGCATCGACACCAGGATCGACTCCACTCGCCCGCCGGACTGCAGCCCGAAGAGGGTGCCGCGATCGTGGAGCAGGTTGAACTCCACGTAGCGGCCCCTCCGGTATAGCTGGAACTCCCGCTCGCGCCGGCCGTAGGGCGTGTCCTTGCGCCGTTCGAGGATCGGTCCGTACGCCTTCATGTAGTGGTCACCCACTGAACGCGCGAAGGCGAAGGCGTTGTCGAACCCACCCTCGTCGAAATCGTCGAAGAACAGGCCGCCGATCCCCCGGGGCTCGCCCCGGTGCTTCAAGTGGAAGTACTCGTCACACCACTTCTTGAACCGCGGATACAGCCCCGAGCCGAAGGATGCGCACGCCTCCCGCGCCACCCCGTGCCAGTCCCTGGCGTCGGCCTCGAAGCCGTAGAACGGGGTCAGGTCGAAGCCGCCGCCGAACCACCAGGCCGGGTCGGACTCGCCCGCCGGATCGGTGGCGATGAAGAACCGCACGTTCAGGTGAGAAGTCGGCGCGTAGGGGTTGAGGGGGTGGACGATGACGGAGACACCCATGGCCTCGAAGGCCCGTCCAGCCAGCTCCGGGCGCCGCGCCGAGGCCGCCGGGGGCAGCCGGCCGCCGCTCACGCGCGAAAGGTTGACGCCGGCCTTCTCGATGGCGGCCCCCTCCTCCAGGACCCGGGTCCTACCGCCGCCGCCGCCCTCGCGGGTCCAGGCATCCTCGCGGAACCCGGCCTCTCCTCCATCGATCGCCTCGAAGCGGGAACAGATGCCGTCCTGCAATCCGCGGAGATAGGCGAAGACCTCTTCGACGGCGGGCAAGCTTGACCCTCCCTGTCGGTTTGGGGAGATTCCCGCCGCCACAAGCTGACCGCCTCTCCGGCGGATGTCAATCCGCTTCCCGCCGCCCGGATTCACCCAGGGAACACCCTCCATGCTGATCGGCACCCGCATCTCCCCGGACTGGCTCGAACGCCCCGACGACCTGCGCTTTCTCAAGCAGATCGGCGTCGACGTGGTGGACATCACCATGTCCCTGATCCCGGGATACGACGAGACCGGCCGTCTCGGCCGCGAAGGGGTCGAACGGGCCGTCGAGCTCCTCGCCTCGGCCGACCTGCGCATCGAGCGCATCAACAGCACCGGCGACATGACCCACAAGACCTTCCTCGGACTCCCCGGCTCCGAGGAGGAGCTGGACAACCTGGCCCACAACACCCGGGTCTGCTGCGACTTCGGCCTTCCCGTCCTCGGGGTGCAGTGCTTCCAGGGCAGCAGCTTCGGCCACTTTCCCGAGCCTGGCTACAGCTGGGTCGAGGGACGGGGCGGTTACCAGTACCTGCGCTCCGATCTGACCGA
Organism: uncultured Gemmatimonadaceae bacterium; assembly: GCA_964512165.1. Lineage (GTDB taxonomy): Bacteria > Latescibacterota > UBA2968 > UBA8231 > UBA8231 > UBA8231. Next base: position 38,390 of record CAZEHQ010000002.1, on the reverse strand, counting down.
AGCGTTGCGTGACCGCCCTGCTCCGGAGGGCGCACCCACGGCGGAACAGCTCTGGGAGCGCACGGTCCGCATCTTCGAACGGGTCGTGCCCATCGCCGAGAGCGGCGGAGTGCTCGTCGCCATGCACGGCAACGATCCCCCCGTTCCCGCCCTCTACGGCGTGCCCCAGATCCTCTACGACTTCGACTGCTTCGACCGCCTCTTCCAAGAGATCGACTCGCCGAACATGGGCATGACCTTCTGTGTCGGGACCCGCTACGAGTCGGGGCAGGACGTATTCGAGGGCATCCGCCGTTTCGGCGATCGCGGCAAGATCTTCCACGTCCACTTCCGCAACGTCCACGGCCGCATCCCCGTGGACGGCTGGTACGAGGAGCGCGCCCCCGACGAGGGGGATCTGTCCATGTTCGAGGTCGCCCGGGCCCTGCGCGATGTCGGCTACGACCGCGCCATCGATTACGACCACATCATGCGCCTGGTCGGAGACGACGCCGGCAAGGCATACATCGCCTTCTGCGTCGGCCACAGCAAGGGGATCCTCGAAGGGTTGCGCGGGTGAGGATCGCCCTGGGCTCGGTGCTGACCGAGTGCAACCAGTTCGGGGGCTCGCCCATCGACCTCGACTGGTTCGCCCGCTACGAGCTGTGCCGCGGCGACGAGGTTCTCGCCCTGGAGGCCGGCGTCGTCGGGGGGGCCCTTCGGGCCCTGCGCTCCGCAGGCGCGGACATCGCTCCCCTGATCTCGGCGAGCACCTGCCCCGGCGGCTGTATGACCGCCGACTGCTACCAGTACCTGCGCACCGAGTTGCTCGACCGCCTCTCCCGGGCCCTGCCCGTGGACGGGGTCCTGCTCCCCCTCCACGGCAGCGCCGTCGCCGAAGGCGTCGACGATGTCGAGGGGGACCTCATTTCGGCGGTGCGCCACCTGGTCGGGCCCGCCGTCCCGGTGGTGGCCACCCTCGACCTCCATGCCCACGTAACCCGCGCCATGGTCGAGAACGCCCACGGCCTCGTGGCCTGGGCCACCTATCCGCACCGGGACGCCGCCTCTACCGGAGAGCGCGGCGCTCGCCTCCTCCTCGACACCGCCGGAGGGCGCTGCCGGCCGGCCATGGCCCTGGCCAAGGTGCCCGTCATCGTCGGCGGCATCAACGGCTCCACCGACGGCGGCGGCGCCTTCGCCCGCATGATGCGGGACCTGCGGCATCGCGAGGCCGAGGCGGACGTGCTGTCGGCCAGCCTCTTCCTCGTGCACCCCTTCCTCGATCAGCCCGACCTGGGCGGCGGCGGCCTGTTCGTCGTCGACGGCGACATGGGCCGCGCCCGGCGGCTGGCTCTCGAGACGGCGCGGGACTACTGGAGCCGACGCCAGGAGCTCGAGGCCTCGGCCCTGGAGCCGGAAGCCGCGATTCGCGCCGGCCTGGAGACCCCGGGCCGTCCCGTCGTCCTCATCGAGGCCGCCGACTGCGCCGGCGGCGGCGCCTCGGGCGACAGCGTCGCCTCCCTGGCCGCCCTGCTGGCCTTCGAGGACCCACCCCCGGCCCTCGTGCCGGTAGTCGATCCGGAAGCGGCCCGGGCCTGTCACCGAGCGGGTGCCGGCGGCGAGGTCTCCATCTCTCTCGGCCACAATCTCGACCCGGCCTGGGGCCAGCCCATACTGGTGGAGGGCCACGTCGAGAGCCTGCACGACGGCCGTTTCCGCTACACCGGGGGCATCTGGGACGGCATCGAGGGGGAGATGGGGCCGACGGCGGTGCTGGCCATCGAAGCGGTGCGCGTGCTGATCACCAGCCACGCCACCTACGACTGGGCCGACGAGCAGTGGCGGGCCGTCGGCATCGACCCCCGGCAGACGAAGTTCGTCGTCGCCAAGAATCCGATGAACTTCCACAACGTCTACGACGACGTGGCCGCCGCTTTCCACGTCCTCGACACCCCGGGCCCCACGCCGGCCACCATCCGCAACCATCCTCTGCGGCGCATGCCCCGCCCCTATTTCCCCATGGACGAAGACCTCCCCGGTCTGGAGCCGACGGTTTGGACGAACGCCGCTCTGCTGGCCGCGGGGACCGGCCGCTGACCGGTTGCTGTCCCCGGGCGGCGTCGGTTAGCTTACGCGGCACCATGGGAAACGACCGGATCCGCTCCTCGCTGCGCCCGCGCCGGCCATCGGAGGCTGCCTGATGGCCACCCCGCTCGGCGTCGCCATCATCGGCACCGGCCGCGTCGGCTACCAGTTCTCCTTCGGAGACCTGCCCGACAACCACGCGGAAGCCGTGGCCGCCTGCGAGGACGTACGCCTGGTGGCCGGCGTCAACCGGGGCCGCGAAAAGCTCGAGGCCTTCGGGCAGCGCTTCGGCGTCGACGCCCTCTTCCACGACTACCGGCAGATGCTCGAGCAGGCGGCGCCGGAGATCGTCATCGTCGCCACCCATCCCGAGCTGCACTGCGAGATGGTCCTGGAGTGCGCCTCGGCCCCCTCGGTGCGCGCCATCATCTGCGAGAAGCCCATGGCCCTCTCCCTGGAGGAGTGCGACCGGATGATCGCCGCCTGCGAGGCCGAGTCCGTCCTTCTTCAGGTCAACCACAACCGGCGCTGGCATCCCGAGTGGCAGCTGGCGGCCCGGCTGCTCGCCGACGGCGCCATCGGAGACCTGATCCACGTCGACTGCTTCATGGACGGCTGCAAGCCGGAGCCCTCCTGGCGCTCCGAGAACGAGGGGCCCCTGCTCCACGACTACACCCACTACTTCGACCTCATGGACCTCTACGGGGGGCCCGTGGCTTGGCTCTGCGGCACCGCCGAGCAGAGGACCCGCCCCTGGGCGGTGGAGGACTACGCCGCCGCCTTCCTCAAGTTCGACAGCGGCGTCACCGGGACGATCCGCGGTGCAGAACTGACCACGTATTCTGACCACGGATTCGCGCTGCGCGGTTCCACCGGCCTGATCCGCATGGCCGGGGAGCAGGTTCATCTGCAGCAGTCGCAGCAGGGCATGTACGAGCCCGACTCCGGGTTCCAGTGGAGCGATCTCGAGGTCGCCGAAGTCCAGCGGCCGGCGGCGGCCAGCACCTACGTCGCCGCCCTCCGGGAGTTGACCTCCGCCCTCGAGGGAGAGGGGACCCTGCGCTCCGACGGACGCGTCGGCCGCCGCTCCATGGAACTGGTGACCGCCGTGTACCAGTCGCAGCTCACCGGGAACCGGCCCGTCACCTTCCCGCTGAACAGGGTCGACAACGGCGTCGCGGCCCTGCGCCAGGCCGGCACCTTTCGCGAGCGCGGCTGACCACGTGGCCAGGACCAAGAGAAGGGCCCCGGCCCGCCCGGCGGCCCCGAAGCGGCCCAGCCGGCGGCGCCCGGTTCGGGTGGCCGTCATCGGCGCCGGAGGCCGCGCCACCAGCGCCCACTACCCATGCCTGGCGGAACTGCCCGGCTGCGACCTCACGGCTGCCTGCGACCTCGACGAGGCCCGGTTGGAGCAGGCCTGCGACCGCTTCGGCATCCCCGGGAGGTACGGCAGCTACGAGGAGATGATCGCCGCCGAGCGGCCCGACGCCGTGTACGCCATCATGCCGCCCCAGCACCTCTATGACGTGGCCGCCGCGGTGCTGGACATGGGCTGCCACCTCTTCGTCGAGAAGCCCCCCGCCGTGACCACGGAGCAGGTGCGCCAGCTGGCCGCCATCGCCCGGCGGCGGAAGGTGCTCACCGGCGTCACCTTCCAGCGCCGGTTCTCGCCCGTGGTCCGCCAGGGCAAGGCGCGCTGCGAGCAGCGCGGACCCGTGCACACGGCCCATGCTGCCTTCTACAAGAACCAGGTCGGCGGCGACCCCTACTACAAGGGCGCCATGGACATGCTCACCTGCGACGGCATCCACGCCGTCGACACCCTGCGCTACCTGTGCGGGGGAGAGGTGGTCAGCGTGGCCTCCGACAACCGCCGCCTCGACGCCGGCCACTGGAACATCCACCTGGCCCTGGTGCGGTTCTCCTCGGGCGCCACCGGCCTGCTGCTCAACAACTTCATGGCCGGCCGGCGCAGCTTCTCGGTGGAGATCCACTCCGCCGGCGTCAGCTTCTACGGGGACCCGGAGGAGGGCGGCCAACTCTTCGCCGACGACCGACCCGACCCGGTGGAGCAGCTCGACCCGGCCGACCTGGCCGGCGGCAGCGAGCCCTACCGGGCCCACGGCGCCTGGGACACCAACGCCCACTTCCTGGAATGCCTGCGCCGCGGAGTGGCTCCCGAGACGAACTTCGAGGACGCCATCCGCACCATGGAGCTGGTGGACGCCGTCTACGGCAGCCAGATCTAGGTGCGGGCGGCGGTGATCTCCGCCTCGACGCCCTCGTCCAGAGGGAAGATCGGCCGGGTCACGTTGCGGTAGGGCAGGGACCTCAGGTTGGCGCTCGTCGACCCGGGGCAATCCACGGGCACGATGCGCTCGGCGATCGCCTCGTAGTGGGTGCGGAACCCGTTAGGGCTCTTGCAGACCACAAGGTCGAAATCTACCGGCTTCAGCCCTCTCGCCTCGAAGACTCGGCGTCCCATGATCGACACGGGAAACTCCGTGGTCATGACCACCGTGCCGCCAGTCACCAGGACCGCCGTCCTCCCCGCCCGCGAGGTCTCCCCCGACTCGGTCCGGAAGTGGCCGTCGTGCAGGCTCTGCACGTAGACCTCGCATTCCACCGGCTGGTGCCGCTCCCGGTCGACCGTTCCCCCCAGGGGCACGGTGAACCGGCTGCCGACGCCCCGCGCAAAGGCGGCCTCCACGGCCGGCGCGTCCACCAGGGGCAGCAGGGCCCGCTTGCCGTACCCCGCCTCGATGAGACCCCGCAGGATCCAGTTGCTGTCGCCCGAGGCGCCGCTGGATGTGGCATCCGCAGCATCGGAGAACACGGTCAGCCCGGGTTCCCGCCCGGCCACGGCCACGGCCTCCTTCACCGAGACCAGCTCCGCCTGCATGCTCCCGCGGTGCTCCCACATGAAGCGGGCAAGCTCCTCGGCCAGATCCCGCGCCATCCGCGGCTCCCCGTCGCTGGTGACCAGGGTGTTGGTGCGCAGCTCTGGCACGTCGGTGAAGGGGTTGCCGATGTTGACCAGGGCGGACAGCCCCTTCTCCCCGGCCTCGAAATCCTTGCAGCGGTCGATGGCTTGGCCGAAGAGCCCGGTCTCCGTGATCAGCTCATCGCCGCGGACGAGCATGGGCAGCTTCACCTGCGCCGTCTCGGGGCGCACGCCGCCCCGCAGCAGCCGCACCAGAACGGCCGCCGCTCGCTGGCCCGTCCGGCGCATGTCGGTGTGGGGGTAGGTGTGGAGGGCCACCGTGACATCGGCTGATCGCACCAGGCGGTCGGTGAGGATGGCGTGCAAGTCGTAGGAAGCGACGATCGGCTTGTCCCCCATCATGCTCCGCACCTGCTCCAGGATGCGGCCCTCGGGATCATGCTCCTCGCAGCCGGCCATGGCCCCGTGAAAAGCGATATAGGCCCCGTCGGCGTCCCTGGCCGCAAGGATCGCCTCCAGCATCTCGGCGGTCATGCCGTCGAGGTCGGCGGCCGGCACGGGCCCGCCCGAGGTCACGGAGGAGGCGCCGTACGTCGGAACCACGTCGACGCCTGCCTCTGCCAGGACGTCGAGACCGCCGGCGACGTAGGTGTTGGTCCCCGCGTAGCGCGCGATCAGCTCCTCGCCGCGGGAGAGGTCGAAGCGGTCCCACGTGGTGAGGCCGGGGTTGAAGTGGGACGTTTCCTGGTGGAAGAAGGCGATCAGGATCTTCTTGCGTGCCATCATCCTCCGCTCCGTTTCACCCTCCAGCCCCTCTCCTCCAGGGCCCGCACGAGGCGGTCCCGGTGGTCTCCCTGAATCTCGATGACTCCGTCCCGCACGGTGCCGCCGGCGCCGCAGAGGGCCTTCAGCTCCCGGGCCAGTGCCTCCAGATCCCGGCCGCCGACCGGCAGGCCGGTCAGGACCGTCACTCCCTTGCCCTTCCGGCCCTTGGTCTCGCGGCCGACGCGGACGACTCCGTCCGCGGGGGCGGCTTGCGCGGCTGGCCTCCCAGCGCCGCGGCGCCGCGTGTCCTTCCGACCCCCGGGTTTCTCCCCGCGGATGTCGCCGGTGGCGGTGGAGTAGACCAACTCGGAGTTCCGGCCCTTCGCTTTCATCGGAAGTAGAGCCTCCGCGCCGTGCCGCCGAGGATGTGCTCGCGGTCGGCGACGGTGAAGAAGTCGATCATTTCCGCCATGATCAGGTACTCGTAGTAGTTGGCCCACAGCATCCGCTCGGGGCCGAAGGTGTCGTAGACCCGCCGCAGGTAGGGCCACATGTCCCGGAAGGGCAGCTTCTGCCGGGACGGATTGTGGAGAGAGGTGCGGATGTAGACGTTGGGCAGGCGGTGCAGGTCCAGCAGGGGCCCGATGCCCTCCTCGTCGGGCCGCTCGATGTCGATCATGGCGAAGTGGTCGATGACGACGTCGACGCCGGGGTGCCGGGCCGCCATGTCGGCTACCTGGCCGATCTGCTCCGGGCCCAGGAAGATGTTGAAGGTGGCGCCGAGGTCGGCGGCCTTGCGCCACAAAGGATCGCAGACGGGGTCGTTCAGCCAGACGGTCTCGCGGTCGTAGATCGGGCTCAGGCGCAGCCCGGAGAGCCCGCCCTCGACGACGAGTTGCTCCAGCCGCTCGGCGTTGCGCTCGCCGTCGGCGGGTGGGAACAGCCGCGCGCCGACGAGCAGGCCGATGGCCGCGAAGCGCTCCGGCCACCGCTTCACGCAGTGCACGGCGTAGTCGTTGTTGCGGCCGTAGTAGCAGACGTGGCTGATCACGGTGCGGTCGATGCCGTGCTGCTGCATCAGCGCGATCAGGTCCTCCCCCGACAGCTCGTGATCAGGCATCGCGCTTGGGCAGCTGGAGATGGCCGGGTCGATGGGGAAGCGCCCGTCGTGCAGGACCCAGGCGTGCTCGGCGCCGTCGATGACGGGCGCCCTCACCCGCTCACCTCCCAGGAGTAGACGTGGGAACCGCTGCCGAAGTAGACGCGGCCGTCGAGGTGGTCGCCTCCGGGACCGATGGCTACCGGCGATTCCGCCCGCATGTGGATGCCGAAGCGGTCCGCTTCGGCGCCCTCGTCGACGATCTCGGCCACGCCCCGCCGCAGCAGCACGAAGCGCTCGCCGGCCGGGCCCGTGACGAAGACCCGCGGCCCCTGCTGGCCGCAGGTCCGCCCCAGCTGCGCCTCCACGTCCAGCTCCTGCACCACCTGCCGCGACGCCGGGTCGAAGGCGAAGAGCCGCGCCGAGTCCGCGAAACCGAGGACCAGGCCATCGGGCCCCGGGGACAGATCGGTGTACGACCCAACCTCGTCCAGGACCACCCCGCGCCAGGCTACGGCTCCCTGTTCGAGATTGACGATGGCCATCTCCGCCCGCTGCGCCTTCTGCTCGCCGCCGGTGCCTGGCGCCACGGTCATGCCCACCAGCACCTGCCCATCCGGCAGTTCCACCAGGCTGTGGGGCGCCTGCTCCGGCACCAGCTCCGTGTGCTCCAGAAGCCGCCCCTCCTTCGAGGCGCGGTCCCAGATCAGCAAGCCGCCTCCGGTGTACCCGTATCCCGGGGTGCCGCCGAGGACGACCCGGCGGCCGTCGGCGGTGGCCAGCAGGCAGTGGGGGCGGTTGATCGCCGGCGAGCACTGCGTCCACCAGCGCGGGTTGCCGCTCTCGTCGCCCTTCTCGGTGGCCACCCAGTCCCGCGCCGGGTCCCACTCCAGCAGGAAGCCGCCCGTGTAGCCGCCGACGAAGAATCGGTCTCCGGCGGCGCGCACGGTGTTCCACTGGCCGAAGCTCTCCCTGTTGGTCCACTCGTCGGCGGCCGGGTCGTAACGGAAGAACCGCATGGGGAAGGCGGTGCCGCCGCAGATCGTGCCGTCCGGCGCCGCGGCCAGGCCCATGATGTGGGCGCCCTCGCTGGTGTAGTCGAAGGACATCTCGCGGCGGCTGCCGTCCGCGTCCTGGACGACCATCCGCTTCTCCACGGTGTCGCAGACCAGCAGCCTGGCGCCGTCCGGGAAGTCGCGGTGGAACAGCCCCTGGCTGCCGGCGATGATCGCCTTGGGCCGGCGGTCCTCGTGGCGGCCGATCGCCTCCGCCTCCCCCTTGTAGAGCCGCAGCCAGTCCCCGTCGGCGCCGGCCCTCGCCTGCCCGTACACGCGTCCGTCCTCGTCGCGGTAAACGTGGGCCGAGCCCTGGTGCCGCTCCTCCTCGGCCAGCAGCGGCCTCGCCTCGCCGCCGTCCGGCTCGAGGGCGACGATCTGGCTCGAGGTGTTGCCCACGGCGAAGTAGATCCAGCCGCTGTCGTCGGCGGCGATCGAGCGCTGGTACTGGCGCCAGTTCTGGTGGTACACGTGGCCGTAGTCCCGGAAGGCGCGCACCGCCGGATCGAAGCAGGCGACGCCGGAGTCCGGGTAGCTGGCCAGCCAGATGCGGCCGTCGTCGTCCTCGGTCATGCCCATGGCCATCTGCGGCACCGTGCGGTGGTGGAAGGTGAACTCCCGGGCCGCGGGATCGTACTCGCAGAAGTGGCTGTTGAAGTGGGTGTAGAACCGGTTGCGGGTCGACAGGATCGATGCGAAGGGGCAGTCGCCGCCCGGGTCGAAGGGCACGGGCACCTCGAGGGACTCTCCGGTGGCCGCGTCGATCTGCAGCAGGGCGTAGCAGCCACGGTGGTCGTAGAGCCAGAGCAGCACCACGTTGCGGCCGTCGCCGTCGACCGTGGCCGCCGTCCCGCGGTGGTTGCTCACCGGCGTGGCCACCCCGTGGTGGAGGAAGCCGTTGCCCAGGTCTTCTCTCATGAGTCCCTCCCGGCGCGCACGACGCCGCCGTCCTCGATCCGCTCCCAGAGCCCGGCCCACTCCTTCGAGCCGTCGTCCTCCCAGGCCGGCTCCACCCGCACGCCCTCCGCCCACCCGGGGCCCGCCTCCGCCAGACCGGCGCCCATGACGCCGGTGTGCGCCCGCGTACCGTCCGGGAAGACCACGGTGTTGATGATCCGAGGCCTCGGATGGGCGTAGACCTGCCCCGGACCGAGGGCATCGAGCGACTCCGCCGGCACCCGGAGCCGCTCCACCGCCTCCTCGTCGATCTCGACGCCCAGCCCCGGGCCCTCGGGCACGGACTGGTAGCCGCCGCTGACCGTCACCGGCTCCTGGAGCAGATGCTCGGTGTAGAGGTTGATGCAGCTGATCGTCGGCCAGGTGGCGTGGCTGAGCACGGCGCCGAGATGGGCGGCCCAGGTGGTGGTCAGGCCGTTGCCGACCAGCTGCAGCCAGAACGGCATCTGCGCCTCGGCGGCCAGCGCCCCCTGGCGCATCACCCGGGAGGCGCCGCCGTTGATCACGAAGCCGTCGCAGACCTCCTCGCGCACGGCCGTGATGTAGGGCGGACTGCCGAAGTGCATGGCGATGGGGCGCGGCACCGAGCGGCGGATCTGGCGGTTCCCGGCCACGTCGTTCTGGGGGATCGGCGTCTCGAACATGGCCACTTGGTCGCAGTCGGCCAGGCGTGCCAGCACGGGCACCGCCTGGGCGGCGTTGACCAGCATGCCGTTGGGGTCCAGGTCGAGCTTGAAGTGGGGCGGCGTAGCAGCCGTCACCGCCTGGACCTGGGCGTACACGTCCCACCAGGGGCGGGGCTTGTTCTTGAAGCTGGTGTACCCGGCGGCCACCGCGTCACGGGTCTCGGCGGCCCAGTCCTCCGGCGATGCGTGACTGCACCACCACGAGATCGGCGTCGCATCCCGGACCTTGGCCCCCAGCAGACGGTGCACGGGGACCCCGGCGATCCGGCCCACGAGGTCGAAGAGGGCCATCTGCAGGCCCGCGCCCAGGCCGTCCTCCCACAGCAGCTCCGCGGCGCTGGCGCCGGTGACGCGGCGGACGCTGGCGTCGGTCACCCGCTGATGGGTGTAGTGGACGACGGTCTCCCCCCAGCCCACGTGGCCGCTCTCGGCGGTGACCCGGCACAACTCCAGGATCGACCAGTTGTACACGGTGCGTTTCGTGATGCGCTGCTGGCGCTCGGTGAACGGCACGTCCACCAGGATCCGTTCCACTCCTGTCACCTTCATGGGATCAGCCTCCCCACGTCGTCGCCGCCGACCCGGCACAGCGACCGCAGCCGCTCGCGGCAGGCCTCCAGCTCCCCGCCGAAGCGGGCCTCCACGGCGAGGTTCACCATCTCCCCCGGGTCGGCGGCAAGGTCGACGAGCTGCTCCCGGCCGCGGCCCAGGGCGTAGACACTGTATTTGACACGGTCCCCCACGAGGGCCCGGGCCAGCGCCGGCCCTCCGGGTCCGTCGCCGATGCCGGTGATCGTCTGCACCACCAGGTCCTGCCGCCAGTCACCGGGTGGCTCCCCCGCCAGCAGGGGACCGAGGCTGCGCCCCGGCAGGTCCGCGGGAGTCTCGGCTCCGGCTGCCTCGCAGATCGTCGGCAGCAGGTCGAGTCCGTTGGAGACCAGCCGCTCCTCGACGCGTCCGGGCCTCCGCACGCCGGGGCCGCGGGCCAGCAACGGCACGCGGATCACCTCCTCCCACAGGGCCGTCTTGCCGTTCCAGCGGTGGGCGCCGTGGCCGTCGCCGTGGTCGGAGGTCAGCAGGATCAGGGTGTCGTCCCAGCGGCCAGCGTCGCGCACCGCGTCCAGAAGACGGCCGATCTCGGCGTCCACCTTCTCGACGATGCGGAAGTACTGGTGCCGAAAGCGGCGCCACTCCTCCGCCGTGAATCCCGCCGCCGCGTATACCCGCGGCGTGTGGCTCTGCACCAGCCGCAGGATCTCCGGGCCGAAAGGCGGCTCCTCGAAGTTGGCCGGCAGGTTCGGGCACTCGGCCAGGGAAGCCGGCTCCGGCACCGGCCCCTGGGGCAGCGGCTGGGAGCGCGCCAGCTGGCAGACATCGTGGGGATTCAGGAAGGAGGCGAAGAGGAAGAAGGGTCCCTCGCCCGACCGCAGGAATCCCGCCGAGGCCTCGGGGATCTCGTCGTCCCGGGGGCCGCAAAGCACCTCGAGGCCGCCCTCCTCCGGCGTGATGCCGGGGACGTGCCACTTGCCGGCCAGGGCGCAGCGGTACCCGGCCTCGCCCAGCAGGCGGCCCAGCGTCCGGCCGTGCAGGGTCTCCCGCAGCGGCTCCTGGTTGCTGGTGACCCCCGTTTCGTGGGGCATGCGGCCGGTGACGTAGCTCGACCGCGCCGGCGCGCACAGGGGATGGGTGCAGTAGGCGCGAGAGAACCGCACTCCCTCCGCCGCCAGGCGGTCCATGTTCGGGGTACGCAGATCCCCGTTCCCGGCGCAGCTCAATGCCGAGGCGGACTGCTGATCGGTGCTGATCAGCAGGATGTCGGGCCGGTCCTTCAAGCGACTCCTACGCTCTTCAGGTGGCCCACGCAGCGGGCCACCTTGTTCGCCAGGTCCTCCGGATCCCGGCGGCCGAATACGGGCCCCTCCAGCTCCATGGTGCAGGCGGACCCGTACCCGGCCTGGCCGAGGACCTCGTAGACCGCGGCGAAGTCGACGACGCCCTCGCCGAAGACGGGGAAGTCGTGGTCGTGGTAACCGCCGCTGGTGTCCTTCAGGTGCATGCCGCGCACGTGCGAGACGCACCGGCGCAGTTGATCGACGGTGTCGATACCGCGGTTGTAGTAACAGACGTTCGCCGTGTCGTAGTTGACCCCCACCCAGGGGTGGTCGACGGCGGCCATGGTCGCCTCCATGCGGTCGGCGTTCGTGCACAACTCCGGGTGGGTCTCCAGGGCCAGGTGCACCCCGTGCGGGCCGACGGCGTCACCCAGCCTGCGCAGCCTCTCGCCGGCCTCGGCCAGGGACATGCCCCCGCCCCCCGCACTGGCGAAGAGGTAGTCGGCCCCCAGGTCGGCGGCCACCGCCGCCTGGGCGGACATCCTGGCCGGCAGGCCGTCGTCCTCCAGTGGACAGACCACGCTCAGCGACGTCACACGCAGCCCGTGCGGCTCCAGCGCCGCCTCTGCCGCCGGGGCCGTCAGGCCATCGCTCCAGACCATCTCGATGCCCTGCACGCCGGTCTGCGCGATACGGGCCCAGGGCAGGCTCGGATCCTCGAGGGTTCCAGCGCGGTAGGACAGTGGGTTGCTCACGAGTCTCCTCCACAATTCGGCCCAGTCCTCCCATCGGACTCGGCGGGTGCAAAGAAGCGGCCCCGCCGAGCCGCCCACAACCCGGGTTGCCGCCGCCGGGATCACCGAGTTTCCTTTGGCCGCCACCCCGATCGTTGTGCCCCGCAGCCCCCGGGGGGCCGAGCGTCCGGTCCCCTGACCTGGAGAAACCCCGATGAGCCCCCTCGATCCCGGACAGATCGACCTCTTCAAGCGCCAGGGTTTCCTCCTCCTCGAGGGGCTCGTCGAGCCCGAAACGCTCTCCGCCTGGCGCGACCAGTTCTGGTCCCACGTCGGCGCCGACCGCGACGACCGGGCCACCTGGCCGGAGGACTACGTGATCCAGGGCTTCGGGGTCGACCCGCCCCTCGGACAACTGTCGCGCATGCGGGAGATCATCGAGCAGCTCGGCGGCGGCATGTTCGGAGGAGGCGGCGGGTCGATGCTGGTGAAGTGGCCGGGCCCCGAAGACGCGGTCTGGCAGATGCCCGACTCCGGCCACATCGACGGCTACGGTCCGGGCGGCTGGAGCGGCGGCTTCATGCTCGGCGCCACGACCTACATGGACGACGTCGAGCCCGGGGGCGGCGGCTTCGTCTACTGGCCGCGCAGCCACGAGCCGGTGCAGGCCTACTTCCGCGAGCACCCGGAGCAGATCGACGGCAGCTTCCGGGACCGCGAGGACTGGGAGGAGCGGCAGTGGGGGCTGTTCTCGGACGAGTCATCGGCCGGACCCGTCGAGTTCACCGGGCGGGCCGGAGACGTCATCCTCTGGCACTGCTTCCTCTGTCACACGGGCTCGCCGAACGTGCGCACCCGCCCGAGGCTGGGCGTCTTCGCCCGCTGGCACCGCACTGACCGCGAGGAGATGAAGTACGACGTGCCGGAGGACCTGTGGAAATACTGGGCGGTCTGAGCCGGCCGCCGGCCTAGGCCGCCAGGGCCCCTTCCCCGAAGACGACGGGGAAGGTGGCGCCGCTGCTGCACACGGTGGCCGCCTCCATGTAGCAGACGCTGAAGGCGCGCCTCGACTGCCGGGTGCGGTTCACCCCCGAGGAGTGCAGCAGGTGGTTGTGCAGCAGCACGACCTCCCCCGCCTCCATTTGCAGCTGCTCGATGTCGGAGCGGGATGCGATCTCCGCCGCCATCGTCTCGGTGAGGAACCCGGAGCCGTGCTCGGGGTTGAGAAGGCGCCGATGCGACCCGGGCACGATCTGAACGCAGCCGTTCTCCGGGGTCGCCGGGTCCAGCGCCGTCCACACCGTGACCAGGGGATCCCTGTCGAGGGCCGTCCAGCGGTCCTGGTGCCAGATCAGGTGGGTGCCGAGGCCGGAGGGCTTGTTCATGAACATCGCTCGGTAGCAGGCGACCGCCGTCTCCTCGCCGTACATCCGCTCGCAGATGTCCCGGAACAGGGGTCGCTGCAGATACGCCAGGAACAGCGAATCGAGCTCCAGATTCTGGATCTTGCGATAGGCGAGGGTGGCTCCCTTGTGGCCCCTCGACTGGGAGCCGGGCCTCGAGTCGGGACCGCCGGAGCGGTCCAGCTGCATCATGACCTCGTCGTAATCGATCGCGGCGGTGCCCAACATGATCTCGTCGATGCGCCGCTGCAGGGCGGCGATCTCGCCGGCCTCGGCCCGGCCCAGGTGCACGTATCCCAGCTCCTGGAAGTCGTCCCACTGTCGGTCGGCGATGCGGTCGGTCAGCATGGTCTTCCTCCCTCGGGCGAGGCCTGCCTGACGATGCGGCCTCCGGTGATCTGAAGGGCTCCGCTCAGGGCGCCGCCGGCGTTCCCGCCAGCTTCCCGTCGTCGCCGAGCTCCGGACGGCTCAGCCGCGAGTGGTACGGGGGCTCGAGAACGGCGCGCTGCTCGGGGGTCATCCCCGCCAGCATCTCCTCCGGCCAGGGGTTGTAACCGGGGGCATAGGCCAGGTTTCCCGGGGACATGCGGAACAGCACGCTGCGACGGTCGTGGTCCGCCGTCCAAGGGAGCGTGCCGTGGGTCACCGCCTCGGTGAAGATCACCACGTCACCGGCCCTGCACGCGACCTGGCGCACGATCTCCCGGTGGGCCAGCCACTTCCTGACCTCCTGAGGACAGGCGTAGTTGCCTTTGTGGCTTCCCGGGATCAGGCACAGGCCGCCGTCCCCGGGGTTGCTGTCGGTCAGCTGCCAGGCGGCCACCGTCAGGCCGTTGTGCATCCGGCCGTTCTGGAAGAGGTAGTACTGATGGCGGTCGAAGCCGGGGCCCGAGGAGCCGTGGAGGAGGTGGCCCTCGGCCCCCCTGCGCATGGAGATCAGGCCGGCGTTGTGGTCGAGGCGCCACCCGGCCCCGAGGATGGTGTTGAGGCAGGCGACGACGCGGGGGTGGACGAGCATCTCCCGGAAGGGCTCGCACCACGGCTTCTCCCAGCCAAGAAGTCCGCCCAGATCGCCGCGGCCCGTGGTGCCCTTGAGGGTGGTCGAGTCCCCCGACAGAGAGAGCTCCCCGGTGCGCTCGTGGATGAGGTGCGTGTGCCGGTCGACGGCCTCGTTGGCCCGAACCACCTCGGCATCCGACAACACGCCTTCGAGGACGATGTAACCCTGCAGGTCGAAGAGGTATTTCTCGATCTCCTTCACACTCACCTCGATTCGGAAACGGCCGGCCCCGGCCTTGAGCACACCCTGCCTGATTCGTACGATGCGCAGCCCCGGAGAGAAAGGCCCGGCACCCGAGTCCGCCGGTGATCGTCGACGCCCACATCCACGTCTGGAGCCCCGACCACGGCCGCTACCCCTACGCCCCCGGCTTCGGTCCCTCCGACCCTTGGCTGCCCTCCTTCACGCCTGAGGACCATCGCCGCTGGAGCGAGGCCGTCGGCGAGCCCATGTGCCTGAACCTGATCCAGATCACCTGGTACGGGCTCGACCACAGCTACATCGTCGACCTCATCGACTCCGACCCCGACCGATGCGTGGGCACCGGCATCGTTCCTGCCGTCACCGACGCTTCCCTCGGCTCTCCAGACCGCGCCATGCTCGATCTCGCCTCCCGCGGGGTGCGCGCCTTCCGCATCCGGGGCCGGAGCGCCCAGCCCGACTTCGGCCAGGGGGAGCGCTGGCTGGAGCAGGAGGGGTACGAGCGCATGTTCGCCGCCGCCGCCGAGCACGGCCTCGTCCTCAGCTTCCTTCTCGGACCCCCCGACCTGGCCGAGGTCGACCGCATGTGCGGGCGCTTCCCGGAGGCGCCCGTCATCCTCGACCACGTGGGCGGCGTGCGCCTCCGCGGCGGCCGCATCGACCCCGCCGAGCTGGAGGGCCTCACCGCCCTCGCGCGGCACCCGCGGGTCCACGTGAAGCTCGGACCGGTTCACGCCCTCGGCGGGGGCGGCCGACCCTTCGCCGGCACCGGGCCTCTGCTGCGCGACGTGATCTCCGCCTTCGGCGCCGAACGCTGCATGTGGGAGAGCGACAGCGGCGGACCGGTGCTCATGGCGGATCCGGCCCGGGATCTGCCGGCCGCCGTCGACGTCATCCGCAAGGCCGACTTCCTCACGGACGCGGAGAAGCGGTCCATATTGTACTGCACGGCGCGGCGCCTGCTCTGGCCCTGATCGGCCGCGGCCGGCGGGATCCAGCCCACCCGGACCCACCCACAACCGGAGACCTGCCCTCTCATGCATCCCATCGTAGACACCCACCAGCACCTCTGGGTCCTGTCCCGCCTCCGCCTCCCCTGGCTCGACGAGGTGGAGCCCCTGAACCGCAGCTTCCTGACCGCCGACTACGCGGCCGCCGCCGAGGGCTGCGGCGTGGAGCGGACCGTGTACATGGAGGTCGACGCGGCGCCGGAGCAGATCGCCGCCGAGGTCGACCTCGTGGGACGGTTGTGCGCCGACCCGGCCGACCCGATGGCAGCCGCCGTGGTCTCCGGCCGTCCGGCGGACCCGGGGTTCGCCGACTGGGTCGGCCGCCTGCGCGACGAGCCCCACGTGCGCGGCGTGCGCCGGATCCTCCATGCCGATGCCCCCCCGGGGACCTGTCTGCAGGAGGGTTTCGTAAACGGTGTGCGCCGCCTCGGCGATGCGGGCCTGAGCTTCGACGTCTGCCTCCGGCCCGGTGAGCTGGCCGACGCAGTGAGCCTTGCCGAGCGCTGCCCCGGGACCCTGCTCATCCTCGATCACTGCGGCAATGCCGATCCCAACATCATCGCCGGCGCCGCCGGGCCCGAGTCGGGCCCCTTCGCCCACACGGCCGGCCAGTGGCGGGACGGCATCTCGGCCCTCGGTCAACAGCCGAATGTGGTCTGCAAGATCTCCGGCATCGTCGCCCGGGTGACCGAGGGCTGGTCGGCCGACCTGCTGGCACCGACGGTGGACCACTGCCTCGACGCCTTCCCTCCCGACCGCGTCGTCTTCGGCGGCGACTGGCCGGTCTGCACCCTGGGCGCCAGCCTGGGGGAGTGGGTCCAGGCCCTGCGCCGGATCATCGCCTCGCGCTGCGACGACGACCAGGGCGCCCTGCTGCACGGCAACGCCGCGCGTCTGTACCGGCTCGACTGAGGCCGGACTCAGCGGTCCTCGGGGATCATCACCGGGCGGTGACCTTCCTGCTGTGACTGCAGGAACCCGGCGATCACCTCCACCACGCGCTGCGCCTCCCGCCCGGTGGAGGTCGGGGGACGCCCTTCGCGCACGGCTCTCACCAGGCTCTGCATGCCGGCCTCGATCCCCGACACCGGCCACTCCGGCACCGGCAGCGGCTCCGCCTCTTCGCCGCGGAAGATCTGGCCGTCATCCGTGCCCGACATCAGCAGGCGGCCGGTGGAGCCGATGACCTCGGTGGTCGACTTCGGCCCCGGCGTCGTCTTCGAGCCGCCGGCGTAGAAGGCGCGGACCCCGTTGGCGAAGCGGATCATCCCGTAGGCGCCCGGCTCGGTGGCCGGGTCGTGGCCGCCGTCGCCGCGGTACTCCGTGTAGTCCTCGTACCCGCTCTCAAGCTCCGCCAGCACCCATTCGGGAGCCGCGTCCGCGTACCAGCAGATGGCGTCGATGGAGTGGGTCCCGTTGCGGTAGAGCATCGCCCGGCCGCCGCGCAGGGAGCCGACGATGTACTGCACCTCGCCGATCTCCCCCGCCTCGATCAGCTCCTTGGCGTGTGCCCACATGGGCATGAAGCGCCGCGTGTGGTCGACGGACAGGACGGTGCCGTTCCGCTCGCAGGCCTCCAACATGCGGGCCCCGTCCTCGACCGTGGTCGCCAGGGGCTTCTCGCAGAAGATGCCCTTGACGCCGGCCTCAGCCGCATCGACCACCAGTTGGGCGTGGGCGTTGTCACCCGTGGCCACACCGACGATGTCCAGGGACTGCTCGTCGAGCATGCGGCGGTGGCTGGTATAGCGCTTCAGCTCCGGCCAGGTCTCCTGGAAGCGCTGGCCGAACTCGTTCAGCTGGTCGGTGGACAGGTCGCAGGCCGCCACGACCTCCGCGTCCTCGAGCCCGGCGATGCCCTGGGCGTGCCGCACGCCGATGCCGCGGCAACCGATCACTCCCACTCGGTCCATCCCTCTCTCCTCCTGGTTGGGGTTCCTGCTATCGCGCCGGTGCCACGGGCAGGCGCAGGCGGCTCGGCCAGGCCCGGCAGTGATGGACGGTCTGGCACGCACGCCGCAGCTCCGCGTCCATGCCGTAGGGGTTGCCCGTGTTGGGGTTGCGGTCGAATCGGGGGAAGTTGCTCGACGAGATCTCCAGGCGGACGCGGTGCCCCCGCCGGAAGACGTTGGCCGTCACCCCGACCTCGATGCGGTATTCGTACACCTTCCCCGGCTCCAGCATCGCCTCCCGCCCCCGGCTCTCCCGGTAGCGCCCCCGGCGGATGCCGTCGCACAGGTTCATGGCGTATCCGCTCGGGGAGACGTCGACGAGCTTGGCGGTGAAGTCCGTGTCCGGTCCGTCGGTGGCCGCGTAGAGCACCGCCTCCACCGGCCCGATCACCTCCAGGTCCTCCTCCAGCACCGGGCTCGTGTAGACGAGCACGTCCCCCCGCATTTCCACGGGCCGCTGATCGTGGGGTCCCCAGGGCACGATGTGGGGCGAGCAGCAGTTGTTGCCGCCCAGGGTCTGCACCGGGTGCTCGGGGTCGTAGACGAACTCGTCCGCCGGCTCGTCCGCCGGCGCCTCCCGGCCCAGGGCGCCGTCGCCGAGGACGGAGTTGGCCCGGCCGCCGGAGTGCAGGTGCCAGTCCTGCCAGTCGGTGCGCGCCAGGGGCCACTCGTGCTCGTCCCGCCACTCGTTGACCCCCATGACGAACAGGCGCAGGGGCGGCTCCTGGTCGATACCGTTGTCCCGGCCATTGAGCCAGTGGTCGAACCAGCGCAGCTCCTCCTGCTCCAGGTCCACCAGGGAGCTCTCGCCGAAGTCGATGTCGCCGGTGCGCGTGGACGCGCTCAGCGAGTGGGGCCAGGGACCGACGATAAGCCGGCTGCGGCGCGCCTCCTCGGACCCGCCGCCCAGCCGCAGCCCGTTGAAGTTGGAGAAGGTCTGGCTCGCGTAGAGGTCGTACCAGCCGCCCATGTTGAAGGCCGGCGCCTGGACGCTGCCCCACCTCGGCTCATCGTCCATGGCCGCCCAGTAGTCGTCGTACGCCGGGTGGGCGATCCAGTCCTTCCAGAACGGCAGCCGCCGGCCGCCGGCCGCGTCCATGTCTACCACGGGCAGGGAGCGGAAGGCCTCGGTCCAGTTGTGGAAGTCGATGTCCTGGCCGGTGCGCGCGTGGGTGCGCATGCCCCAGGTCATGGCCACGTTCAGCTGCAGGGCCCCTCCCGGGTAGACCAACCCGCTGTGGTAGTCGGCGCAGATCACGCGCGGCGCCATGCACTTGAGGAACCGGCTCGCCAGCGGCGCGGGACGCAGCTGGGTGGTGCCCACGTAGGAGGCACCGGCAGTGCCGATGCGGCCGTTGCACCAGGGCTGGACTCCGATCCACTCCTGGGTGTCGAAGCCGTCCTCGGCCTCGTGGAGGAAGGGGTAGTAGTCGCCGTCGGAGTCCCAGCGGCCGCGGCAGTCGCCGATTACACAGGCGTACCCCGAGCCGGCCAGCCGCCGGCCCTTCTCGATCATCGGCTCGATGCTGTTGCTGTAGGGGGTCCGCATCAGCACGGCGGGCACAGGGCCGGCGCCCCGGGGCAGGTAGATGTCGCCCGAAAGCTCGACCCCGTCCCGCATCGGCATCCTGACGTCGACCAAGCGGTCGACGCGGTATGTCTGGCTGCTCATGGTCTTCTCCGCTCTGGCGGCTGGGTCATCAGAATCCTCACTGACACTTGGCTGGAACGCCGGCTCTCGCCCGAGTTCATTTTGACCACGAGGTCAGCCGCGGCATCAGGAGACGCCCCTCTCGCGCCAGCGGCATCCCTGCGAAGGCGCACCGGTTGTTCCACTCGTCGACCGCCTCCATCGTCTTGTACTCATTGATGATGGCGTTGCGGCTGCGGTCCGTGAAGTTGTGCCCGGCGCGGTGAACGACGAGCACATGGATGATCACCACGTCGCCGGCCTCGACCTTGCAGACCACGCGGCGGGACTCGTCCACGTCCTCCTGAACCAGCGTCGACTGCCCCTCCGCCGTGGGCAGGGCCCGGCGGTGGCTGCCAGGGATCACCTCGGTGGCCCCGGCCTCGACATCGGTCGGGTCGAGATAGGTGATCGCCGCGGCCAACCCCGGCTCCGAGTGGCGCTCGTAGGGCCAGTCCTGGTGCCACCCCTGCCCGGCCACGAACCCGGGGGGCTTGTTGCGCACCTTGCCGTTGTGGAAGTCGATGTTCGGTCCCAGGCAATCGACCATCACCGAGACCACCCGCGGCTCCGTGAACTGGTCGAACCAGAAGTCGCCGGCCAGGGTCTGGTCCATCATGCCCACCACGTTCCGGGGGTTGTACCCGTCCGGCGGGTATCCCTCGGGCGCCTCCATGTGGGAGTAGCTCATGTTCGCCGGCCTGCCTTCGGTGCGGGTCACCAACTCGTGGTACTGCCGCCGCAACTCCTCCAGGGCCTCTCCCTGGTAGAATCCAGGCAGATGGAGGTAGCCACTGTCCTCGAAGAAGCTCTTCTGCTCCGGCGTCAGGATCTTCAGGTCCCCGGTCATCCGTTGGCCCCCTGCGATTCGATGATCTCCCTTCGGATGGTGTACCGCTCCAGTACCTCCCGGTCGATGTCGATCCCCAGACCGGGACCGGAAGGCACCGCGACGGCGCCGTCCACCAGGTGGAACCGCTCCCGGGCCAGATCGGTGCGCAGGGCGTTCTCGGTCATGTCGAACTCGAGGAGACACGGCTCCGGGAACAGCCCGGGAGCATCCGGGATGGTGGCCTGCCAGTGGAGGGTGGCCGCCAGGCGGATCGAGGTGCCCCACATGTGAGGGAGCACCTGGACGCCGTGGGCGTTGGCCAGTGCCTCCACCTGCCGGCACACGGTGAAGCCTCCTGCTATCGAAATGTCAGGCTGAACGATATCAAGAGCCCGCTTCGAGATCAGATCACGGAATGCACTCAACCCCTCCAGAGCTTCACCTCCCGCGATCCGAAGGCCGGAGCCGGCCCGGATCTCCCGATAGGCCTGGACCTCCGTGGGCGGCACGGGCTCCTCGTACCAGTAGATGTCGTGCTCCTCTATGCTCCGGATCGACTCCAGTGCCGTGCCCCGGTCGTAGGCGCAGTTGGCGTCCACCGCCAGCAGCGTGTCGGGGCCGATGGCACGCCGCACCGCGGCGACCCTGGCGGCGTCGGTCCGGGGGCCGTGGCCGATCTTCATCTTGACGGCGGGAAACCCGGCCTCGGCGTACCCGGCGGCCTCGGCCTCCATCCCGAGGACGGGTTCGCTGGCCGACAACAGGAACAGCCCGCTGGCGTAGGCCGGCACCCGCTCGCGCACCGCTCCGCCGAGGAGCTGGTGGCAGGGCCGCCCGACGGCCTGCCCCATCAGGTCGAAGAGGGCGATGTCGACGGCGCTGACCTGTGCCATGGAGGCCCCGGCCTGTGTCATTTCCCGGCCGATGGCGCCGGCGTCGAAGGGATCCCTGCCGATCACCCGGTCGGCGAGGATCCCGGACCCGGGAACCTGGGTTCCCTCCCCCCATCCCGTCAGGCCGTCATCCGTGATCACCTCGACGATCCCGGCGGTCCTCGCCCGGTTCCATGTCGTGGAGTTGGCGAACGGCCGCTGCACGGGGTAACGCAGGTCATGGGTGTGGACGGTCTGGATTCTCACGCTCTTCTCTCGCGGGGGATTCGCCTTGTTCCGGCGACGGGTAGTATAGCGCCGTCGCCGCGGGTGGCCAGCCGGGACATGTCCGGCACGCACCTGGAAGGTCCAGCAGGCGCGGGCTCCGTCTTACGCCGAAAAAGATGGACCTTGGATGGATGCAATCGGAGGTGTACAGTGTCATGCGATAGTGGTGGACCAGACGGCAGCACTCCCAAACGGGCGCCACCGGGGCCGCGTGCCCTGAGGCACTGAACCCGTCAGCGACGGGATACACGGATGTTCACGACCCTTCTCCTGCGCGAGCTGCACTCCCACCTGCTCACCTACCGCTTCGCCCTGACGGCGGTGCTGCTGTCCGTCCTCGTCGTCGGCTCGACGCTGGTCCTCGGCCTCGACTACGACCGCCGGGCCGATGCCCACTCCGAGGCCAAGGCGGCCCAGGAACAGCGCCTGGAGGAGTCCGTGGACTTCCGGACCTTGCGGTGGCGGGGTAGCCAGCACGAGAAGCCACCCAACGCCCTTTCCGTGTTCACCGTCGGCCTCGAGCGCGAGCTGTCGCGGTCAGTCCACATCTCCCGGGCCGAGCCCGAGCTTGGCCGCAGCAAGTACGCCAGCGCCCTGTACACACTCTTTCCGCCCCCGGACCTGCTCTACATCGTCAACATCGTCGGCTCGCTGCTGGCCATGCTCTTCGCCTTCAACGCCATCTCCGGCGAGCACGAGGACGGGACGCTTCGGCTGGTCTTGGCCAACGCCGTGCCCCGGCACACGCTGCTGCTGTCAAAATGGCTGGGGGGGTACCTCGCCCTGATGGCGCCGTTCCTGGCTTCCGTCCTCCTCGGGCTGCTCCTCGCCACCGTGCTCACCTCCTTCGCCCCCGGCGCCGGGGAGTGGTCCGCCTTTGCGGGCATGCTCGCGGTGGCGGCCCTCTATCTGTCCCTGTTCTTCACCCTGGCCCTCGCCATCTCCGTGTACACCCGGCGCTCCTCCACCTCCCTCGTCACCGGATTCCTCATCTGGGTGCTGCTCGTTCTCGCCGTCCCCAACGTGGCGCCCATCGTAGCAAGGGCCGCGGTCCCGATACCCTCTCCGGGGGCCATCGCCGGAGAGCGCGAGGCGATCCGCCGCGGCATGTGGTCGCAGTTCCGCGGCCGCGACTGGCGCGGCATGAGCCGCGAGGAGCGCGACGAGCTGCGCCAGCAGGCGGAAGAGGAAGCCGACGAGAAGACCCGTCGCCTGCTCGACGACTATACCCGCCGCCTGGAGGGGCAGGTGGCGGCCGGCGTCGCCCTGGCCCGGATCTCGCCGTCCTCCAGCTACGTGTACGCCACCGCGTCGCTGGCCGGTTCAGGGCTCGAGGACTACTCCGGCCTGCGGACCTTCATCGACCGCTACGGGGACCAGCACTTCGAGGCCCTGGCCGCCATCGAGCGGGAGCGGCGTCTGCTGGCCCAGGGCGTTCAGGACTCCGAGGAGCGAAGCGAGATCATGGAGGCCCCAATAGATCCGGACGACCTCCCCGCCTTCGCGCCCCCCCGGCGGCCCCTGGCGGATGTGCTGACCAGCAACTATGTCGACCTGCTGGTGCTGATCGTCCTCAACGGCCTGTTCTTCCTGACCGCCCATGTCGGTTTCCTGCGGTTCGATCTCGTGGAGTGAGGACAGGCCCATGCTGCGCGCCCTGATCGCCAAGGAGTGGCTCACAAGTCTGCTGGAGCTGCGGTTTCTCGTCTGCGCGGCCCTGTGCGTCCTCCTCGGTCTCATCAGCGTCGTCGTGCTGCGCGCCGACCTCGAGGCGAGGCGTACCGAGTTCAGCCGCAACCAGGCCCTGTACCGGGACCAGGCGGACGAGTACGGATCCTACCGCGACCTCCAACGCCGGGGGGTGCGCGTCGACCGGCCGCCGCAGTCCTTCCAGGTCCTGTTCTACGGGGTGGAGAAGACCCTGGACCGCACCGCCGTGGTCTCCGAGGACTACCTGCCCGGCTTCCAGGGCGACCTGAACGCCAACCCCGCGGTGTTGCTCTTTCCCGTAGCCGACATGCTCTTCGTGGTGGCCGTGGTTCTGAGTCTGCTCGCCTTCTTCATCTCCTACGATACCGTTGCCGGCGAGCGCGAGTCCGGGACCCTGAAGCTGGTCATGTCCTACCCGGTGCCGCGGGACCTCCTCATCCTGGCCAAGTGGCTGGGCGGCTATTTCAGCCTCGCCCTGCCCTTCCTGGCCGCGCTGCTCATTGGTGCGCTGCTGATCTCGATATCCGAGGAGGTGCCCTTCACCACCACCGACTGGGAGGCCTTCGTCGTCACCGGCATCGTCTCCCTGCTGTTGCTGGCGGTCATGTTCTCCATCGGCCTGCTGGTCTCGGTCCGGGCTCGTTCGTCCTCCACGGCCATCCTCAGCCTGGTGGCCCTGTGGGTGCTGCTGGCCCTGGTGGTCCCCAACCTCGGGCCCTACCTGGCCGAGCTCGCCGTCCCCGTGCCGGACGTGGGCTCGGTGGAGCGGGAGATCGGCCTGCGCACCGAGGCCCTGGCCGCCGACTACCGCAGCCAGTGGCGGCGCGTCGGCCGCTCCTTCCGCAACATGACGGCTGCCCAACGCTCCGAGTTCTTCCGACAGAGACGGGAACAGCGCGACCAGCTGCAGCAGGATGTCAACAAGGTCTCCGCCGAGATCATCTCCGACTTCGAGGCCCGCCTGCGCCGTCAGACGGACATGGCCCGCGTGCTCACGCGCATCTCGCCGGTGGCCTGCTTCGTTTTCGCCAACACCGATCTCGGCGCCACCGGGGTGCGCCACGAGGAGCGCCTCATCGGCTCTCTGCGCCAGTACCAGAGGCAGTTCGCCAGCTATGTCGCCGAGCAAGGGGAGGCATCTGCGAGCGGCGGAGAGGAGTACGACATCGACGACCTGCCGGACTTCCGCTACCGCGCCGACGGCCTTCAGGAGCGTCTCGATGCCCGCTTCGTCGACGTGCTGCTGCTGGCCCTGTTCGCCGTCGCCTTCTTCATGGCGGCCTTCGTGAGCTTCCTCAGAGGCGAGGTGAGCTGAACCGCCTCGGCTGCCGGGAAGGCCCGCCTCAACCTTCCGGGGAGAGCTCCCCGGGATCCCTCAGCAACCGGCCGAAGTGCTCTCGGTACTTGGCCACCTTGGGCCCCACCACCATCATGCAGTAGGGCTGGGCCGGATTGCGCCGGTAGTACTGGCGATGGTAGTCCTCGGCCGGCCAGAACCGCTCGAGGAGCTGGACCTCGGTGACGATGGGATCGGCAAACACCCCCTCCGCCTCCAGATCCGCGATGTGCCTTCTCGCCGTCGCCGCCTGGTCCCCGTCGTGGGCGAGGATGATGGAGCGGTACTGGGTCCCGATGTCGTTGCCCTGGCGGTCCTTCGTCGTGGGATCGTGGATGCCGAAGAACACCCCGAGCACCTCCCGATAGCTGACCGCCGCGGGATCGAAGCGCACCTGCACCACCTCGGCGTGCCCCGTGGTGCCTGAGCAGACGCTCTCGTAGCTCGGGTCGGCGGTCCGTCCGCCGCTGTATCCGGATTCGACGGAGACCACTCCCCGCATCTGCTCGTAGACCGCCTCCAGGCACCAGAAACAGCCTCCTCCCAAGGTCGCGGCGACGGATTCAGTCATCGAGCGAGGACGCCGGTGGCCGAGAGGGGTCCGGAAAGTCGCGATGGTGAGCCGCGGTCAGGACCATTTCAGGCCCCACGGGGACGATCCCGCCGGGATTCAGGTCCTCGTGTGTGCCGTAGTAGTGGCGCTTGATGTGGTCGAAGTTCACGGTCTCGGCGATCCCCGGCTTCTGGTAGAGGTCCCGAAGATAGCCGGACAGGTGGGGATAGTCGATGATCCGGCGCAAGTTGCACTTGAAGTGTCCATGGTAGACGGCGTCGAAGCGCACGAGGGTGACGAAGAGCCGCCAGTCGGCCTCGGTGATCCGCCCATCCACCAGGTACCGCTGCCCGGCAAGCCGCTCGTCGAGCCAGTCCAGCGCCGCGAAGAGCCTGCGCACTCGCCGGTCGTAGGCGCCCTGGGAGCGTGCGAAGCCGCACCGGTACACGCCGTCGTTGACGTCGGCGTAGACCAGATCGTTGACCTCGTCGATCTCCTCGCGCAGTTCCTCCGGGTAGAGGTCGAGCTCCCGGTCGGTGAAGGCGTCGAACTCCCTGGTCAGCATCCGCATCAGGTCGTCGTCCGCATTGCTCACGATGCGCCCGTGCTCGGTGTCCCAGAGGACGGGCACCGTGACCCGTCCGCTGTACCCCGCGTCCGTGGCGGTGTAGGCCTGGCTGAGGAACTCGAAACCGTTGACGGGATCGGCGCCGTGGTCATCGCCCTCTCGGAAGGCCCAGCCGCGGTCGTCCCGCATGGGGTCGACGGCGGTCATGCCGATGACATCCTCGAGCCCCTTGAGCCGGCGCACGATGATGGTTCGGTGGGCCCAGGGGCAGGCCCAGGAGACGTAGAGGTGGTAGCGGCCGGCCTCGGCCGGGAAGCCGGAAGAGCCGTCGGCCGTCACCCAGCCGCGGAAGGCGTCTTCGGAACGGACGAACTCACCTCGGTCGCGGTTGGCCATGGCGTCCGGAATCTGGCCTCTCCTCGAGGCCGCGACCAATCGCACTCCTTCCGCCCCTGGGGGTGGCACCAGGGTGGCGGGCCTCTATACTTGGGCCCCGCTCATCATCCGGAGACAGATCATGCCCACCTACCGAGTCGGCGTCATCGGCTTGGGCCGAATGGGGTCCACCATCGACGACGAAGGCCACTCCAACCTGCCCTACTCCATCGCCGCATCCGCCCGGGCCAGCAGCCGCTTGGAGCTGGCCGCCGGCTGCGACCTCCTCGCCGAACGGCGGAAGGACTTCACCGAGCGCTGGGGCGTGGAGGCCGTGTACGAGGACTTCCGGGCCATGGTCGAGCAGGAGAGGCCGGACCTGGTCGCCGTGTGCACGACGGCCACCGGCCTGCAGAAGCCCGGCCGGGAGAGCCCGGATCCGTCCTTCCGCGGCGACTCCCATGCCGACTTGGCCGTGGCCCTGGCCGATCTGGCGGTGCCCATGCTCTACGTCGAGAAGGCCATGGCCTGCTCCATGCAGAGGGCCGACGAGATCCGCGACGCCGTGAAGCGCAACGGCACCGTGTTCAACAGCGGGGTGCTCCGCCGCTTCGACAACCGCTACGACGTGGTGCGCGACGCCGTCCTCGGAGGCCGCATCGGCGAGCCCAGGGTCGTCGTCCACTACGCCGCATCGAGCCTGCTCCACGGCCACATCCATTCCATCGACACGGTCTCCTGGCTGATCGGGGACCCGGAGATCACCCACGTACGCGGGGAGTTCGATCCCCCCGAATACGTCATCGAGGACGGCCACGTGCCCTTCGATCCAACCTCCACCTACCAGCTGCGTTTCACCGGCGGCGTGCAGGCGTGGTCGGTCCCGGCTGCCCCCTGGGAGTTCGAGGTCATTGGGTCCGAGGGCACCGTCCGGTCCCTGGGCAACGGCGCCGGCGCCAGCCTGCGGGTTGGCGAGGGACGCAGCTGGTCCGATGCCGCGCTCCCGGCCGTGGAACCGAGGAGCACGGTGGTCTCCTGCCTGGAGGATCTCCTCAACGCCCACGAGGAAGGAAGGCCGACGCGGGGCCACATCGACGTGACCCATCACATCACCGAGGCCTGCCTGGGGGTGGCGGAGTCCCACCGGCGAGGCGGGGCCTGGGTCGAGCTGCCCGGCGTTGACCGCGATCTCTACGTCTTTCACGTCTGAGTCCGCCCAGCGCGCCCGTCCGTACATGCGAAGGCGGCCCCCGCCCTGAGGCAGAGGCCGCCGTGCTTTTCGGCGTAGCGCTCTCAGTCCTCGAGGGACCGCAGCTCCTCGTGGCGTGAGGGGTGTCGCAGCTTGCAAAAGGCCCGCTCCTTGAGCTGGCGGATGCGCTCCCGCGTGAGCCCCATGCGGTCGCCGATCTGCTCGAGGGTCATCGGCTCTGAGCCGTCGAGGCCGAAGTAGAGCTGGATGATCTCGTGCTCGCGCTCGTCGAGACCCTCGAGAACCTTCTCCAGCTGCTGCTGGCTGGAGGACCGGGTGATGCACTCGTCCGGCTGCTCCTGGGCCGGGTCGGCCAACCGCTTGAGCAGGGTCGTGTCCTCGTCCTCGTCGAAGACGGCGCGGTCGAGTGACACGGCGCGCCGCCCGCTCAACATGGTGTCCCGCACCTCCGTGATGGACAGCTCCAGGGCCGCGGCGATCTCCTCGTCGTGGGGCTCGCCTTCGTTGGCATTACCGAGCTGCTGCGCGGTGCGGGCGATCTTGCGAAGGAGGTTGAGGCGGTTCAGCGGAAGGCGGACTGTGCGGCTGTCTTCGGCCAGGGCTTGCTGAATCGCCTGGCGGATCCACCACACCGCATAGGAGATGAACTTGTAACCCCGCGTGGCGTCGAACCTGTCCACGGCGGTCATCAGCCCGAGGTTGCCGGCGCTGATCAACTCCGAGAAGGACAGGCCGCGGTTGCGATACTGCTTGGCTACGGTGACGACGAACAGGAGATTGGCCTCGGCGAGCTCTTCTCGAGCCCGCTCGTCGCCGGCGGCGATGCGCTCGGCCAACTCGGCCTCTTTCTCCCGGGACAGCGGCTGTGAACTTGCGATCTCATTGAAATACGTCTGCAGACTGACATCCTCGTCCGTCCAGCTTTCGTAGTTCACTTGGGCAATCACTCCTTGGCCGCGTGCCGTGGGGGGGAAGGATGATTGGGCGTGACCCGAGAAGGTAACGTTTTCCGACGGGCTCGGCCACCTGAAAAATCACCCCTCCCCGGTGTCCTCCTCCCCCCTCAGGCAAGACCACCCACGGGGGGGCCGGCCTCCACCCCGGCACGCGCCCCTGTGGCCGCCGCACGCCGGAGCTGGTTCGTCAGCCCTCCCCGGCGCCGTCGAGGTCGTGCGCAGGGCTCACCCACCTTCCCAAGGGGGGGCCCCTACAAGGCCCTCTGTCGTATTGAATTGGCCGCCACTGCAATAATAGCGCCTGCTCATGGCCCTTCCTCCCAGTAGAGTGAGTAGAGGAACCGACGATTGCGCCGGCGGCCCGTGATTTCCTGCAGTAGACCGAGCTCCTCCAGCCGGCCGACCAGCAGATTGGCGTTGGCAAAGGTCCGGTCGCAGATGCGGGCTACGTCGGACACCGTGATGAGGGGCTTGGAGACCAGCTCCCCCAGAAGTGCCCCTGCCGTCTGCCGCAGTCCCGCCATGTGCTGGCCGATCCGGTCCTCCTGCTCCCGAAGCTCCGCGTCCATCCGCTCCAGGCGGCTGGCAGCCGCTACGGCCGCCTCCTCCAGCCGCCCGGCAAAGTAGCGGATCCAGCCCTCCCAATCCCCCTGAATCCGCGCCCGCTGCTGATGGCGGAAGTGCTCGCCGATGTCGGCGGCCATCGCCGCCGAAGGAGTCAGCAACTGCGGCCAGGCTCCGTGGGCGCTCTGCAGCATCCGCAACAGGCACAGGCGGCTGACCCGGCCGCTGCCGTCGACGAAGGGGTGAAGGGACTCCAGTTGCAGAGAGACCAGGGCGATCCTGGCCAGCGGCGGGAGTGGCGCGTCCCTTCTCCAGAAGGCCTGGAGCCGATCCACGTGCTCCGGGATTCTCTGCGGTAGTGGAGGTACGAAGTGCGCCGTCGCCGCGGTGCTCCCCTCCGGGCCCAGCCAGATCATCGTCCGGCGGAACTCGCCGGGCCGGTCATCGCGGCCGCGGAGCCTGGCGAAGAGAGCCTTGTGAAGGGATCGGAGCCCCCTCTGGCTCACGGCGTCGTCCTGTCCCTGGGCGGACTCCGGGAGCATGCTCCCGATCGCCTTCGCGTAGTTCGCACAGATCCGCGCTTCACCCGCGGGGACACCGAGCCGATTCGCCCTGTTCCCGTCCAACTCCCACCAGAGCAGGTCTCGCAGGGTGATCCGGCTGCCGTCCAGCCGGCAGGAGGCGACCGCCTCGCGCCGGCAGGCCAATGCGATCAGATCCGCGGCGGTCTCACGAGCCGCGATCTGGCCGTACAGGAAACCGAGGGCCCGGTCGGCCTCGGACAGGGCGCGGTGGGTGACTCCGTCCAGCCGCAGACCGGGAGGGGGGAGGGACGGAGGCTCGAAGGTCTTGACGGCTGACCGGGACATCCCCGAACGAGGGACCGTTGTCACCACATCCCCTTTGGGCCTGGGGCTCGATCCGTTTTACTGGCGGCGGGCACGTATCGATACTATAACGGGCCTATCCGTCCCGGCGCCACCCCTCCCCCGCTCGCCGAGGCCGATCCCGCTCTCTGCTTCACAGACCGAGATTCAGCTGCGTCCTGGCGGCAACCTCTGGGCGCCGGGTGCGGTTCCACTCCTGAAGATACTCGGCCAGGTGCCCTCTTCCGGCCCTGGCCGACTCGCGCTCGAGCAGGTCCCGCACCCGGTTCTCTTCCTCCCGGTACTGGTCCGAGTCGTAGAATCCACCGAAATGGGCCACCCGGAGCCACAGCAGGTACGTCGTCAGGGCATCGAACTCGTTGTAGGCGATGATGGCCCCCAGCTCTCCTCTCGCCCACAGGTCCTGGACGCTGTCCCCCGCGCCCGAGAACTTGCCGGGAATCCCGCAGGCCGACGCCATCTCGTGCAGGGACGGTCGACCGCGGCCCCAGCCACCGAGGATCTCGATCAGGTCGACGTGCCAGTCTCCGCCCGCGAAGTAGTCGACGCCCTCCCAGGGCTTGTCGGGACGCTCGGCAAAGGCGGCGGCCCGAATGCCGTGAACCACCCCTCGCTGCACCAGAATGCGCAGATCCGCCGATCCCGAGTTGTAGCCCACCATCTGGGGCTTGGCTCGGCCGACTCCGTCCAGAAACCGGCGGACGATCTCGGGCTCCGACGCCTGGCGCGCCTTCGGGTTCGTGGTCGCTGGCAGAGAGCGCAGCTGCAGGCGCACCGCTCCGCCCTCCTCCTCGGTGCGAGTCACCGCCGACAGCGAGACCAGGCGGCACATGACCGTCTTGAGGTAGGGCCGCGGTTCCTCGTCGGTTGCCCCGCCCCGCTGGTACATCTCGGCCACGACCTCCTCGTCGGTGCAGTCGGAGGACAGCGCGTACACCCGCCTTCCGGTGTCGGCATCGGGCACCCACTCGGCGTCGAAGGCCCAAACGGCTTGATGGACAGTCTTGAACACTTGGTCTGGACGGCCTTGTAGAGTGCCGGGCGCTCTTGGGGCCGAAGTCCGGCCTCACACGGGGCGGAAACTGTCGCCCTCGCCGACCAGCCCCCGGGGCTCGAGGAGGATCCGTCCGGCATGGCTGGAGCTGGCATGGCCGAGGACCAGGCTCTCGAACCCGTGCTCCGAGGCGGTCCGGCGGACGGCGTCGGCCTCGACCTCGGGCACCACGACCCCGAAGCCGATGCCCATGTTGAAGACCCGGTGCATCTCCTCGTCGGCCACCGGGCCGGCGCGCCGGATGAGGTCGAAGACGGGCTGCGGATCGGGCAGGGCGTGGAGGACGAAACCGGTCCGGCTCCGGACGCGCAGCAGGTTCAGGAAGCCCCCGGAGGTCAAGTGGCTGAAGGCCCGGACCCGGAGACCAGCCCGCAGCATGGCCATCGCCGGTCGAACATAGATCGACGTGGGCCGCAGCAACTCCTCCGCGACGGTGTGGCCGAACTCGGGTACGTGGTCGGTAGCGTCCAGCCCGAGCGTGCCGAAGAGGACGCTTCGCACGAGGGAATAGCCGTTGGAGTGGAGCCCGTTGCTGACGAGGCCGACTACTGCATCTCCGTCCTCGATGCCCTCGCCCACCACCAGTCGATCGAGATCGACCAGACCGGCGGCGGCGCCGACGAGATCGACGCCCTGGCCTTCTTCGAGGCCGCGGATGATCTCCTTCATCTGCGACACCTCGCCCCCGGGGATGGAGATGTTGGCCATCTCGGCGCCCGCGGCCAGGCCCTGGCCGATCTGGTCGAAGACGTCGGGATCGACCCTCTGCACGGCCAGGTAATCGAGCATGGCCAGGGGCTCGGCGCCCACGCACACGAGATCGTTGACGTTCATGGCCACGCAGTCGATGCCGATGGTGTCGTAGCGGCCCACCATCTCCGCCACCAGGACCTTGGTACCCACGCCGTCCGTGGTGAGCGCCAGGCCGCGGCGGTCATCCAGGCCGAGAACCGAGGCGTAGAGACCGCTCTCCAAGAGGCTCTCGCCGATGCGGGAACCGTCCTCCCGGCGGTGCCGGGGGCGGCTGACATGGGCGACGAGCCGGGCGAGGGCCGCGTCCGCCGCCCCGGTCTTCACACCGGTATCGGTGTAGGTCGTCCCGGATGGGCTCATGATGATCCTTGGAGGTGCGTCAAGGGGGGCGGAGTCAACTTAGAACGGGGCTCTGATCCCGGCAACGAAGACCGTCACAGGCCGATGTATCGATCCGCACCGTCGGAGGAGGCCAGCCACAGGCCCCGTTCGGTCACTCGTTCTCCGCTCGCCCTCTCCCAGTGCTCGGCATAGGCGGCTACCTGGTCCGCGTAGCGCGCCGCCAGGCTCTCCATCGCCGAGTCCCCTTCCCCGCGGTGGGTCTTGTAGTCGACCACCTTCCAGGCGCCTTCCCCGACGCGGTACACCAGGTCGATCACCCCCCGGCGCACCCCCTCGCCGCGGGCTTCTCCGAAGGGCACCTCGGCGTGCACCTCGTCTCCGGCCGCCAGAAGCTCGCCCCAGAGCTCGGATCCCCGGAAGCGGTCGATCGCCGTCATGGCCGCCTGCTCCAGGGCCTCGGGGTCCAGTCCCTCCTCCAACAGTATACCACGGACGAAGTCGCGGAGGGCGGCTTCGTCCAGCCCCTCGAGACGCCGGGTCGCCAGGCTTTCCAGCAGCCGGTGCACCGCGGTCCCGTAGCTCCACCCCCGTCCGCGGGTTTCCGGGTCCGCCTCGCCCGCCGCCAGCTCTTCCTCCTCGGTCACCACCGTCTGGCCGTAGGAGGGCTCGGCCGCCGCCGCCAGTGCCCGCTCCCGCTCCCGACGGAGCTCCGCGAAGTCGGCGGCGGGAGGCGAGTCCCGCGGCGCCGGCGCGGGAGGGTCCGCGGCGGGAACGGGCAACTCGCGAGCCCCGCTCAACCGATGATCGAGCGGCGACCAGGGACCGCCGCTGCGGTGGGCCGGCAGCGAGACGACCAGCACGTCTCTGGCCCTGGTTGCGGCGACATAGACGAGGCGCAAATCCTCGGCGGAGGCGAACCGTTCCTCCTCGGCCTGGTCCTGCTCCCACCCTGCGGGCTCGGCCAGCACCACCGGTCGAAAGCGCCCGCCCATGGTGACCGCCATCGACAGGTGCGGGGAATCCCCCAGGCGGGACACATGGGTGTCGACCGTCTGCCGCGCCGCCGACTGATCGGCGGGATCGGCCAGGAACACCACCTTCGCCTCGAGACCCTTGGCCTGGTGCAGGTTCATCACCCGGACCACGTCGGGGCGCCCCGTCTCGAGGGTCATCTCCTCCACTCTCAGCTCGTCCTCTTCGAGCAGATCCCGCAAACAGGCGACGATGCGCGCCCAGTCGAGCCCGCGCCGGCCCTGCCACTCGCGCACCATCGACAGCACCCTCAGCAGATTGCCGACCCGGGAGGCCCCCCCCCGCCGGCTGGCGGCCACCGCGGCCAGACCCGAGTCTTCGACGAAGCGCTCGAGGGCGGCGGCGGCCGGGCGCCGGTCCAGATCACGGCGCAGTTGGCGCAGGCTGCGGAGGGCGCCATCGAGGCGCTCGTTCAGCGGGGCCTCAAGGCCCTCCGGCGCATCCCCGGTAACGCGGAACCGCCATCCCGCTTTCCGCAGGCGGTAGAGGTCATCGT
Source organism: uncultured Gemmatimonadaceae bacterium (assembly GCA_964512165.1). Taxonomy (GTDB): domain Bacteria; phylum Latescibacterota; class UBA2968; order UBA8231; family UBA8231; genus UBA8231. The sequence goes on along the minus strand of CAZEHQ010000002.1, from coordinate 5,107 downwards.
CGCCGAGCCCGTAGAGGGGGCCCCGAAGGCTGGCGATCAGGGCCACGGAGTCATCCGGCCGCAGGACGGCCTCCAGGGCATCCACCAGGGCGCGCAGCTCTGCGGATGAGCGCAGGGACCCGGCGCCCGTGACGTCGTATGGGAGTCCGTGCTCCTCCAGGGCTCGGGAATACTCGGACAGATGCCGGCGGGTGCGGGTCAGGATCATGAAGTCGCCGGGGCTGGCGGTCTCGCCGAGAACCTCATCCACCCCGTTGAGGTCGGTGCCGCCCCTCAGGGCGGCGGCGATGAACCCGGCGATCCGATCCGCCTCCTCGCGCGCCTGCTCCATGCGGCCGCCTTCCCCCGCCCGCCCTCTCATCCGATAGACGCCGGCCCCGCTCTTCTCGGGAAGCTCTGGTGTCAGGCGGCGATACGCCGCCTGGTAGCGGGCGTCGTGACTCTCGAACTGGGGCTCGAAGGCATCGTTCAACCACCCCACGACTCCGGGCCGCGACCGGAAGCTGGTAGTCAGCTCCACGACGTCGCCACCGGAGCCGGAGATCTGGTCGCGGACCAGGCGGTAGACCTCGAGATCGGCGCGGCGGAAGCGGTAGATGGCCTGCTTTTCGTCTCCGACCAGGAACAGCCGGCCCGGCGCCGGGACCAGCCGCCGCCAGTCGCGCTCCCCGTGGTCGTCCGCGGTCAGGTAGAGGAGGATCGCAGCCTGGAGCGGGTCGGTGTCCTGGAACTCGTCGACGAAGAGACGCCGGTACCGCCTCTGCAGGACCACCCGGGCGCCGTGCGATTCTCGCAGCAGCGACTCGGTGAGCTCAAGCAGGTCGTTGAAGGTCAGCGTCGCCGCCTCCATGCGGGACCGGCGGTAGAACCCCATGGCCTCGTCCACCAGATCGCCGGTCAGGCGGTACACGTACTGGCGCCACTCTCCCAGCAAGGGCTTGAGGACGCCATCGCGGAAGGCGGGCAGCTCCTCGTCGCGCAGACGTCGAGCCGTCGCCTGCTCCGGACTGCCCCTTGGCCCCCAGCACTTCAGGGTCACCGAGGTCTGGCGGGTCGAGGCCAGGGAGCGCAGCAGTCGCTCGCGGTCCGCGTCGCTCGGCGGGCCGGCGAAGTCGACGAAGTGGCGCAGGCGTCGAGCCGTCTCCATCAGGCTGTCCGTCCTTCCCTCCGGCAGCGGATCTGGAATCTCGGCCTCGATCTCGCGGACCAGCTCGCAAGCCCTCGCCACCGCCGGCCCCAGATCGGGCCGGGGGCCTTCGGTCGGTTTCAGCGCCAGATCGCTGAACAGGCAGCGCTGCCGGTAGAAGCCGTAGAACTGCTCCGCCGTGAGCCCCGTCTCCTCCATGGCCAGCAGCCTTTCGTCGCCGGCCGCCGACCTCTCCTGCAGGAAGCGGTCCCAGGCCTCACGCACCAGCCATACCTCGTCGCGCTCCTCCACCTCGCGGAAGTCCGGCGGCAGCCCCGCCTCGAAGGGGCGCTCGCGCAGGAGGCGGGCGCAGAAGGCGTGGATGGTGCCGATGGCACACTGGTCCACCCGCTGCACGGCTTGCCGCAGACGCCGCGCTCGCCCCGAGTTGAGACGGGCCTCCTCCTCGGCCTTGTCGCGCAGGGCCCCGAGGAACCGGCTCCGCATCTCCCCGGCCGCCTTCCGCGTGAAGGTGATGGCCGCCATCTGGTCGATCTCCGCCGCCCCGGAGGCCACGGTCTCCACCATCCGTTCTACCAGGGCCCGGGTCTTGCCGGTGCCCGCGCTCGCCTCGCACATCAGATTGACGTCGAGGTCCTCGCGGATGCGGCGGCGGGCCTCCTGGTCCGGGCGCAGCGGGGCGGTCATTCCCTCATCCATTCCGCGGCCAGGGCGACGGCCTCTGCCGGAACGACATCGGCAGGTTCCAGGCCGAGGGTGGCCAGCTGCGCCTCGAGGGCTCGGCGGGACTGCTCGCGGCAGGCCGAGGCGGCCTCCGCCCAGCCCTCGACCAATGCTGCCGCGTGTGCCGCCGCCTCGGTCAGTTCATCGACGTGCTGCCCGCCTCGCGCCTCGTCGGCGCAGATGCGGCGGTAGTCGCAGAAGCGGCACGGTCCGCCGCCGTTCTTGTCCCCTTTGTGCAGGGCCGGGAAGAACCCCTCGCTGGCCAGCTCGAAGAGAGGCTGCAGGATTCCGGCCAGCAGGTCCGCGGCGGGGGGCTCCTGCGCCATACGCTGGCCGGAGCCCCGGTCCGAGGCGAAGAAGTACCCGGCGCGTCGGACCTCCCCGCTCCCGAGCAGCCTCGGAAGGGCAAAGGAGTACAGGGCCCACTGCAGATTGCGGCCGCCGGCCAGCAGATCCGACGAGTCATACCCCCAGGTGCTGCCCGTCTTGTAGTCCCAGATCTCGTAGTCGTCGGTACCTTCGACATGGTCGACCCTGTCGATGCGCCCCCGCAGGCGGAATCCGACCCGGGGCGACAGGCGAACCTCCACCCCCTCCGCACCCCCGAAGTCCCACTCGAGGCGGCGAGGCGTGATCGCCGGATCCTGTTCCATGCGCTGCGCCTCGGCGAACAGGAAGATGCGGCAGGCGCGCTCGATCCTTCGGCAGTCGTTGCGGAAAGCCGCCTCCAGCGGCGCCGGAACCCGCTCTCCCCACCTGGCGATCGCCTCGGTCGCAAGCTCCTCCAACTCGGACTCGTGAGCCGCCGAGGGACGATCCCCGCGCTCGCCGAGCCTCTGCATGTAGGTCAGGAAGAGATCGTGGAGCAGCGAGCCCATCTCGAGCGGCTGCAGCCATCGGCGCGAGTCCCTCCCGGGCTCCTCAAGAGCGCGCACCCCCAGGACGTCCCGCCACAGGTAACGGCGGGGGCAGGCCGCCAGGGTCTCCAGCATGCGGCTCGACAGGACCCGTCCTCCCTGGATGTCGAGGGCCTGCTCCCCCGGAGCGGCGGTCCAGCCATCGAAGCGGCTGGGCACGCTCGCGATCCGTGCCTCCTGGACCCGGGCACCTCGCTCAGCGTCCGGGTACGCCGCGGCGACGGACTCCCGGTACCCCCGTCGTCCCCTGTGGCCCAGGACGATCTCGAGATCGTCCGCTGCCCCCGCCCCCGGCTCCAACGGCAGGGGCCACTTCCAGCACGGCTCGACGCCGAGCTGATCCTTGGCCAGCTCGAAGAGGGGCGTTGGATAGGGCTCACGGCCATCGGCCAGGTGCAGGGAGCTGGCCACCAGCGTCACCTCGCCCGCGGCGGCGCCGAGCAGACGAATCAGCTGGAAGACCGCATCCCCCGGCCGCGACCGCTCCGAACGCAGGCCGAGGGCCCGCCGCGACTCCCCCGGCAGCAGCGGGTCCGGGGAGCCGGCGCCGGGAAAGTGGGCCTCGTCGAGCCCGATGACGTACAGGTGCCGGCGAAAGGTGTAGCCGGCGCCATCGAGGGGCGCCACATGCAGGCGGCCTGGACGGGCTCGCTGTGCATCCACACCCATGCCCGCCACCGCCTCCAGCAGCCGGCTCGCCTGCTCAGCCGGGGTGCCGGTGAGCTCCGGTCCTCGGGACACCTCGTGCAGGCGGGCCTCCAGCACCTCGCTGGCGAGGGCGTCCCTGCCGCTGCCGGATCCCCGACCGGCCGGATACCCGGCTCTCAGGAAACCTGCGGAGGCCTCCGCCATCGACTCCAGGGAACACGGCCCTTCGGGAACCCACGAGTGCAGTCGCTCCAGATGCTCTCGAGCCCGTTGCACCCGTGCCAGCCGGCGCCCGGCCGCGGCGGCAGCAGGGGGCTCCAGGCCCTCGGGATCAGGCTCCTCGGCTTCGGCGCGATCCAGCGCCTCGGCGGCGGCTCCGGGACCCCGGCCGACCCGGCCGGCCAGCAGGAGATGGGCGATGGCCCGCGAAGGAGCATCGGAATCCTCCCAGCCCATGTCGCCGCACCTCAAGCCGCGGGCGAGGTCGATCCCGTCCAGGCCGTCGCGGATCCACCCTAGAAAGGCCGCCAGCGCGCGGCCCGGATGGGTCCTCTCGACCGGGGCCCCCACTTCGAAGTCGGCCGGCAACTCCCAACGCTCCATCGCGTCGAACAGCAGGAACCGGTAGGGATCTTCGCGGGTGTAGACGATCTCGACCTCGTCCAGGGGTATGCGGCGGTGCATCACGTCCCTCAGGACGGCTCGGATCTCCGTTTCCATCCCGATCGTGCGCCATAGCCGGACCCGGTCCCGGTCGGCGGCCTCCAGGCCCTTTTCGAATAGCCGCCCCCCCGGTGCCGCCTCGACGGCTGGCGAGGCCGGTCCGGCCGGTGGCCCCAGCCGTCCGCGCGGCACCCCCTTCTCGCCGGCGCGCAGCTGTTCCAGGAACAGGTCGCCTTGCTCCAGCGGTCCGGTACGCCGGGAAGGAGAGGATCGCGGAGCCATTGGGGAGTGGTTCGGCGCAGAGTGGAGGCCCTCTCCTAGGCCTGCCGGGCCGGCCGCCGTCTTCGCCATGCCGGGGATAGGGGCCGTCGCCCAGCGGACCGCGGCGCTGCGCGCGGGAGCCGGCACTCCGTAGGAGGCCCGGCCGATGCGATGCAGCCGGCCGCCGGAAACGGCGAGGACGTAGCGGTGTGCCAGGGGCGGCACCTCGGTCTCGTCGGTGATGATCCACACAGCCGGGGGAGGCGCGTCGCCGCCCTCCACGGCATCGATGGCGGCGCTCAGGATGCGGGCATCGTCCCACCAGCCCTGGTCGAGGAGCTGCTTGCAGTAGGCGGCGTACACGGGACCGAGCCCGGCAAACGGCCCCGGTGGGAGCTCGCCGATTCTCTCAGGGGTAACTCCGGCCGCGCGAAGCTCGTCGAAGGTCCGCTGCAGGGCCGCTGCCAGTCCGGCCCCCGCTGCCCTTGTGGCGGGGCGGACGCCCTCACCTGCTGGTCCTTCCAGCACCGACTCCACGAGCCACCGGCGCCCGTCCTGCCCCAGGCACCGCCCCCAGGCCGTTGGCTGGTACGGACGGATCCGTTCCAGGGCATGGTGCACATGGGTGGAGACGCGCAGGTTCGTCCAGGACCGTCCGAAGCGAGCCAGGGCGGCGATCAGGTTGTGCCCGGCGCGCGGGGAGGGCACGAGAAGAACCTTCGCCTCCAAGGAATGGGCGCGGCACAAC
>CAZEHQ010000001.1:73536-74696 GCA_964512165.1 uncultured Gemmatimonadaceae bacterium | reverse complement strand
GGCCGCGGCGCCCGCCCCCCCCGACGCGCCGTCGACGGGCGGAACGACCGTCGCCCCCGCCGGCGGCCAGGAGGGTGGGCAGGTGTCACTGCGGGCGCGCCTGAACCGCCAGCTTCTCGCCCGCCGGGCCGCGTCCCGGGCGCCGGACTGGATCCGCCGGATGGAGCGCAGCCCCGGCCTCTCGGAGGCCCAGGTCGACTCTTACTACACGGTTCTGCGCCGGCACCTGCAGCGTATCGTCGTCGGCAAGCTCAGCGTCCGCGTCGACATCCTCGTCGTCGACATGGCCGACGCCGCCGGCGGCGGCCGCATCGAGGCGCGGCGGTTCCTGGTGGACCTGTTGAGGAACCTGGAAGCCCGGGGCGACGAGGAGGCCCTGGCCTGGTACGCCCGGGCCGCCGAGAGCCTCGCTATCGAGGCCGGAGCCGTGAGGGTGTTCGTGGAGGCCCTCGGCTCGCGCAGCCGCAGGATCTTCGAGGAGCGGCGGGCGTCGACCTCCGAAGAGCTGTTGCGCAAGGCCGCCGGCGAGGCCGACCTGTCCCCGCCCCAGGCGCGGCAGCTCCTGGGAGCCCTGGCGCGGATCGAGGACGGGGTCGTCGGCTGGTGAGCGCCCGGGGCGGACAACCGCGCACTCGAGGAGAGGCATGAAGGCATCCGATCTGTTCGTCAAGGCCCTCGAAGCGGAGGGAGTGGAGTACATCTTCGGCATCCCCGGGGAGGAGAACCTGGACCTCCTCGACTCGCTGCGCGGCTCGAGCATCCGCCTGGTGCTCACCCGCCACGAGCAGGCGGCCGGCTTCATGGCCGCCACCTACGGGCGGCTGCAGGGCCGGGCCGGGGTCTGCCTGTCCACCCTCGGACCCGGCGCCACGAACCTGGTCACCGCCGCCGGCTACGCCCAGCTCGGGGGCATGCCGATGCTGATGATCACCGGCCAGAAGCCGATCAAGACGAGCAAGCAGGGCCTCTTCCAGATCCTCGACGTCGTCGAGATGATGCGGCCCCTCACCAAGTACACCCACCAGATCGTCAGCGGCGAGAGCATCTCATCCCGCGTGCGCGAGGCCTTCCGGGTGGCCGAGGAGGAGCGCCCCGGCGCCGTGCACCTGGAGCTGCCCGAGGACGTGGCCGCCGAGGAGGTGCAGGAGACCCGCCTGTTC
>CAZEHQ010000001.1:57560-73526 GCA_964512165.1 uncultured Gemmatimonadaceae bacterium | reverse complement strand
GCCGGTGGCCGAGGAGAAGGCGGTCTTCCAGGCGGTGGAGAGGATCGAGCGGGCCCGCCGGCCGCTGCTGCTCGTCGGCGCCGCGGCCAACCGCAAGCGCACCTCGCGCATGCTCCAGGAGTTCGTCGACAGGACCGGCATCCCCTTCTTCACCACCCAGATGGGGAAGGGCGTCATCGACGAGCGCCACCCCTTCTACATGGGCAACGCCGCCCTCTCGGAGAACGACTACCTCCACTGCGCAGTGGAGCGGGCCGACCTGATCCTCAACATCGGCCACGACGTGGTCGAGAAGCCGCCCTTCTTCATGGACCACGACGGCTTCGAGGTGGTTCACGTCAACTTCTTCTCCGCCCAGGTCGACCCGGTCTACTTCCCGCAGCTGGAGGTGGTGGGCGACATCGGCAACAGCCTGTGGCAGATCCTGCAGAAGGTGGAGCCCCAGGACCACTGGGAGTTCGACTACTTCCTGCGGGTCCGCGAATGGGTGGCCGGGCGCGCCCGCGAGGGGGAGGACGACACCGGCTTCCCCGTCAAGCCCCAGCGCCTGGTACGGTGCGTGCGGGAGGTCATGCCCGAGACCGGCATCATCGCCCTCGACAACGGCGTCTACAAGATCTGGTTCGCCCTCAACTACGACGCTCACGCGCCGAACACGGTGCTCCTCGACAACGCCCTGGCCACCATGGGCGCCGGCCTGCCGTCGGCCATGGCGGCGCACCTGTGCAGCCCCGGCGAGAAGGTGATGGCCATCTGCGGCGACGGCGGCTTCATGATGAACTCCCAGGAGCTGGAGACCGCCGTGCGCCTGGGCATGGACCTGGTCTGCCTGATCCTGCGCGACGACGCCTACGGCATGATCAAGTGGAAGCAGGAGCACGCCGGGTTCCCCGACTACGGCCTCGACCTCGGCAACCCCGACTTCGTGCGCTACGCCGAGGCCTACGGCGCCCGGGGCCACCGCGTCGAGCGCTCCGAGGACCTGGTCCCCACCCTCGCCTCCTGTCTGGACACCCCCGGCGTCCACCTCGTGGAGGTGCCCATGGACTACTCGGACAACCAGAAGCTCCTCGACAGCGCCCTGGTCTGCCCCCTGTGAGCGCAACATCCGCGCAAGGCCGGGTGGAGGAGATCCTCGTCTACCCCGAGCGCCGGGGGCCGGCCCGGGAGTGCGGGGAGGTGGTCGCCGTCTCCGGCGTGGGGCTGGCGGGGGATCACCGCCGCAACCCGTCCCGCGCGGTGACCCTGCTCTCCATCGAGGCTTGGGAGCAGGCCATGGCCCTCATGGGCGCCGACCTGCCGCCGCGGGCGAGACGCGCCAATCTGGTAGTCCGCGGCCTCGACCTGGGTTCGCTCGTGGGCCGCCGGCTGCGCATCGGCGGGGCCGAGATGACCGTGCGCGGCGAGACGGTGCCCTGCGAGGGGATGGACCTGCAGCGCGCCGGTCTGCAGGAGGCCTTGAGACCTGCCATGCGCGGCGGTGTCTTCGGCCCGGTGGAGCGCAGCGGACCCATCCGGCTCGGCGATGCGGTTTCCGTCGTGGAGTGAGGTTTGACATTCTCCGGCAAGGGCGGCATACTAGATCGAATCGCAGCCATGACCGAAGGAGCCACCTGCATGTCCCGGGAGAAGAAGACGGCGGACGAAGCATCGCGCCGCGAGACCACCACCCCCGGGACGACCACGCCCGTCACGGGTACCCGTGACCGACATTCGACGGCGGCCCCTCCGGGATAAGCGATTCCCGACCGAAGACTTCCGAGAGAGCCCGCTGTCGAGACCGATCGACAGTGGGCTTTTCTCATGACCCACAGGAGCGAGGCGTGAGGATCCGGATCCGCGAACAGGAGGTGCTGGAGCACGAGGGGGGCGGCAACCTCAAGGAGATCCTCCTCGGGCACGACCGCAAGCTGCTGCGGGAGTTCGTCGCCGCCCGCCGGGACGGCGAGTGGGTCGACTTCCACACGCCCCTGGACCCGTCCGCCGAGGTCGAGCTGGTCCCCTGGGAGTCCGACGAGGCGGCGTGGGTCTACCGCCACAGCCTGTCCCACGTCATGGCCCAGGCCGTGCGGCGCCTCTTCCCCGAGGCGCGGCTGGCCATCGGACCGGCCATCGACGACGGGTTCTACTACGACTTCGACGTGCCCGAGCCCTTCAGCACCGAAGACCTGTCGCGCATCGAGAAGGAGATGAAGCGGGTGGTCCGCCAGAACCACCGCTTCGAGCGCGAGGAGGTGGGCCGCGACGAGGCGCGGGGCCGACTTCAGGACGAGCCGTACAAACTGGAGATCCTCGACGAGCTGGAGGACGACGAGTCCCTCACCTTCTACCGCGATGGCGACTTCGTCGACCTCTGCCGCGGACCCCACGTGCTGAGCACGGGGCAGGTCCGCCACTACAAGCTGCTCAGCGTGGCCGGCGCCTACTGGCGCGGCGACGAGGGCAACAAGATGCTGCAGCGCATCTACGGCACCGCCTTCGCCAGCCGCGAGGCCCTCGATGGCCACCTGAAGATGCTGGAGGAGGCGAAGAAGCGGGACCACCGCCGCCTCGGGCGCGAGCTGGAGTTGTTCTTCTTCGACGACGAGGTCGGTCCCGGCCTGCCCCTGTGGCAGCCGAAGGGGACGGTCCTGATCGAGGAGCTGGAACGGCTGGCCAAGGAGACCGAGCGCGACGCCGGATACCTGCAGGTGCGCACCCCCCACATCTGCAAGGACTCGATGTTCGTGCGCAGCGGCCACCTGCCCTACTACGCCGAGTCGATGTTTCCGCCCATGGAGATGGAGGGGGTGAAGTACTACCTCAAGCCGATGAACTGCCCCCACCACCACAAGGTGTTCGCCTCGGCGCCGCGCAGCTACCGCGACCTGCCCCTGCGCCTGGCCGAGTACGGGACCTGCTACCGCTACGAGCAGTCGGGGGAGCTCTTCGGCCTCTTGCGGGTGCGCTCCATGCAGATGAACGACGCCCACATCTACTGCACCCTCGATCAGTTCGAGGAGGAGTTCCTCGCCGTCTGCCGCATGTACCTCGGATACTTCGAGCTCTTCGGCATCGACAAGTACGTCATGCGCTTCAGCACCCACGACCCGGCGGACCTCGGAAAGAAATACGTCGACGAGCCGGAGCTGTGGCTGGAGACCGAGGAGAGGGTGCGCCGCGCCCTGGCCAACGGCGGCATCAACCACGTCGAGGTCGCCGGGGAGGCGGCCTTCTACGGCCCCAAGATCGACGTCGAGGTGTGGAGCGCCATCGGCCGCGAGTTCTCCATCGCCACCAACCAGGTCGATTTCGCGGTGCCGGCCCGCTACGGGCTCGTCTACACGAATGCCGAGAACGCGGAGGAGACGCCGATCTGCATTCACCGGGCCCCCCTGGGGACCCACGAGCGCACCATCGGCTTCCTGATCGAGCACTACGCCGGCGCTTTCCCCACGTGGCTGGCGCCGGTGCAGGCGGTGGTCCTGCCCATCGCCGAGCGCCACGGGGAGTACGCGGAAACGGTCCGCCAGGCCCTGGCGGCCGCGGGCGTTCGTGTCGAGCTGCAGGCCGATCAGAGCCTGAACTACCGCATCCGCGCCGCCCAGAAGCAGAAGGTCCCGCACATGCTGGTCCTCGGCGACCGCGAGGTCGAGGACGGGAAGGCGGCCGTGCGCCTGCGCAGCGGCGACAGCCTCGATCCCATGGCGGTGGACGAGGCGGTGGCCCTCATCGCCGGCCGCATCGCCTCGCGGGCGCCGGAATAGCCTCCGTGGGGAAGGGGCTGCACCGTCAGGCCCGCATCCTGTGGCGCTTCCGCTTTCACCTGTTGTGCGCCGCCGCCGCCCTGCTGCTTTGGGACACCTTCTGGATCAAGCCCTTCCGCGTCTTCGTGGTCATGGTCCACGAGATGTGCCACGCCGTCGCCGCCCTGGTCACGGGGGGAGAGGTCCTGGAGATGCGCACCGCCTGGGCCGAGCACGGCTACACCCTGTCCCGGGGCGGCTGGCCGGTGGTCATCGTCTCGGCCGGGTACCTGGGCTCGGCCCTGCTCGGCGCGGCGCTGATCTGGTCGGGGGTGCTGCCGCAACTGCAGCGGCTGGCCCTGCTTCTCATCGGCGCCGCTACCCTGGGCATGACCCTGGCCTTCACGCCCGCGGGGGGGCTCGACTTCTACCTCGGCATCGCCGCCGGCCTGGTGCTGATCTCCACGGCCGTGTACTCGGCCCGGGCCGGGGCGGCGGGCGCCGTGTGGCTGGGGGTGATGCTCTGCCTCTACAGCCTCCACGACTTCCGCACCGACCTGTGGTTGTACGCCGGCCGCACCGACGCCGGCATCCTGGCCGCCCACCTCGGCCTGCCGTGGCTGGCCTATCCCATCGCCGGCGTCTGGGTGTGCCTGTCCCTGTGGGTGATGTACCGGGCCATGGGCTCGCTGGTGAAGCACGAGGCGTCCCGAACCTGAAGGAGATCCGATACCGATGCGCATGAGCCGTCTCTTCAGCCAGACCCTGCGCGAGGCTCCCGCCGACGCCCAGGTGGCCAGCCACATCCTGCTGCTGCGGGCCGGGTACGTCCGCCAGCTCGCCAGCGGCATCTTCAGCTACCTGCCGCTGGCGCAGCGGTCCCTGGGCAAGATCGAGGAGGTCGTCCGGCGTGCGATGGACGCCATCGGCGGCCAGGAGATCAAGATGCCCGTGGTCCACGCCGCCGACGTGTGGAAGGCCTCGGGCCGCTACGAGGAGTACGACGAGTCCCTGACCCGCTTCGAGGACCGCCACGGCCGCGACATGGTGCTGGCCACCACCCACGAGGAGATCGTCGCCGACCTGGCCAGCCGCGAGATCCGCTCGTACCGGCAGCTGCCCGCCATGGTCTACCACTTCCAGACCAAGTGGCGCGACGAGGCGCGGCCCACCTCCGGCCTGCTGCGGGTGCGCGAGTTCACCATGAAGGACTCCTACTCCCTCGACGCCTCGCAGGAGGGGCTGGAGTCCCAGTACCGGGCCCACTACCAGGCCTACTTCGACATCTTCCGGCGCTGCGGCCTGCCGGTGCGAGCGGTGCGCTCCGACGTGGGCATGATGGGCGGCTCCGCGGCCCACGAGTTCATGTACCTCAACGAGGTGGGGGAGAACACCCTGGCCCTGTGCGAAGCCTGCGGCTACGCGGCCAACACCGAGGTCGCCGCTTTCGCCAAGGCGGCGGCCGCCGAAGAGGAGCCGGCGCCGCTGGAGAGGGTGGCCACTCCCGGAGCGGCGACCATCGCCGAGCTGGCCGCCTTCCTCGACATCCCCGCGAGCCGCACGGCGAAGGCGGTCTTCCTGGTGGGCCGCTTCAAGGCCTCCGAGGCCGGCGGCGAGGCAACGGAGCGCCTCGTCCTCGCCGTGATCCGCGGCGACATCGAGGTCAACGAGATCAAGCTCGCCAACGCCGCCGGCGCCCTGGCGCTGAGGCCGGCCCACGACGAGGAGATCGCCGCCGCCGGGGCGGTGGCCGGCTATGCCTCGCCCATGGGGCTGGACGAGGACACCCTCGTGGTGGCGGACGACTCCGTTGTCTCGTCGCCGAACCTGGTCTCCGGCGCCAACGAGGCCGGGTACCACGTGCGCAACGTCAACCACGGGCGCGACTGGCAGGCCGCCGTCGCCGCCGACATCGCCCTCGCCGAGGCGGGCCACGCCTGCCCCGTCTGCGGCGCCCCCCTGCGCACTGCCCGCGGCGTCGAGGTGGGCAACATCTTCCAGCTCGGCACCCGCTACACCGACGCCCTGGGCGCCTCCTTCCTCGACGAGCAGGGCCGCGAGCGGCCCGTCATCATGGGCTCCTACGGCATCGGCGTGGGCCGGCTCCTCGCCTGCGTCGCCGAGGAGCACCACGACGAGAACGGCCTCTGCCTGCCGGTGACCGTCGCTCCGTACCAGGTGCACCTCGTCTCCCTGGCCAAGGGCGATGGGCCGGCCCGGTCCGCCGCCGAGGCCCTCTACGAGGAGCTGACCTCGGCCGGCGTCGAGGTCCTCTACGACGACCGCCCCGAGAACCCCGGCGTCAAGTTCAACGACGCCGACCTCATCGGCTGTCCGGTGCGGGTCACCGTCGGCGACCGCGGGTTGAAGAAGGGGACTCTGGAGGTCAAGCTGCGCGGCGCCAGCGGCCGGGGCGAGGAGGTGCCCGTGGCCGAGGTCGCCGCCCGGGTTCGGGAAGAGCTGGCGGCGCTGCGCCGGCGGATCGAGGAGAGCGTGGTGCCGGTGGAGTACGCGGACTGACGGACGCCGCCCGCTAGTTCCTCTCCGCCTCCGGGACCTCGCTGCGCTGGGCGGGCTGGTAGCCGATCGCCCGCCGCCCGTGGTCGACGTCGTAGAGCGGCCAGTCGCTGTCCGACACCCCGAAGACGATCTCGTACGTCGACCCCGTGTGGGTGATGGCCGCCTCGAAGACGCGCACTGCGTCCTCGTGCCCCAGCTGGTGCGGATGGGCGGGCTGGTCCCGCTCGAGGCTGAAGTTGCCGATGCGCACGCCGACGAAGCGGGTGCCGTGGCGCCAGGCCCAGGTGTGGCCCAGGCCCTCTCCGAAGATCTTGCTGATCGTGTAGAAGGTCTCCGGCCTCGGGAAGAGGTCGACGGTGCGCCGCAGGCCCTTCGGGTAGGGAGACAGGATGCCGGCGCGGCTGGCGTAGGCGACGCGGGGCACCCGGTTGCGCCTCACCGCCTCCATGATGTGCCAGGTGCCGACGAAGTTGGAGGACCACACCTCCTCCCAGGGAGAGCCGCCGCTGGGCGTCCCCCCCAGGTGGACGACGGCGTCCACGTCCCGGGTGGCCCGCAGGCAGGCCTCGAAGTCCCCGAGGGGGGCCACCACCGTGTCCGACAGCTCCGGCATCTCCGCGCGGTCCATGCCGCGGACCTCGCAGCGGCCCCGCAGGCCGCGGGCCAGGACCCGCCCCACCTGCCCCGCGGCGCCGGTGATCAGCACCCGGCGGGGCGGCTCGTCCGACAGCGGCTCGGCGGGTCCGTCATCGCCGCGGAAGGTGCGCTTCTCCGCTGGCACCCGGGAGACGTCCCGGGGCTCGTAGCCGATCGCCTGCCGGCCGTGGTCCACGTCGTAGAGGGGCCAGTCGCTGGCGGAGACGCCGAAGACGATCTCGAAGCCGGCCACCGGATGGGCGGCGGCCTGCTCGAAGAGGCGGACGCAGTCGCCGTGGCTGAGCTGGTGCGGGTGCCCGGGCCGGTCGCGGTCGAGGCTGAAGTTGCCGATGCGCACGCAGACGCACTCCATGCCGTGGCGCGAGGCGTACATGGAGGCCAGCATCTCGCCGAAGAGCTTGCTGTTGTCGTAGAGGCCGACGGGGCGCGGCAGCATGTCCACCCGGCGTTGCACCCCGTCCGGGTAGAGCCGGAGCAGGCCGGCGCGGCTGGCGAAGACGACGCGCCGAACCCCCAGCTCCCGCGCCGCCTCGAAGACGTGGTAGCAGCCGATGTAGTTGTTGTTGCTGATCTCCGGCCACGGCCGCTCGCCGGCGTTGCCCCCGAGGTGGATCACCGCGTCGACGCCGTCCACGGCGCGGCGGACCTGGTCGAAGTCGCCCAACTCCCCCTGCAGGCTCTCCCCGCCGCCGTCGGCGGGTGGCCGCCGGTCGAAGGCGCGCACCCGGTGGCCCCGGGCCCGCAGACCGCTCACGACGCAGGTGCCGACGCGGCCGGAGGCGCCGGTGACGAGGAGGTGCATCAGGGCTGTTGCGCCGGCGGGCCCACGGCCGGTGCCCCGGAACCTGCTCCGGCCTCGTGGGAGCCGCCCCTGGAGGAGAGCAGCCACAGACCCGCCATCAGCGCCGCAGCCAGGACGAGCAGCGCCCAGCCCTGGGCTGCGAACGCCGACTGGTGCAGCAGACCGAGGCCGCGGTCCACGGCGGTGAACAGGAAGCTGGCGAGGGCGTAGGCGGCGGCGTTGCCGCGGAAGAGCCAGTACACGGCGGCGGCCAGCACCGCGGCGGTGAGGACGAACCAGCCCAGGCCGTAGAGGAACTCGGCCGGCCGGTGGGCGTCGGCGCCGGCCATGGCCGCCCCCAGGGCGAGGACGACCAGGACCACCAGCGGCGGGCGGCGGAGGACGCGGACGGCGTAGTACACGAGGACGCCGGCGGCCAGGGGCAGGACCAGCCCTCTCCCCACGGCGTCCAGGAGACCGCCCAAGGCGGGGGCCCAGGAGTCGACACTCGGGATCTCGGGGGAGGGTGACGGGGCTCCGGCGGGGAAGGCGGCGGCGAGGATCCCCGAGAGCCGGTTCAGGGCCAGTCCGGCGGCGGCGGCGAGGACGGAGAGGGGGACGGCGTCGCGCAGCTGCAGGCGCAGGCCGGCCCCGCTCAGACGGTCAGCGGCCTTCGGGTACAGGGAGCCGCAGAGGCCGGCGCCCAGGGCCACGAGGAGCCCCAGCAGGATCGAGCCGAGGAGGAATCCCGCCAGACCGGTGATCAGGTAGAGGGTCAGGGGGATCTCGGTCCGGTACAAGGCGTAGAACGCCGGCAGCTCGTTGGCCTGCCCCAGGGCGAGAACCGCGGCCGCGAAGAGGCCGAGCCGGAGGGGCCGCCGCCAGGCCAGCGTTCCCGAGCGGATGTGCCCCACGAGCAGCACCAGCAGGTGCACGGAGACGGCGATGGCCACCCCCACGGGGGTCCACTCCAGGATCGTGCGCCACCAGGAACCCTCGCGGCGCTCCCGCAGCCAGTCCTCTGGCAGCTTGATGAACCGGTCCAGGTCGGCGGCCTCGCCGCCGGCCACGTGCACCCGGCAGCGGAACCGGGCCTCGTCGAGGTTGCGCCGGTCGCCCTCCTCCGCCTCCCACACGAACCAGTGGTCCCGGCGCCCGGGCAGGTCCTCGGCGGAGGCCTCCTTCAGCACGAGGGAGGCAGGGTCGAGTCCGAAGGCGCGCAGGTGGTCCAGGGCCACGGCCTTGGCCTCCTCCTCGGAGAGATTGTCGCCCGGCGCCTCCTCGGCGAGCTGGTGGCGGATGTCGTAGACCTCGCCGTCCTCCGGGCGCAGGCGGACCTCCCACTCCTCCTTCTCACCGGGCCGGTAGAGCCGCAGCCGCCACAGGGCCGGGGCCAGATCGTCCTCGTAGAGCGCCGCCGCGGCCTTCGGGCCGGCGCGCTCGTCGCGGTACTCCACGGCGGACCCGTGCCAGGGGGTCGACTGGGTCACCACCGTGCGCCAGGAGTCGACGTCGACGCCCAAGGTGCCGAGGTGACGGCGGCCCTCGGCGAGGGCCTCTTCCGAAGTCAGCCGGTAGTCGGGCTCCGGGACCAGGTCCGGCTTCTCGAAGGCGAAGACCGCCAGTCCCGCCAGCACCACCGCGGCGGCGACTGTGAGCCGCCTCCGGCTCAGCGGCCGGTAGTCCGCGGCGTCAGCGGCCTCCGGAAGGGTGCTCTCCACTGGGGCCGATTCCGCCGGCCGGGCGGGGGCCGCGGACTCGAGGGGGGCGCTGTCCTCGCGGTTGAGCAGGGGTGCGGCGTCGGCGAAGGCCCCCCGCCGCAGGTAGAGGACCACCGCCGCCCCGAGGGGCAGCAGCAGGATGCCCACCGACAGGGCGGAGGAGAGCACGAAGTAGGGGTCGCTGGAGCGCAGCAGGATCAGGGCCGTGTAGAAGGCGTCGATCATGTAGTGCCAGACCAGGACCGGCAGCAGCCCCCAGCGCACGAAGACGTAGCCCACCACGACCCCCGCGAGGCCGACCTCGAGACCGCGGATCCAGAAGGGCTGCTGCGGATAGCCGGCGTGGGCGAAGCCCCAGATGGCGGCGGAGATGAGCACCGCCGCCCAGCGGTGCCGCAGGAGCCGCTGCAGGAAGGGGATGGAGAAGGCCCGGGAGGTGAACTCCTCGGAGACGGCGGGCAGGAAGCCGATGAGGAGCACCACGACCCAGGGGATGTAGGTGTTGACCATCTCCTGGTAGGGGATCTGCGCCGGGCTCCACGCCCCCAAGCGGTCGGCCACCACGTAGAACACGCTCTGGTAGGCCACGAACAACGCCGTCATGGCCACGCCGATGACGCTGCCCGTGAGGAAGCGCTTGGTGCGCAGGCCCTCGGGCACGAACTGCTTCGACTGCCGGATGTGGCCGCCGTACCAGCGGCGGTACTCCGGCTCGCCGCCGGCGACGATGAAGGCGATGGCCAGGCCGATGGCCAGGGCGATGGCGGCGGCCTGGAGCACCCCTCCCGCCAGGAAGCTGCCGAAGGTGCCGGTGGTGTCGAAGTTGTAGACCGCCACCGGCAGGGCGTTGATCTCGGCCAGGAAGCTGAGGACGAAGGCGATCCCCCCGAGGACGAGGGCGAAGCGCCAGCGCACGTCCTGGTAGCGGATGCTCGACACGAGGCGGACCAGCAGCGCCACCCAGGAGGCGAACAGGAACAGGGAAGCCACGAGGCCGGTGGTATCGTTGCGGGAACGCAGCTCCTTGTAGTCCCGCGTCCAGGCCTCCGGGACCTTCAGGAACTCGGTGAAGCTGCCCACCGCGCCGCCCTGCACGCCGACGTGGTACCGGTAGCTGGAGCCGGAGACCTCGAAGCCGGCCAGCTTCCAGGTGAAGGCGTGGTCCACCCGGTTGGGCCGCTCGATGGTCGTCGCCTCGACGAATTCCAGCCGGCCCGGGTCGAGGTCCATGCTCTGCGCGAGGAACCGCTCCGCCAGGGCCCGGGCCTCGGGCTGGGAGAGGCTGTCGCCGGCGGCCTCCTCCTCGATCTGGTGCCGGAAGCCGACCAGCTCGCCGGTGGTCGTGTGCTCGACCCGGAACTCCTCCTTCTGGCGCTCGCGGAACCAGCGGTTGCTCCAGCGCCACAGGCGCACCGGATCGCCGATGACGGCGCTGGCCCCCTCGAGGCCCAGCTCGCGCTCGAGGAAGGTCTTGGCGTCGTCGTCGTAGCGGAACAGGGCGGCCTGCCGGTAGCCGTCGAGGTCGAACCCCCGGTCCTCGAGGAAGGAGGCGGCCTGCTCGCGGGCCTCGCCGCGGGTGAGGTCGAAGTCGATCGTCGCCTCGGGGAAGGCGTCGTAGAAGAACCGCGCCCCCACCGCCAGGCCGATGACGGTCAGGATGGCGCATCCCAGAAGGAGGCGGAAGTCGTTGCGGTCGAGATGGCGTTCCATGGGGGCGGTTATATTCGGCGCGTCCCGGCGGAGGGTCAACGGGAGGCCGGGGGACCCTCGGCGTTGACAATGTTCCAGGGGCGTCCGCTGATTCCCACCGGATCCTCAGCCTGGAGAGTCGTCCTGAACCGAGTCCGCCCCATCCTCCTGCTGGCCCTGCTCGCCCAGTTCCACTCGTCGCCGACAGCGGCCCAGCCCTTCGAGGTCGGCGTCGCCCCCTCCGACGACGAGTCCCTCGCCGCACCCGCGGCGCGCACCGATTCCCTCACCGCCGACCAGGTCCTGCAGATGGTGCGCCGCGCCGTCGACCTCGTGGGGGGGATGGAGGCCTTCGTCCCCGACACGGCGCGCTGGGTGGCGATCAAGCCGAACGTCACGATCCCCGAACCCTCCGGCTCCGGCATCGTCACCGACGCCCGCGTGGTGCGCGCCGTGGCGATCCTGGTCCACGAGACGGCCC
This sequence comes from uncultured Gemmatimonadaceae bacterium, assembly GCA_964512165.1. Lineage (GTDB taxonomy): Bacteria > Latescibacterota > UBA2968 > UBA8231 > UBA8231 > UBA8231. The sequence continues at coordinate 61,952 of CAZEHQ010000001.1, read as the reverse complement.
CCGGCGCGCGCATCTCCATCGCCGAGGGCGCCGGCGGCTGGATGAGCCCGTCCCTGAAGGACAGCACCGACCAGGAGTACAAGCTGGCGGACGGCTTCGAGATCGCCGGCCACCGGGCCACGGTCCGCGAGCTGCGGCAGCGGGGCGTCGACATCGACTGTGTCGACCTGAACTTCGACCGCCCCGTCCGCCTGGCTCCCCGGGGGGGAGGCCTGGCCGATCCGGACTACGACATCGCCGCCACCATCGTCGAGGCCGACGCCTGGATCAACTGTCCCGTGGCCAAGACCCACGGGGCCAAGATCACGGCGGCGATGAAGAACCACCTCGGCATCCTTCCCGGGCACATCTACGGCTGGAACAAGGGCAGCGGCACCGACCGCCGGCCCGCCGGCATCCCCCACGCCCCGCGCGTGCAGGACGAGTGCTGGGTCGATCTGTGGGGACTGACCGAGGTCGATCTGAACGTGGTCGACATGATCGCCGGCAGCGAGGGCGGCGCCTTCGGGGGGATACCCCGGCGCGCCAACACGATCGTCGCCGGCGCCGACCCGGTGGCCACCGACCTCGTGGTGGCCCGGCTCATGGGCTTCAACCCGGACGACTTCGAGTTCGCCCACCTGGCCTGGCAGCAGGGCCGGGGCCCCGGCGTGTACGAGAACATCCGCGTCCTCGGCGGCGACGTGGAGTCCCTGGCCATGCGCTACGTCAAGGCGGGCATCGACTACGGCGGCGGCGAGTGGACCGAGCAGGCCAACTACGGCATGGGCCCCCGGCGCTGGACCCTCCTGGGGCCGGTGGAGCGCGACCACCGGTTCACCCCGGAGGAGGCGGCCGCGCTGCGCCCGGTACCCGGACGCGGCGGCTGGTCCGAGGTGACCTGGTTCGGCCACGACAAGATCGACCTCGACAGCCACTTCGACGATCCCATCCACTGTGCCGTGTACGCGTACACGACCTTCACCATGGCCCGTCCCGACTCGGTGCGGTTCTGGCTCGGCTCGGACGAGGGCCTCTCCGTCTGGATCGACGGCGAGCCGCTCCACGAGTTCGAGGGCCGCCGCCGCCACATGCTGGGGCAGGTGCAGCTGCCGGGATACCTGGAGGCCGGGGAGCACCGGCTCCTCGTGCGCGCCTCGCAGAGACGGGGGCGGTTCGACTTCTCCTTCAACGTCTGCGAGCCCATCGACGATCCGCGCTTCGCCGGCAACCGCTACCCGGGAGTCCGCTACAGCGTCACCGGGGCCGATCCCCTGTCGCCGGCGGCGCGAGTCCGCTCCGAGGATGTCTACGACGGCTGGTTCTCCGAGGAGAGGGTGGGCGATCTCGGACGCGGAGAGCCCCTCGAGGCGGCTCTCGCCGCCCCGGACTCGATCCTCCTCCCGCAGCCTCCCACGCCCACCGGCGAGAGCCTCCTGGGCGCCGCGGTGGACGCCGCAGGGATCCGGCGGGCGGACCTCGACAGCCTCACCCTGGCGACCCTGAGCCGGCCGCCGTTCTGGTCCGGCGCCTACTCGAACCCCTACTCCCCGACCGGGTGGCCCCGGTACGGTCCCGAGCCCCCGCGCATGCTCGAGTGGCTCGGCCTGGGCTACAGCGTCTCCAGCGGCTTCAAGGCGCGGGAGAGCCTCAAGGAGATCAAGGGCTGGCTGTCGTGGGGCCTGCCGGTGGTGATCGGGGATGAAGACCAGCGGTGGAAGGTGGCCGCCGGCTACCGGGAGACGGCGGGGGGTATCGAGCTCTACGAGGCAGGGCCCGCCGAGCAGGGTTGGCGCCTCGTCGACGATCAGTGGTGGGCCCGGTTCCCCGACCGCCTGTGGCGCAACTGTCCCTTCCTGGTGGTGGAGAGAGACGGGGAACCCCTGTCCGAGAGCGCCCTCGTGGACAGCGTCGCCGCCCTGGCCCTGGAGTTGGGGCTCACCCTCTGGTCGGAGGACCAGCCGGAGCCGTGGGGCCGGCACCGGCGCCCGGCCGGGCTCCACGCCTGGGACGCCTGGGTCCGCGACTGGGAGCGGCTCCCGTGGACCGAGGAGTGGCTCGCCGCCAACGGCGAGGCCCGCCAGGGGCTCGGCTGGATGGCCTCGGGCGACCTGCCGCCTCTGATCGAGGCCCGGAGGATGGCGGCGCGGTACCTCCTCGCCGCCGCCGGCCGCGAAGGCCCCGGGCGCAGGCGCGAGCTGCTCCAGGCCGCGGGGACGGCCTACCAGGGGGTGGCGGACGAGCTGGAGGAGGACACCGGCGGTTTGCAGCGGGACCTCGGCGTCTTCGAGGGGGAAGCGGACAGCACGAAGATCGAGCCGGAGCAGGCCAGGGTGCGCGTGCGGGCGGCCCGGCGCCTGGAGAGGCAGGCCCTGCAGGCCCTGTCCGACCTGCTCGACAGAGGCCCGATCCCGCCGCCGGCTGAAGATCCCCTGCGCTCGAGGGAGCGCGGCGTGCGGCTCTTCACCTGGCACTCCGGCTACGCCGGGGGGATCTACGACATCCGCTACGACAATGCCGAGGGCCTCCGGTACACCTGGCTCTACGGCCGCGAGGCGGAGCAGGTGACCACCGAGGTCCACGGTCCCGTGCCCCAGGAGGAGGGCTGGATCTTCGCCCTCGAGGCGGAGGGGGAGGGCTACTACGAGATCCGCCAGGAACCCTCCGCGCAGAACGGCTGGACCGCGGTCGTGCGCACCACCGACGACCGCTGGCGCCGGCTCTCCCACGAGGTCACGGTCACCCTGTGGGCCGTGCCCGAAGCGGCGTCCGAGGCGCCGGAGGAGGACTCCCGATCATGACGCCCCTCGACTACGGACGCTCCTTCGTCATCGGCAGGGCGCCCACCAACGAGGTCCGCTTCTGGGTGGAGTCGCGCACCCGCTGGATCGACGAGCGCGCCGGGACCCACGAGGACTACGTGCAGTGCGGCTCCTGCAAGAGCGAGGACACCTTCGCCGAGAAGGACCTGTTCCTGAAGGACAACTACGACTTCCTGCCGGTCTTCGGGCCGCGGTGGGGGATCGTCTTCCGCCGCAAGTCCGTCCGCCACGACGGCTACCGCGAGGTCCGCGGCGCCGGCGGCTGGTGGGACGGACAGGGCTACCGGCTGGTGGAGGGCCCGGCGCGGGAGCTGACCAGCCAGGAGGAGATCCTGGAGGCGACCTATGCCCACGAGCCGCTGGTCTCGCAGACGGAGATCGCCGACCCCGGCACCGGCCTGCGGGCCGTCATCGAGGCGCCGGTGAAGACGATGAACACCCGCCGCGGCCCCGGGATCTACCAGGTCGACACCGGTCCGGTGGTCCTGCCCGACCTCTCTCGCCGGCCCGAGCGCAGCGTCGACGCCCTGCGGCTGGCCTTCGTCGCCTTCAACGTCCCGGGCTTCGCCGACTTCATCGTCGAGGTCCCCACCCCGGCCGGCGAGTCGCCCGAGGCGGCCGAGGTCTTCCACTACTCCGAGCGCATCACCCTGCCGGCGGCGAACCGCCTCTACGCCATCGAGGTCTGACGATGGAGCTCTACGCCGGCACCAGCGGCTACAGCTACAAGGAGTGGAAGGGGCCCTTCTATCCCGAGAAGCTCCCCGACAAGGAGATGCTCTCCTTCTACGGGGAGCGCTTCCGCACGGTGGAGATCAACAACTCCTTCTACCGCGTCCCCAAGCCCGAGGTGGTGCGCGGCTGGGCGGAGCGCGTGCCCGGGGAGTTCCGCTTCGCCATGAAGGCGACGCGGCGGATCACTCACTTCAAGAAGCTGAAGGACGTGGGGGAAGAGACGGCCTGGTTCGCCGGCATCGCCGGCGAGCTGGAAGAGCGCCTGGGGGCGGTCCTCTTCCAGTTCCCGCCCACCTTCGAGAAGGACCTGGAGCGGCTGCGGACCTTCGTCGGCCTGCTGCCGGACCGCCTGCCGGCGGCCATGGAGTTCCGCCACGACAGCTGGTTCGACGACGACGTGCGCGACTGCCTGCGCTCCCGCAACCTGGCCCTCTGCTTCGCCCACGAGGACGACGACACCGCCGCCGACGTGGAGCGCCGCTTCGCCGCCACCGCCGACTGGGGCTACCTGCGCCTGCGGGGCAGCGACTACTCCGACGCGGAGATGGAGGCGTGGGCGGCGCGCGTCCTGGAGCAGGGGTGGGACCGCGCCTTCGTGTTCTTCAAGCACGAGGACGAGGGCCTGGGCCCGAAGCTGGCGCAGCGCTTCGTCGAGGCCGCCGGCCGGCTGTCGCCCGAGTAGCGTCCCAGTCTGGTAGGGGACGAGGCCAGGGCTCACCCCCTTGGCGGGAATCGATCTCAGTGCGGGGCCCTGCCCTTGATCGCTCCCCAAGGCAGGGTTCGTACAGCCGTGGCTACATCCCCGCCCACCAGGCGAATCGGGATGGCCTGATAGGTCACTTCCCACCGGGCCGCG
>CAZEHQ010000001.1:42500-57550 GCA_964512165.1 uncultured Gemmatimonadaceae bacterium | reverse complement strand
GCATGCTCTCCACGGGTATCTGCAACCGCCGGTGGGAGGGGGTGCGCCTGGAGTGGGACTAGCGCCACCCCCTAGCCGAGGGGCCGCTTCGGAGGCGCCGCCGACACCCCCTCCATCCCGCCGCTGACGCGCACCACCTCCCCCGTCATCCACGCGCTCTCCGGCCCGCACAGGAAGGCCACCGTCCGGGCGATGTCCTCCGGCTCGCCCCAGCGGCCGAGGGGGATCGCCTTGCGCACGCGCTCGATCATCTCCTCCTCGCTGATCCCGAGGGAGGCGGACCGCTGCGCCATGTTGCTCTGGTTGAAGGGGGTGTAGACCGGGCCCGGGGCCACGGCGTTGACGCGCACGCCGTAGGCGGCCAGCTCCTGCGCCAGGGTGCGGGTCAGGGAGATGACCCCGGCCTTGGCGACGTTGTAGGCGGCCACCAGGGCCGCCGGGTTCTGGCCGTTGATGGAGGCGAAGTTGACGATGGCGCCCGATTCCTGGCGCTCCATGACCGCCGACCCCGCCCGGCAGCAGTAGAAGGTGCCGGTGAGGGTTACGGACAGGACCCGCTCCCACTCCTCGTCGGGCAGCTCCGATACCGGCAGGACCCGCTGACCCACGCCGGCGGAGTTGACGAGGATGTCGAGGCGCTCCAGGGACCCCAGGGCCTCGCCGACGGCGGCGCTGTCGGTGACGTCGAGGGCGCGGGCCTCGGCCGCCAGGCCCTCGGCGGCAAGGCGCCTCGCGTGATCGGCGGCGGCCTCGGCCTGCAGGTCGGCGAGAACCACGCGGGCGCCGCGTCGGGCCAGCTCCGCGGCGGTAGCCAGGCCGAGGCCCTGGGCGGCGCCGGTGACCACGGCGACCTGCCCCTCCAGCTCGCTCACAGCTCCTCCAGGTCGATCTCGGCGCCGTCCTGCCGGGCGCTGGCTACGGCGCCGAAGACCATGGCCATGGACTTGAGGTTGTCCTCGGCGCTGCACTCGGGCTCGCGGTCCTCCCTCAGGGCGCTGACGAACTCGTGGAGCACGGGATGGCGCTTCTCCGGCCCCGGCGGGTCGAGGCTCAACTGCTCCCGCACCCGCGGGTTGGCCCTGTGGGCGTGGGTGTGGAACAGCCGGGAGCCCTCCCAGGTCAGGGTCCCCGCCGGACCTTCGAAGCGCCACTCGCCGTTGTGGCCGCCGGGGGCGTGGCCCACGGTGCAGCCGACGCCGCGGTGGGTGGCCACGACGCCGTCCTCGAAGCGGAACAGGATCAGCTGGCAGGCGTCGCCCTCGTGCCATCCCCAGGGCAGGTTCCAGGTGACGGCGCGCACGCTCAGCGGTTCCCGGCCGAGGGTGTAGCGCATCATGTCGAAGTGGTGGATGCCCATGTCGGTGAGGAACATCCAGGGCTCGGTGACGTAGTGGCTGCCGGGGTTGTCGGCCCAGCTCACGTAGAGGGAGACGTCGAGCTGGGCGCAGTCGCCGATGAGGCCCTCGTCGAGGAGCCGGCGCGTGGTCCGGGGCTGCGGGTTGAAGCGGTAGTTCTGGGTGATCATGTGGCGCCGGCCGGAGCGGCGGCCGGCCTCGACGATGCGCCGGGCGGCGGTGAAGTCGCCGCTCAGCGGCTTCTCTCCGAGCAGGTGCAGGCCGGCCTCGAAGGCGGCCAGGGCGATGCGCTCGTGCACCGCGGGCGGGGTCACGTCGAGAACGAAGTCGGCTTCCACGGCCCCGGCGGCGGCGGCGAGGTCCTCGAAGAGCAGGTCCTCGGGCACGTCGAGCTCGGTGAGGGCTCGTTCCCGGTTGCCGGGAGCCGGCTCGACCACCGCCGCGAGGTCGACGCCGTCGTACTCGCGGCAGGCCTCGAGCCAGTGGGGGCCGCGTCCGCCGAGTCCGCAGAGAATGGCTTTCAAAGCTGGCATGCGTTCCTCGAAGATGATTGGTTGAAGGGCCGGCTATCATACGAAACCAACCGATGGGAGTCCTTTCATGGCGACAGTCAACGACAACATCGCGCGGATCCTGAAGGCCGAGGGGGTGGAGTGGGTCGCCGCCTTCCCCCAGCAGACCCTGATCGACGCGGTCACCGTCGCCGGGATCCGCCCCATCATCACCCGCACCGAGCGCACCGGCGTCAACATGGCCGACGGCTTCAGCCGGGTGCGCAACCGCGAGGCCTTCGGCGTCTTCACCATGCAGCAGGGGCCGGGGGCGGAGAACGCCTACCCGGGGTCGGCCCAGGCCTTCGCCGACTCGATCCCGCTGCTGCTGCTGCCCGGGGGGCCGCCGGTGGACCGCACCCAGGCCCATCCGAACTTCGAGGCCGCTCTCGGCTACCGGCGGGTCACCAAGTGGGCGGCCAACATCAACCTGCCGGGGCGCGTTCCGGAGCTGATGCGCGTCGCCTTCTCGCAGATGCGCCACGGCCGGCCGGGGCCGGTGCTGGTGGAGATCCCCGCCGACCTGGGCGGCGAGGAGGCCCCCGACTTCGAGTACGAGCCCCCGCGGGAGCGGCGGTCGAGGGGGGACGAGGACGACGTGCGCGATCTCGTGGCCGCCCTGCTGCGGGCCGAGCGCCCGGTGATCCTCGCCGGCCACGGGACCCTGTGGGCCCGGGCCTGGGACGAGCTGGCCGCCTTCGCCGAGCTGGCGGCGGTGCCGGTGATGACCACCATGGCGGCCAAGAGCGTCTTCCCCGAGGACCACGAGCTGGCCCTGGGCACGGGAGGGCACTCGGGCGCGCTCATGGCGGCGCGGTTCCTGGAGCGGGCGGACTTCGTCCTCGCCATCGGCTCGAGCCTGACGAAGTCGACCTTCGCCTTTCCCCTGCCGGAGCAGGCGGTCGTCGCCCAGGTCACCAACGATCCGGTCGATCTCGACAGGGACCACGCCGTGGACCACGGCGCCCTCGGCGACGCCCGTCTCGTCCTCGGCCAGATGATGGAGGAGGTCCGCCGCCAGGCCGGGGAGGAGGGCCGGGACCGCCGACCGGTGGCTGCCGCCGTGGCCGAGGTCCGCAGGGAGTTCGAGGACCAGTGGCGGCCGCTGCTGCTCTCCGACGAGGTCCCCATCAACCCCTACCGCGTGTTCACCGAGATGGCCGCCGCCGTGCCGCCGGCCGAGGCGATCGTCACCCACGACTCCGGGTATCCGCGCGACCAGCTGCTGCCCATGTGGCAGGCGGTGACTCCGAGGGGTTACCTGGGATGGGGGAAGTCGACGCAGCTCGGATACGGCTTCGGGCTGGCCCTGGGCGCCAAGCTGGCGGCCCCGGAGAAGACGGTGATCAACGTCATGGGCGACGCCGCCTTCGGCATGGCCGGCATGGACGTGGAGACGGCGGTGCGCGCCGAGATCCCCATCCTGACGGTGGTCCTCAACAACGGCGTCATGACCCACTACGACAAGAACCTGCCCGAGGCCAGCCGGGTCCACGGGGTCGACCGCCTCGGCGGCTGCTACTCCGGCGTGGCTCGGGAGCTGGGGGCCCACGCCGAGCGGGTGGACCAGCCCGGCGAGGTCCGCGCCGCCATCGAGCGCGCCGTGGCCGCCAACCGCGAAGGCCGGCCCGCCGTCGTCGAGGTGATGACCAAGGCCGAGGAGAGGGTGGCCAGGTACCTGTGAGCCCCGACTCGCGGCCGGGCGCCGGCAGGTCCGCGTGATCCGCCTGCGCCTGGTGCGCCACGGGGAGCCGGCTTGGATCGTGGACGGTCTCGCCGTCGACGATCCCGACCTGACCGCGCGGGGCGAGGAGGAGGTGGCGGCCCTGTGCGGGGAGCTGGCCGGCGAGCGCTTCGACGCCCTCTTCGTCAGCCCCCTGCGCCGGGCCCTGCAGACCGCAGGGCCGCTGTCACGCCGCCTCGGCCTGGAGGCGCAGGTCCGCCCCTGGCTGGCCGAGCAGGCCCCTCCCGTCTTCGAGGGCCGGCCGGGGGAGGAAGTGGTGGCGGCCTTTCAGGAGGTCCGGCAGCAGCCCCCCGGCGCCTGGTGGGACGGCATGCCGGGCGGCGAGTCCTTCCGGGACTTCCGGCAGCGCGTGATCACCGGCCTCGAGGAGTTCCTCAGGGGGTTCGGCGCCGGTCCCTTCGAGGCCGACGGCTACCGCCTCTGGCGGACGCCCGACAGGGAGATCTCGCTGCTGCTGGTCTGCCACGGCGGCACCACCGGCGTGGTGGTCTCCCACCTCCTCGGGCTGGACCCCGTGCCGTGGGAGCACGACCGCTTTCCCCTGCGCACCGGGGGCAGCGCCGTCCTCCAGACGCGGCCCCTCGCTTCCGGCCAGATCTGGAGCCTGATGCAGCTGGACGGCGCCGAGCGGCTGTTCTGAGCGCTCCTCGCGGAGGTCCGGCTCGGGCTCACCCACTCCCTTGCGCCGGCCGCCCCGGCGAGCGCTTTACCGGCGCGCCTTCTTCGCCCGCTTCTTCCGCGGCGGCTTCCACTTGCGCAGGTTGCGCCTCCAGCTCTTCTGCAGCTCCGCCTTGATCGCCTTCACGTCCTTGAAGCGGTCGCCGAAGACCGAGAGGTGGTAGCCGCCGGCGATCTGCTCGGGGCAGACGAAGAGCTCGCGGCCCGGGGGCGCCGCCTTCAGCCACAGGGCCAGCAACTGGTCGCCGAACTCCATGCAGTCCTTGAACTCCGGCGTCAGCTTGCCGCCCCGGCCGAGGGCCGGGACCATGGCGTGATGGCCGTTGAAGGGGCGGAAGTGGATCTGGTTGGCCAGCTGCACCAGGTCGGGGCGCTCCACGAGGCGCTTGAAGTAGGGCGGCGACAGGTGCTTGACCACCGCCGGGTGGGAGAAGTCCCAGGTCATCTTGAGGGGGCGCTTCTCGGCCTTCTCGAAGCCCTCGGCCAGGGCATAGGCCTTCTCCGGGGTCTCGGTGCAGGTGTCGCGGTGGACCTCGATGGAGACGTCCATCTCCAGCTCGCCGGCGACGCGCATGACCTCGCGGGCGCAGGTCACCGCCTCCTCGGTGCCGGTGTCGTGGTCGAGCATCTGCACGTTCACCACCCGGGCGTTGTACTTGCGGATGCGCTTGAGCTTGCGCTCTGCCTCCCCGGGTCCGCCCATGTCGGTGGTGCAGGCGAAGATCAGGCCCGACTCCTCGACCACCTCGGGCCCGAACATGGTGACCCGCCCGAGGAACCCGTCGAAGCCGGCGTTGCGGATCCGCCGCAGCTTCTGGGGGATCGTCCACTCCCCGCGCTTGTCCCCGCAGCCCAGCAGCGTGCCCACGGAGCACATGTGGCGCAGGACGGGAGGCTCCGCCTTCTGCTTCGTCTTCTTCTTACTGCTCTTCGCCTTGGCCATGGCTTGCCTTTCGTCTGGTTGCGTAGGGCCCCTACCGGCTCTTCAGGTACTTCACGACCTCCGCCGCCGCCTTGCCCCCCTTCCTCGCGTGGCTCATCAGCGAGATCCCGTGAGGCCCCTTGCGGTCGATCACAGCCGGGTCGTCCTCGACCACCGCCTTCACGATTTCGAGCTTTCCCAGCATGGCCGCGGCGAAGAGGTCGATGCGGGCGCCCCGGTCGAGGAGAAGCTCGGCGATGTCCCGGCGGCCCATGTGCGCCGCCGCGCCGAGGCCGGTCTCCCAGTCCCCGCCTCCCCAGTCCCAGCAGGCATTGAGGAGGCCCGGTTCCTCGTCCAGCATGCGGGTGACGCTGTCGAGGTCCCCGTGGGCGTCGTTCACGAACTGCTGCACCCGTTCCGGGGCGATGCCCCCCTTCGGTGGTGACATGATCTCCTCCTGATCGTGGGATGCGAGTAGACTACGACCGCCGGCCCGGAGACTCAACGGCGGGGCCCCGGGGCGGAGAAAGGGCTCCTCCTCCGTGGCGGAGGCCCGGCGGGCCCCGTTATCTTGTGGCCGCCGCCCTCAACCGAAGGAGCATGCCATGGGCATGACCGACGAGGAGAAGTTCCGATTCGACCTGACCGGCTTCCTGGTGAGGCCCGCCATTCTGGAGCCGCCGGAGATCGAGGCGATCGTCGACCAGATCGACCGCATCCACCACGATCCCGAGTCGCTGCCGCCCGAGGCGCGGGCCGTGCCCGGAGGGGCGTCCAGCCTGCTCATCGATCACCCCAGGGTGATCGAGGTGCTCCACGAGATCATCGGTCCCGAGATCCGCTTGGAGGGGAGCTACTGCGTGTGGCGCAAGAAGGGGGAGCGGCACGGTGAGCTGCATGGAGGCGGCCCAGGCCAGATCGATCCGATCTTCGGCTACCGCTGCGCCAACGGCCGCATCCACGCCGGCATGGTGCGGGTCGTCTTCGAGCTCACCGAGGTGGGCCGGGAGGACGGGGGCACCCACTTCATCGCCGGCAGCCACAAGTCGAACTTCCCCATGCATCCCGATCACATGTCGCTGGAGGAGGGCCGGCGCAGCGAGTTCCTGATCAGCTACGACTGCCCGGCGGGCAGCGCCGTGTTCTTCACCGAGAACCTGTGCCACGCCGGTCCGGAGTGGAAACGGGAGACGCCGAGGGTGGCGGTCCTCAACGCCTACTCCCACCTGGCCACCCACTGGCACCGGCTGAAGGTCCCCGAGGAGGTGATGGCCTCCCTGCCCCGGGAGAAGCAGGCGTATTTCCGCGAGCCCTGGATCGCCGACTTCCGCACCAGCCCGGCGACGCACAACACCATGGAGCGCTTCCTGGACAACGACGAGCCCACGGTGCGGCTCGATCACCAACCCTGACGGAGAGAGGAGACGAAATGGCGGAGATCTATCGAGTCGGCGTGGTCGGATGCGGGGGCATGGGCCGCTCGCACACCCGCGCCTGGAGCGAGCACCCCCGGGCCGAGGTGGTGGCCCTGGCCGACGTCGACCTCGAGAGGGCGCGGGCCCTGGCCGGCGAGCACGGCGTGGGCGCCGTGTTCCGCGACCACGGCGAATTGCTCGCCAACGAGCAGATCGACATCCTCAGCGTGCCCACCTGGCAGGGGGTCCGCGCCGAGGTGACCATCGCCGCCGCCGAGGCCGGCGTGAAGGGGGTCCTGGGCGAGAAGCCGATCGCCGCCGCCGTGGGCGAGGCGGAGGACATGATCGCCGCCTGCGACCGCGCCGGGACGAAGCTGGCCATCGGCCACCAGGGGCGCTTCGCCCCGGCGCCGAACGAGGTCCGGCGCCTGGTGGCCGCCGGGGCCATCGGCGAGCCCACCATGGTCCACCACCGCGCCAAGGCGAACGCCGGCCTGCTGAACACCGGCACCCACGCCATCGACGGCTGGCGCTACATGCTCGGCGACCCCAGGCCCCTGTGGGTGATCGGCAATACCTCGCGGACCACCGACCGCTGGGAGCGCCGCAGCCCCTGCGAGGACCTGTGCATGGGGCTGGTCTGCTTCGAAGGCGGGGTGCGCGGCGTGTACGAGGGCGACCTGCCGGACCCCGGGGTGGACATGGCCGCCGTGTACGGCACGGAGGGGCAGATCCGCTCCGAGAAGGGCGGCGTGAACCCCGGCGGCGGACTCCTGCTGCAGAACGGGGACCAGGCGGGCTGGCAGCGGATCGAGCCCCCGGCGGTGCCGGTGACCCAGTACGACGAGTTCGTCGCCTGGCTCGACGGCGAGATCGACGAGCACCGCAGCAGCGGCGTGCAGGCCCGCTACACCCTCGAGATCATGATGGCGATCTACGAGTCCCTGCGGGTCAAGGGCGTGGTCGAGCTGCCCATGTCAACGCGGGAGTGCCCCCTGGACCTGATGATCGACGACGGCACCCTGCCGGTGCTCGTGGAGGGCCGCTACGACCTGCGCGCCCCCTTCCCGGACCAGCCTCCCCGGGGTTAGGCGTCAGTCTCCCGGCGCCGGGGAGGCGGAGGTCCCGGCCTCCCGGACGATGGTCAGGATCTCCGTCCCGTACTTCTCGGCCTTGGCCGGGCCGATGCCGTGCGCCGTCCGCAGGGCCTCCAGGCCGGCCGGCCTCAGGGCGGCGATGTCCCGCAGCGACCGGTCGCTGGCCACCACGTAGGGGGGCACGCCGGCCTCCCGCGCCGTCTCCAGGCGCCAGGCCCGCAGGGCCTCGAAGAGGTCCCGCGCGTCCTCCTCCAGCTCGGGAGGGGGCGCCGGCCGCCGGGCGCCGGATCTCGAACCGGCCGCGGGAGGGCGCTTTGCCTCCACCTGGGGCAGAAGCAGCCGCGCCGGCCGGCGCTCGTGGATCACGTCGTAGCCCTCGTCGGTGACCACCACCACGGGGCGGTCGCCGCCCTGGAAGTCGACCCAGCCGGCGGTGACGCAGCGGCGCAGCAGGGTCAGGATCCACTCCTCGGCGCGCTCCGAGAGGACCCCGAAGGTGGCGGTCTCCTGCAGGCCGGCCCGCTGCAGCCGCAGATCCTCGGCACCGCGCAGCAGCCGCGCCGCGGCGCCGATGCCGAAGCGGCCGTGGACCCGGGCGACGCCGCACAGGGCCTGGCGCACGATGGTGCTCACCTCGGCCGCGTCCGGCCCGCCGCCGTCGTCCAGCTCCAGGCAGACATCGCAGCGGCCGCAGCCGGCCAGGGTCTCCTCCTCGTCGCCGAAGTAGCGCAGGATGGCGTCGTGGCGGCAGGCGCCGCCCTCGGACCAGCGCATCAGCTCGAGGAACAGGTTCCAGCGGTGGGCCACCGTCTCCGGATCGGGGGTGCGGCCCTCCACGTCGCTCTCGATCAGCCGCCGGCGCAGGGCCATGTCGCCCGGCGAGACCAGCAGCAGGCAGACGGCCGGGGCGCCGTCGCGTCCGGCTCGTCCAGCCTCCTGGTAGTAGGCCTCCACCGAGCCCGGCGGCGCCAGGTGGACGATGCAGCGCACGTCGGGGCGGTCGATGCCCATGCCGAAGGCGTTGGTGGCGACGACGATCTCCTGCGCGCCGCCGATGAAGGCGCGCTGCACCGACTCGCGGGCGTCGCCGCCCATGCCGGCGTGGTAGGCGGCGGCGTTCCAGCCCGCGGCGGTCAGGCGCTCGGACTCCTCCTCGGTCTGGCGGCGGGTGGCGGCGTAGAGGATGGCCGTGCCCCGTCCGGAGCCGGGGGCGGTGAGGGTTTCGGCCAGGGCGGCGTCGACCCGGGCCTGGCGCTCGCCCTTGCCGCGAGCCGGGTGCACGCGGAAGGCGAGGTTGGGCCGGGCGAAGCCGCGCACGTGCTGCGGCGTGTCGGCGGGCAGCCCGAGACGCTCCAGGATCTCGTCGCGGACGACGGGGGTAGCGGTGGCGGTGCAGGCCAGGACCCGTGCCCCGGACAGCAGGGCGAGGAGCTCGCCGATCTGCATGTACTCGGGCCGGAAGTCGTGCCCCCACTCGCTGATGCAGTGGGCCTCGTCGATGGCCACGAGGGGGCACTCCAGACCGCCCAAGAGCTGGCGGAACCCCTCGAAGGTGAGCCGCTCCGGGGCCACGTAGGCGAGCTTGTAGCGGCCCCGGGCCAGGGCCCCCATGCGCCGGCGGATCTCGCCGCCGTCGAGGGTGCCGGCCAGGTAGGTGGCGGGCACGCCCCGGGCCTCCAGGGCGGCCACCTGGTCGTGCATGAGGGCGATGAGGGGGGAGATGACCAGCGTCGTGCCCGGCAGGAGGGCGGCGGGCAGCTGGTAGGTGAGGCTCTTGCCGCCGCCCGTGGGCGCCACCAGCAGGACGCGGCCCACGTCGAGCAGGGCCTCCACGGCCTCCCGCTGGCCCGGCCGGAAGCCGGTGAATCCGAAGCGCTGCAGTCCGGCGTCGAGATCGATGGCCATCACCGATTCGAAGGTCGGCCGGGGGCGCGGGCGGCGCAAGCTGGGGGCGCGGTCACCCGCGAATCTGCGGTCCAGCGCGCCGGTAGTCCGGGGTTCGGTGCGAGCCCAGGCGGCGGCCGGAACCGCGGACACGCGGCGCACGGGGCCTCGCGTGACCCCGCTCGGGCGCGCCGAAGCCGGGAGTCCGGAGACCGCGGGACACGCTACGCCCGGCGTCGAGGGCGAGCCCGGGGCGACAGCCGTGGAGGCCGTCAGGTGCCGGAGACCGGGAAACCCTGCGCCTGGCGTCGAACGGCGACGGAGGTCTACCGCGTGAGCTCGGCGATGGCGCGGACCGTCCGGTGGGGCGCCACGGGGGCGTCCGCGGGCAGTCCCTGGCCACGGACATCGACCCAGACCGTGTGCAGGCCCAGCCGGCGGCAGGGCTCGATCTCCCAGCGGAGGTTGTCGCCCACCATCCAGGCCTGCCGCGGACCGGCGCCCAGAGCCGCCAGGGCGTGCCGGAAGACGCGCTCGTCCGGCTTGCCGGCGCCGAACTCCTCCTCGATGACGATGCAGCGGAAGAACCGGGCCAGGTCGAAGCGCTCGATTTTGGCGCGCTGGCCGGCGGTGTCGCCGTTGGTGACCAGGGCCATGGGCACGCCGGTCGATGCGAAGCGGCGCAGGCTCTCCACGGCGCCGGCGAAGGGCCGCATCGCCGCCGTGCGCGTCTCGGCGAAGGCGGCGGCGATCCGTCCTGGGAGGGCGTCCTCTGCGTCTTCGAAGCCGATACCCAGGGCCCGCAGCGCCTCGGCGACGTTGGCGCGCCTCGTGTTGGCCAGGTCCAGCCGCCCCTGCCGGTGGCGCTCGGGGTCCGACCACCAGGCCCGAGAGACCGCGGCGATCGAGCGCCGCACGGCCTCCGGCCCGACACCGCCGAACTCACCGGCGAACCTCTCGGTCACATCCTCCCAGGCGGGTGCGGCGACGGCCTCGAATTCGAGGATGGTGTCGTCGAGGTCGAAGAGGATGGCGGCGGGTGGTTCAGGCATCCGGTGCTCCGGGTTGGCGGCGGATCAGGGCGCGGCGATGGGGGCCCACCGAGATCAGGGAGATCGGCGTCTCGATCAGGGCCTCGAGGCGATCGACGTAGCGCCGGGCGGCGTCCGGCAGCTCCCGCCAACGGCGGGTCCCCGAAATGTCGCTGCGCCAGCCCGGCAAAGTCTGGTACACGGGCTCGGCGCGCTCCAGGTCCCGGGTGCAAGGAAAGTCGGTGGTCTCCACGCCGTCGATACGGTACGCCGTGCACAGGGGAATCTCGTCCAGGTATCCGAGGACGTCGAGGTTGCTCAGGGCCGCGCTGGTGGCGCCCTGGAGCCGGCAGCCGTAGCGGGTGGCCACGGCGTCGAAGGGTCCGACCCGCCGGGGCCGGCCGGTGGTGGCGCCGTACTCTCCGCGGTTTCCGCCGCGTTGCCGCAACTCCTCGGCCGCGCTCCCCCTCCACTCGGTGACGAAGGGGCCGGCGCCGACACAGCTCGAGTAGGCCTTGGCCACGGCGACGACCTCGTCGATCGATCCGGGAGGGACTCCGAGGCCGACGCAGGCGAAGCCGGCCAGGGTGGAGGACGAGGTCGAGTAGGGGTAGATGCCGTGGTCGGGATCGCGCAGCGCCCCGAGTTGGCCTTCCGCCAGGATGCGTTCGCCCGCGTTCAGCCGCCGCCTCAGGAGGGCGCCGGTGTCGCGCACCATGGACCGCAGCCGCTCGATCATGGGGGAGAGGTGGTCGCAGAGGCCGTCGACGGTGATCTCCTGGCGGCCGTAGAGGTGGCGGAAGAGGACGTTGCGCGCGGCCAGGGAACGGCCGAGGCGCTCCCGCAGCCAGTCCCGATGGAAGAGATCTCCCACCCGCACACCCACCTTGAGACACTTGTCGGCGTAGAACGGCGCCATGCCGGCGCGGGTGGAGCCGAAGGCCCTGTCCCCGAGGCGCTCCTCCTCGCAGCGGTCGGCGATCACGTGGGTGGGCAGGACCAGCTGGGCCCGGTCCGAGATGACGAGATCGGGCGCCGGCACGCCGGCGGCCGTGAGCCCGTCCAGCTCTTCCAGCAGGGCCGTGGGATCGACGGCGACGCCGGGGCCGAGGAGGTTGGTCACGCCCGGGCGGAAGACGCCCGAGGGCAGCAGGTGCAGGGTGAAGCGCCCGAGGTCGTTGACGATGGTGTGACCGGCGTTGCGGCCGCCCTGGAAGCGGGCCACGACGCCGGCGCCGGCAGCCAGGGCGTCGGTGATCTTGCCCTTGCCCTCGTCGCCCCAGGAGGCGCCGACGGCAGCGGTGACGGGCACGGGGAATCCTCCGGTGAAGGTGAGCCTGTCGGCGGGGAATGTGCGGATTCCCATATCATAACTCAAGATGATTCTACTTATACTTTGAATAAGCAAACGCGATATAACATCACCCGGAGGAAGACCTTGGAACTCCAGCAACTGCGCGGATTCTGCGAGGTCGCCCGCCAGGGCAGCTTCACGCGCGCCGCGGACAAGCTGTTCCTGACCCAGCCGGCCGTAAGCCAGCAGATCAGGGCGCTGGAGGAGGAGCTCGGGCAGAGCCTGCTGGAACGGGGCCGGAAGGGGGTGCGCCTCACCCATGCCGGCGAGGTCCTGTTCCGGCGGGCCCGGTCGGTCCTGGGGGAGCTGGCGGCGGCCCGGGCCGAGCTGGAGGAGATGGGGACCCACGTTCGGGGCCGGGTGCTGCTGGCCACGAGCGACACGAACTGCACCTACGTGCTGCCGCCGGTGCTGCGCCGGTTCCGCGAGCGCTTCCCCGAGGTCGAGGTCGACATCCGCAACAAGATGTCCTCCGAGATCGGCGAGCTTGTGCTGGAGGACGAGATCGACTTCGGGCTGGCCACCCTGCCGATCCGCGACCGCGGGCTGTCGACGGAGCCGGTCTTCGAGCGCAGCGACGTATGGATCTGCCCGGCGGGGCACCCCCTCTCGGGGCGCAAGGCGGTCCTTCCGGCCACGGCGGGGCGGCATCCGCTGCTGGCCCTAGAGCGCGGCAGCCAGAGCCGCGCCCTCCTCGACGCGGTGCTGCGCGGCGCCGGAGCGGCCCCGTCGATCGCCATGGAACTGGGCAGCATCGAGATCATCAAGCGCTTCGTGGAGATCGGCTTCGGCGTCGCCCTCGTGCCGCGGGTCTCGGTGGCCGCGGAGGTGGCCGAGGGGCGCCTGGCCGCGGTCGCCGCCCGAGGGGTGGCGCGGCGCTCCGTCGGTCTCGTGCGGCACCGGGGCCGGCCGGAGTCACCGGCGGCGGCGGCGCTGACGGAGCTGATTCGCGGGGAGTTGGCGGGGTCCCGCTACTGAGACCGGCCCTCGAGCTCGGCGCGGCCGGTGCGCCGGGGCGGGTCGTAGAGGGCCCGCTCGGCCTCGGTGGGATCGGCCATGGGGCACTCGTCGTGAGGCGGCCCCCACGACAGGTACCCGGGGGAGTACTTGAACAGCACGGAGCGGCGTTCCCGGTCGGCGGGCTGCCACGGCAGCGTTCCGTGGACGAGGGCCTCGTTGAAGACCACCACCGAGCCGGCGCGGGCCTCGATCTGACGCACGCAACCCCAGTCCTCCTCCAGGCGCACCACCTCCGGGGCGGGCCGGTAGTTGGACTTGTGGCTCCCGGCCACGCAGGCGAAGCCGCCGTCGCCGGCCTTCACGTCTGTCAGCTGCCAGGCGGCCACGCACAGTCCGCACTGCATGCGTCCGTGATCGAAGCGGTGGTACTGGCTCGGGTCGAAGGTCATGCCGCCGTGCAGCTGGTGGCCCTCGGTGCCGCGCACCATGCGGATCAGTCCGGGCCCGTGGTCGAGGCGGAACCCGGGGCCGAGGACCTCGTTGAAGACGTCGATCACCCGCGGGTGGGCGAGCATGCGGCGGAAGGGTTCGCACCAGGGGCGCTCGAAGGCGCGGGGGCTCCGGGGGAACCCGGCGCTACCGGTCCGGCCCTCGCGGGGCGCCGCGCCCCGCGCGAGACGGGGCTCGCGGTAGGAGATCAGGTCGGCGTGGCGGTCGACGGCGGCGTTGGCGGCGAGGACCTCCTCCGGGGTCAGCACGTCTTCGAGGACGAGGTAGCCCTTCAGGTCGAAGAGGAACTTCTCACGGTCGTTCATGCGGTCTCAGCCTTGGGCGGAAGGGGGAAGTCGTGGTCGCCGGTCTCCTCGATCCACTGCCGCAGGTAGCGCCGGTGCGTGGCGAGGGCGGGCGCACGGGAAGGCTCGGCGGCCAGGTTCCGGGTCTCCCCGGGATCGGCCTCGAGATCGAAGAGCATCTCCCGGGGCCGGCCCTCGGAGAAAGCCGCGTACTTGTGGCGCTGAGACACGACGATGCGCGCCGCGAAGGCGAGATCCTGGTCGTCCGGGTGCAGCTCGGTGACTACGTACTCCCGTCCGGGGGCGTCACCCTCTACGGGGCCGCGCAGACTGCGGCCGACCACGCCCGCCGGGACCGGCAGCCCGGCGTAGTCGCACAAGGTGGGCAGCAGATCCAGGCCGGAGGCGAGCTGGTCCCGCACCCGCCCCCGGGGGATCACTCCCGGCCACGACAGGGTCAGGGGCACGGAGACTACGCTCTCCCACAGCATCAGCTTCACCACCCAGCGGTGCCGGGCCATGCCCTCCCCGTGGTCGCTGGTGAAGGCCACCAGGGTGTCCTCCTCGATCCGGGCGTCGCGGAGGGCATCCAGGATGCGGCCCGTCTCGGCGTCGGCGCGTTCGGTCAGGGCGTGGTACTCGCGCAGGTAGCGGCGCCAGTCGCCGCGGTCCCAGTCCCGCGTGAAGGTGTTCTCCGGGCCGTAGTGGGTGCGCTGCCGGCACCGGCGGATGAAATCAGGCTCGTCCTCGGCCGGCTCGAAGCCGGCGGGCAGAGGCGGCAGGGGGCCGCCGCAGGCGGTGTCCGGCGCCCGGCCCATCACCCAGTAGCAGATGTCGTGGGGGTTGATGAGGGTCACGCCGAGGAAGAAGGGCCGTTGGCGCCCCGGCCTGCGCAGGTAGCGGATAGCCTCGTCGGCGATGGCGGTGTCGCTCTCGCGGCCCATGCGGGTGCCGACGCCGTCGGGCAGGAGCAGCTCGAAACGGGGTCCCCCGGCCGACTCGGGAGGTTCTCCGGGCCGGATGCCCACCCAGCCCACGTCGTACCCGTGGCTCAGGAAGTGGCCGCAGAGCTCGGGCATGCAACTGGGCCAAGGCATGCCGTTGACCATCAGACCGGTCTGGTGGGGCGGCCGGCCGGTGGCCAGGCTGGCGCGGGAGGGACTGCAGACGGGCGCCGCGCAGTAGGCGCGCGTGAAGCGCACGCCAGATGCCGACAGGGCGTCCAGATTTGGAGTGCGCACCCACTCGTTGCCGGCGGCGGACTG
>CAZEHQ010000001.1:0-42435 GCA_964512165.1 uncultured Gemmatimonadaceae bacterium | reverse complement strand
CGGGGGGGGTTGGGGGCTAGGGGGCCGGGTTGTGGGGTTTTCCGGGGGGGTTGGTGGGGGGTTTTTGGGGGGGGGGGTTTTTGGGGGGGGGGGGGGGGGGGTACCATATTGGCGCCCGGAAAGACGAGCAACCCGGGAGGAGGAGATGAGCGAGACTGGCCCTTACGTCATGCCCGACGAGGAGAAGTACTACTTCGACCTGCAGGGGTACCTGGTCGTGCGCGGGGCCCTGTCCGCCGGGCAGGTGCGGGCCTGCAACGAGGCCATCGATCATCACGCCGGCAGCATCCGCGCGCGCCCCGTGGAGGGGGGCGGCCTGGCGCGGGGCTCCGCGGCCCTCACCGGGGGCTCCGGCCGCCGCGATCTGCGCGGGATGCTCGGCTGGCCGGCGCCCCACCGCCAGCCCTTCCGGGACCTTCTGGTGCACCCCGTGGTCGTGTCGCGGCTCAACGAGATGTGCGGCCGCGGCTTCCGCCTCGACCACGGACCGCTGCTGATCGGCGCCGAGGCCGGCACCGAGGGCCACCTCCTGCACGGCGCCGGCGAGCCCTTCAGCCCCTCCAACTGGTACCACCACCAGAACTCGGTGATCTCCTGCCGCGGCGTCACCGTGGCCTGGCAGCTGACCGACGTGGGCGAGGGCGACGGCGGCTTCGCGGTGGTGCCCGGCAGCCACAAGTCGCGGGAGCCGACCCCGCGGGGCGTGCGCACCGTCGAGGACGACCTGGGCCTGGTGATGCAGCCGGCCATGGCGGCCGGCGACGTTCTGTTCTTCGCCGAGACAGCCACCCACGGGACCCTGCCGTGGAAGGGCGCGGGCGAGCGGCGTTCCGTTCTCTACAAGTACGCCGAGCGCGGCGCCGCACGGGCTGTGGGCCGGCACTTCCAGCCTCGGGACCGCTACGGCGAGTGGACGGAGGAGCTCACCGAGGCCGAGCAGGCGGTTCTGTACGGCCCCGGCGTGCACGGCAGCCTGCCGACGCTGGAATCGGACGGGGCCGGCGTGCGCGTCGTCCACAGAGGTTGAGGGAGAGACCGATGGACGAGAAAGAGCGCTACATCTGGGACCTGACAGGTTACCTCGTGGTGCCGCAGGTGCTGACCGCCGAGGAGCTGGCGGCGGCCAACGCCGCCCTCGACGACTGTCACGATCGGGGCGTCGTGGAACACGGTGGGGAGGGCTCCTGCCCGCGGGGATCGCGGCGCCTGCGGGGCAGCGGCCACGTGAGAATCACCCACTACGAGGAGTTGCTCACCCTGCCGAAGCCGCACTGCGAGCCCTTCCGCCGCATGCTCGCGCACCCGGCCGTGGTGAGCCGCCTCAACGAGATGTGCGGGCCCGGTTTCCGCTTCGACCACGGGCCCCACTACATCGGCGGCGTCCAGGGAACGGCGGGCATGGTCATGCACGGCGCCGGGGAGCCGCACCGGCCCTACGTCGCCTACCATCACCAAGGCGGCCGGGGCTACTGCGCCGGCGTGACCGTGGCCTGGAACCTGGCCGACGCCGGTCCCGGCGACGGCGGCTTCGCCTGCGTGCCGGGGAGCCACAAGGCGGGGTTCCCCATGCCCCCCGGGGTACGCACCGCGGACGACGACATGGGGTTGGTGAAGCAGCCCGAGGTGAAGGCGGGAGACGTCCTGTTCTTCATGGACGGCGCCCAGACCCACGGCACCCTGCCGTGGCGGGCCGGCCACGACCGCCGGTCGGTGCTGTTCAAGTACGCCGGACGCACCGCCACGCGCACGGGCCGCTCCGCCCAGCTCGCGCCACCGCAGATCCACTGGGGGGAAGAGCTGGTGGAGGGGATGTCGGACGTGGAACGGGCGGTCATGTACGGCCCGGCGTCGGCGCCGGGCACCGACCAGGTATTCCTCACCGTCGACGAGGACGGCACCGTCCGCGTGGGCTGACCCACGGGCGGATGGGCGCCCTCAGATCGTGGGCCGGACCTTCTCCGCCCCCTCGAAGAGGACCCTGCGCACCGCCGCCGTGGCGCGCTCGTGGAACTCGACGGCCACCGGGTCGAAGTCCTTGGCGGGCCTCGGCGCATGGGTGAAGTGGCCGTGCCGGTCCTCCCCCCGCACCAGGGCGGCGCTGTCCCACTCGCCCACCATCTGGCGGGTGCTCGCGGGCATGTAGTGCAGGGACAGGCCGATGCGCCGGTCCGGCGAGCGGTTGGGGCCCGAGGCGTGGGCGAGCCGCACGTTGTGCAGCGACACTTGGCCCGCCTCCAGGGGCATGGCCACGGTCCGGGCCTCGTCCACCTCGACGGCGATCTCCTGTCCCCGGGTGAGCAGGTTGTCGGGCTTGTACTCGTCCTTGTGTTGCATCATGTCGCCGCGGTGGCTGCCCGGCAGCACGCGCATGCACCCGCTCTCCAGGGTGGCCGGCGACAGGGCCAGCCAGACGGTGACCAGGTCGTTCGTGTCCAGGCCCCAGTAGCGCAGATCCTGGTGCCAGGAGACGAAGCTCTCGCTGCCGGACTCCTTGATCCAGAAGAGGGTGTTCCAGCACAGCAGGTCCGGTCCGATCAGATCCTCCACGGCATCGAGGATGGCCGGCAGCCGCATCAGGTCGTCGACCCAGCGGAAGAGCAGGTGGGATTTGCTCCGCTGAGCTCCGGAGATCGGCTCGCCCTGGGAGGCCTCGAAGGCCTCCAGGCGGGCCCGATTCTCGGCGACTCCTGCCGTCTCCAGGACCTGCACGGGGAAGTAGTACCCGTCGCGGTGGTACTGCTCGACGGCCGCGTCACTCAGGGCTCTGGGCATGACATCCTTCCGGTTGTGAAGTTGACCCTTGCAGGGCAGGCGGTGTTGATTCGAGGCCCGCTCACGGTACCGGAGCGGCCGATGCAGCACTCCAAAGGTGCGCCGCCGGTCCGTGAGGACGCAAGACGCCGGTCGGAGACTCGAGGGGAGGACAGACGATGCCAGTTGATTCAGACGCCAGGGTTCTCGTGTACGTGGGGACCTACAACGAGGATCCCGCCAAAGGGATCTACCACTTCCTCCTCGATCCCGCTTCCGGCTCCCTGGAGCCGGCGGGCCGGACCCCGGGGGTGCCGACGCCGTTCTTCGTGCGCGTCGACGCTGCAGGCCGGCGGCTCTACGCCGCCAACGCCCTCGACGAGTGCGACGGCGTCGGGCAGGGGGCGGTGAGCGCCTTCGACATAGATCCTTCGACGGGCGCCCTGAGCTTCCTCGGCCGCCAGCCCTCGGGGGGCGCCCTGCCATGCTACATCGATTTCGACCGCGAGGGGCGGTTCCTGCTGACCGGCAACTACAACTCCGGCAGCGTCGCCGTCCTGCCGATCGAGGCCGGCGGCCTCGGCCCTCCGGTGGCGACGGTGCAGCACGAGGGATCGAGCGTCGACGAGGAGCGCCAGGAGGGACCGCACGTGCACTGCATGGTTCTGGACCCCAGCGGGCGCTGGGCCCTGGCCGCCGACCTGGGGACCGACGAGGTTCGGGTCTACGGGCTCACGGAAGGAGGAGGCCTGAGGCCGGCCGATCCTCCCGCGGCTTCCACCGCGCCGGGGGCGGGGCCGAGGCATATAGCCTTTCATCCGCGGCGGTCGGTGGCCTACGTGCTCAACGAGCTGGACACCACTCTCTCGGTCTTCGACTGGGATCCGGAGAGGGGGCGGCTCACCGAACGGCAGACGGTCCCGGCCCTGCCCCCCGGATTTGACGGAAACAACCACGCCGCCGACGTCAAGATCCTGCCTTCGGGGCGCTTCCTCTACACCTCCAACCGTGGCCATGACAGCATCGCCGTCTTCGCCGTGGACGAGGCCACCGGCTGCGTCGAGATCGTCGGTCACGAACCGGCCCGGGGAAGCTGGCCCTGGAACCTGGGCATCGATCCCACGGCGCGCTGGCTGCTGGCGGCGAATTTCGAGAGCGACTGCGTGAGCGTGTTCCGTATCGACGGCGACTCGGGGGGCCTCACCCCCACGGGAGTGCGGGCGAGAGTCCCGAAGCCGGTCTGCGTGACCATGCTCCACGGGTAGCCTCGCCGCTCCGCCCCGGATCGATCGCCTTCACCCGGGGTTCCCGCGGCGGGTGACGACGACGTTTCTGCCCATCCCCTTGGCCTCGTACATGGCGGCATCCGCCGAGCCCACGGCTTCCGCGGCATCGGCCGGCACGCCGCTGTAGATCCCGATGGAGACCGTGCCCTCCGTGCGGTCCTCCACCTCGCTGCGCAGGCGTTCGGCCAGTGCCCTGGCCTCGCCGGGGTCGCCGCCTTCGAGGGCGACGGCGAACTCGTCCGCACCCCAGCGGACGATGACGTCGGAGCGCCGGACCACACTGCGCAGGACCCTGGCCAGGGCGAGGATGAAGCGGTCCCCGGCCTCGTGTCCGCCCTCGTCGTTGATCTCCTTGAGGGTGTCGCAGTCCAGGAACAGCAGGGCCAGGGGGCGGTTGGAGCGTCGCGAGGTGGCGACCATCCGGCCGAAGATCTCGTTGAATCCCCTCCGGTTGTGCAGGCCGGTGAGAGGGTCCACACGGGAGTCGATCTCCAGTTGCCGGGCTCTGGAGGCGTTGAGCCGGGCCAGGTCCCGGAACATGTCTTCGGCTGCTCCGCCAGGGTCCGAGGCCCCGGCGTCCTCCTCCCGAATCCAGAGGATCTGGTTCCCGCCCCGCTGCCTGGAGAGGGCCAGGAGCCGCGCAGCGGCACGCAGGAGGAGGCGCCCTGTCTCCTCCCCGGGCGTCAGCCAGGCCGGGTCGACGACCACACCGCCCCCGCACAGGCCGTCGGGCAGGGGCTGCCTTGAGACCCGCTCGACCGAGGGGTTGAGCAGGGCGAAGTTGGATCCGCCGAGGCGATAGGCGGCGCCGGGAGAAGCCGGCGCCAGGATCCGGAGGCCTGATCCTCGGTCATCGTCCCCTTCCAGGTTCCGGATGTGGACCAACAGAAGGGAGTGGAGGCGGTCTTCGTGCAGGGCCTCGGCCAGATCGGCGTCGAGCCGGGCCGCTCCGGGGAGAAGGGTCAAGGGGTGATCCTCTGCTCACGGCAAGGGGGTGGACCTGCGTCGGAGCGGCGCGGCGAGTCTCCGATTGACGGCCCCGGGAGGATTCCGCTTCCTACCAATGGTGGGCCTGGCCGTTCCTCAAAAAGAACAGGAGTAGTCGATGGCATCGAAAACAGGCTTCCGTTGCGGCGTAATCGGATACGGAGGCGCCTTCAACATGGGCCGCGCCCATCTCTCTTCGATGGAGAAGGCAGGCATGGCGGCCGTCGCCGTCTGTGATCTGGACCCCGAGCGCCGCAAGGCGGCGGAGCAGGACTTTCCGGGGATTGCCACCTATGCCCGTCCTGGAGCCATGTTGCGCCACTCCGACCTCGACCTCGTGGCCATCATCACGCCCCACAACACCCACGCAAAGCTGGCCCTGCAGGCTCTCGATGCCAAGGTCGGGGCCGTGTGCGAGAAACCGATGGCGGTTACCTCCCGGGAGGTGAAGGCGATGCTGGCTGCGGCTCACCGAAACCGGGTGATGCTCTCCACCTTTCACAACCGCCGGTGGGACGGGGACTTCCTGCTTCTGCGCGAGTTGATTCAGAAGGAGAAGATCATCGGCCGGGTCTTCCGCCTGGAAGCCGGGTTCGGAGGCTACGGCAGACAGCCGGACTGGTGGCGGGCGGACAGGACGATCTCCGGCGGAGCGATCTATGATTGGGGGGCCCATTTCACGGACTGGATACTGGGACTGGTGAGAGACGACATCGACTGGGTGAGCGGCTACCAGGTGAAGTGCGAGGCATGGGAGGACTATACGAACGAGGACCACTCCGAGTACACCCTCAAGTTCAAGGGAGGTTGCCTGGCGCACCTGGTGATCTCCAACCTGGCCATGTCGTCACGGCCGAAGTGGAGGATCCTCGGTGATCGGGGCTCGATCGAAGCGGCGGACGGCGGCGCCTACTTGGTGAAGGCGATGGTGAATGGCCGCCAGATGGAGACGCGCCTTACCCCTCCCGCTTCCAGTTGGGACGCCTATTACGAGAATGTGAGGCGTCACCTCCAGGGCAGTGCCGCCCTCGCGGTGACCCCGGAGTCCGCGGCGCGGGTTATCGGCGTTCTGGAGGCGGCCAACATCTCGGCCCGGCGCAAGGGCGGCATGCCGGTGAAACCGGCCTTCAAGTAGGAGGGTTCCAGGGCTTGGACGAGGTCGACTCGCAGGTCGTTGCCCGGGCCTCCAACCTGATTGGGCTGGGGGCGCGTTCGGGGGCCGTCGTTGTGGGACTGTCCGCCGTGCGGAGGACCGGGGATCTCGCCCTGGTATTCCTGGCGGCTTCCGTATCGGCGAACACCCAGAAGGAGCTCTCCCGCCTGCAAAGAGAGGGGGTGCGGGTGGTCCGCTGTCCCTCCCTGGACCCCTTGACGGCCGCCATGGGCCGCCAGGATGCATCGGTCGTGGGGGTCCGGATGGGTTCCATGGCCGCGGGGATTCTCGCCCGTCTGGAGCCGGAGGCAGGCGCCCCGGGGCGGTAAGCTGGTATGGAGCAGAGCGAGCCGTCCATGATGAGGCTCGTGAGAAAGAAAAACCCTCGAGGGACAGTGACGCTCTCCCTCGAGGGTTTTTCTGGTGTTGAACGGCGCGCGCGCGTCCTCTAGAAGTGCATCGCGCCCCTTACGTCGACGCGGTTCTCGGCCTGACGGCGGTCGATTCGGCCCGCGGAGACATCGAGATCCATCACTTCGAAAGCGGTACCTCTCAGGCCTTCGAAGCGGACCCCGAGGCGCATCTGCGAACCGGCCCCGGCGGGACCGAGCAGGGCGAAGGGCGTAACCACGCCCGGCACCGGCTGGAGCCGCATGCCGTAGCCGACCTGCGCGTCCATGGACCAGGCATCCCGCGTGGAGCCGAGATGGCCGATCGTCCGGAAGGCGTCATCGCGCAACAGCGCCTGGGCGCCACCGCCGCTGGCACCCCAACTGGGCGTCAAGGCCATGGACAGGCCAAGCCCATCCGCCCCCGGCGAGTAGCTGGCCATGACGCTGCCGCCGGTCTCGCTGTAAGCGGAGTTCAGAGCCAGGACACGGCCCCGGGCCTCCAGGCGGAAGCGCGACCTCGGGCACTCGTAGCGGAAGCCGCCCGCGGCCTCGAGACCGCCGCCGGTCTGACCGTCGCCACCGTCAAAGCGCCCGCTCAGCTCGCCGTAGGGCGTCACCTTCGCGCAACTGGACATCTGGAAGGTGTGCGCTCCTTCGACTCCCAGGCGGAAGCGTTGAGCGGCCACGGCCTGGTCGGCGATCACGCCTTCCGCTTCGGCCGTGGAGAGATTCACCGTGCCGGCGTCGCCACGGAGGGCCACATCCAATCCGCCCATGTTGCCCAGGGACCGTCTTGCGCCCAGAATCGCCAGGGCCATGGCCAGGTCGCCCTCTTCGGTGGTACCGGAGACGCCGCGCTCATTCTCCACGGTGCCAACACCCAGGCCACCGATGGCCCAGATGTCCACGCCCTTGCTGGGTGCGACGCGGAGGTAGGGGTAGACGCTCGTGAGAACCGTTGTCAGAGCACCCGACCCGCTGGCGCCTTCGCCCTCGAAGTCGTAGTCGGTCTCTCCCATGCTGTAGGAGACCGTGGCACCGACCTGGGCGCTTGAGGCCACCCGCTTGTCGGCACCCAGGTAGACCGAGGTCACCGTACCACTGTGGCTGCCGTAGTCCGGCGTCCCTTCGAAGGTGTTGTAGTCGCCGAGCCCCCAGATCGTCCAGTTGGGCAGGTTCGGATCGGACCCGCCGCCGGACTCGCCCATGGGAACGGCGAAGGAGGTGCTGCGCAGGGCCTGCTGCCACGACATCTCGTTCCGCGAGCCCATGGCATACCGCATCTCGTTCTGCAGGCCGAGGGTACCAACCCCCAGGTGGGCGGCAGCTCCCTCGTCCAGGAGGGAATGACCGGCCAGGTTCACCTTCAGGCTGGGCCTGGAGGAGAAGCGCGTACCGATTGCCGTCGAGACACTGGAAAGCGTAGTCCGGCCGATCGCCGCCAGGGCATCGGTGACGATCTGCGTCTCATTCGGCTCGGTGATCACGCTTACCGTAAAGGCCTGGGTCGCGTCGGGACCGATGGTGTTCATGGCGGTCACCTCAACCGAGGCGTCGCCTTCGATCACCGCCGAGACCGTCAACTGGGAACCAGCCACGGAGACCGTGGCGACCGCCGGATTCGAAGAAGTGGCGCTGAAAGTCATGTCGAGACCCCGGAACTTGTCCGAGAGATCGACGACGCCGTCGGCGCCGCCCACATACAGTGTCATGGCCGGGATGGGAGTCACCACCGTCGGCTCATCGTCGTTGTCGGTGAGGGTGATCGTCGCCGACTCGACGGTGAATCCGGACGCCGACCCCTCGACGACGATGGTCTCGTCATACTCCGGGATGAGCTCGTCCGGGGGCGTCAGTGTAAGGACGCCGCTGCTGGATGTCTCCGTCGCTGCGACGGTGATCGCCGGGATGGAAGCGGTGTAGTCCGAGCCATCCTCGGCCGTGCCCGACAGGGACAGAGCGATCGGTGTGTCGTTCAACAGCGCGGTGCTTCCGTCCCCGAGAACCGCGGTCACGGTCACCGCCGTCTCCCCATCGCCCTCGTCGAAGCGATCCCTGTCGACGCTGAGGGTGATGGTGGTGGGGGCGATGTCGTTGTCGGTGACCGTCAACTCCACGTCACCGATGTCGTATCCGTCGGAGGCACCGGTGAGGACAATGGTCTTGTCGCCGTCGACGAGGTTCTCCTCGATGAGCGTCAGCACCAGAGGTCCGCTGCCGACAGTCACGAGCTCTTGGATCCTCACGGCCGCGCCGGCAGCAGCATTCTCATCGCTGGCAGCGACCGCGAGATCGATGTCGATGTGGTGCAACAGGGCGGTGCTTCCGTCGCCCAGGGTGGCGGTCACCGCAATGGACACCTCCCCGTCACCTTCATCGAAGGTGTTGTTGTCCACCTCCAGGGTGATGGTGGTGGGGGCGATGTCGTTGTCGGTGACGGTCAGCTCCACGTCGCCGATGTTGAATCCGGCGGCGTTACCCACGAGGAGGATGACCTTGTCGCCATCGACAAGATTCTCCTCGATGAGCGTCAGCGGCAGGGATCCACTGACGGAGGTTTCGCCGGCGGCGATGGTGACACTGGCACCGGTAGCGGCATTGTCCTCGCTCTCGGCTATCGCCAGAGAAACCTCGGTATCGGTCAACAGGGCAGTGCTGCCGTCGCCCAGGGTGGCGGTCACGGTCAGGGATGTCTCGCCGTCACCCTCGTCGAAGGTATCCGTGTCCACGGTCACCGCGATTGACGTGGGAGCCACGTCGTTGTCGGTGATGCCGATCGACGCGGACTCGACGGTGAAGCCGTCGGCCGCACCGGCCACCTCGATGGTCTCGTTCCCTTCGGCCAGGTTGTCGTCATTGGGCGTCAGGGTCAGGGTGCCGCTGCCACCGGTAGCCCCGGCGGCGACGGTGATGGTGACGTCCGATGCCTCGTAGTCCGAGCCCAGAGCCTCGTCGGTCCCGGACAGGGACAGGGTCACCTGGGTCTCGGTGAGCAGGGCGGTGCTGCCGTCACCCAGGGTGGCGGTCACCTCGATGGCCGTCTCCCCGGCGCTCTCATCCAAGCTGCCGGTATCGACGGCCAGGCTGATGGAGGTAGGAGCCGCGTCGTCGTCGATCAGGGTAACCATCGTCGACTCGACGGCGAACCCCTCGGCCGCACCGGAGACCTCGATCGTCTCGTCTCCCTCGGCCAGGTTGTCGTCGACCACGGAGATCGCCACCGATCCGCTGCCCGAGGTAGCCCCGGGAGCGACTGTGATGGTGACATCGGAGGCCGTGTAGTCGGGGCCCAAGGCCTCGTCGGTCCCGGACAGGGAGACGGTTACCGCCGTCTCGGTGAGCAGGGCGGTGCTGCCGTCGCCCAGGGTGGCCGTCACCTCGATGGCCGTCTCCCCGGCGCCTTCGGCCAGGCTGGCCGGGTCTGCCACGGAGAGGCTGATGGAGGTGGGAGGCACGTCGTTGTCGGTGAGACCGATCGACGCGGACTCGACGGTGAAGCCGTCGGCGGCACCGGCCACCTCGATCGTTTCGTCCCCTTCGGCCAGGTTGTCGTCATTCGGCGTCAGGGTCAGGGTGCCGCTGCCAGCCGTCTCGCCGGCGGCGACGGTGATGGTGACCTCGACGGCCTCGTAGTCGGAGCCCAGAGTCTCGTCGGTCCCCGACACGGAGAGGGCCACCTGCGTGTCCGTCAGCAGGGCGGTGCTGCCGTCGCCCAGGGTGGCCGTGACCTCCACGGCCGTCTCGCCGGCGTCCTCGCCCAGGGTGGCGGTGTCGACGCCGAGTGCTATGGAGGTGGGAGCCACGTCGTTGTCGATGAGACCGAGGGACGTGGACTGGACCTCGAACCCTTCGGCCGCACCCGAGATCTCGATGGTCTCCTCTCCCTCGGCCAGGTTGTCGTCGACCACGGAGATCGATACCGATCCGCTGCCATCGGTGGCGCCGGGAGCGACGGTGATCGTGACATCGGCCGCCGTGTAGTCGGCCCCGAGAACCTCATGGGTGCCGGACAGGGACAGGGCGACCTGGGTTTCGGTAAGGAGGGCGGTGCTGCCGTCGCCCAGGGTGGCCGTCACCTCCACGGCCGTGTCTCCGGCGCCCTCGTCGAGGCTGCCCGGGTCCACGGTGAGCGTGATGGAGGTGGGAACCACATCGTTGTCGGTCAAGGTGATCATCGCCGACGCGACGGTGAACCCGTCGGCGGCGCCGGCCACCTCGATGGTCTCGTCCCCTTCTCCGGCCAGGATGTCGTCGATCGGTGTCAGGGGCAGGATGCCGCTGCCATTGGTAGCCCCGGCGGCGACGGTGACGGTGACCTCGACATCCTCGTAGTCGGGGCCCAGATCCACGTGGGTCCCTGAGAGTGACAGGGCGACCTGAGTATCGGTGATCAGGGCGGTGCTGTCGTCACCCAGGGTGGCGGTCACGTTGATGGCGGTCTCGCCGGCGCCTTCATCCAGACTGGCGGTATCGACGGCGAGGCTGATGGAGGTGGGAACGACATCGTTGTCGGTCAGGGTGATCGCCGCCGATTCGACGGTGAACCCGTCGGCGGCGCCGGCCACCTCGATGGTCTCGTCCCCTTCTCCGGCCAGGATGTCGTCGATCGGTGTCAGGGGCAGGATGCCGCTGCCATTGGTAGCCCCGGCGGCGACGGTGACGGTGACCTCGACATCCTCGTAGTCGGGGCCCAGATCCACGTGGGTCCCTGAGAGTGACAGGGCGACCTGAGTATCGGTGATCAGGGCGGTGCTGTCGTCACCCAGGGTGGCGGTCACGTTGATGGCGGTCTCGCCGGCGCCTTCATCCAGACTGGCGGTATCGACGGCGAGGCTGATGGAGGTGGGAACGACATCGTTGTCGGTCAGGGTGATCGCCGCCGATTCGACGGTGAACCCGTCGGCGGCGCCGGCCACCTCGATCGACTCGTCCCCCTCGCCGGCCAAGTTGTCGTCGTTGGGGGTCAGGGTCAGCGTCGCGCTGGCCGCGGTCTGCTCTGCCGGAACGGTGAAGGTGAGCTCTTCGGCCGAGTAGTCGGGGCCCAGCGCCTCATCGGTCCCGGACAGGGACACTGTCACCTGGGTGTCGACGATCAGGGCGGTGCTGCCGTCACCCAGGGTGGCCGTCACCTCCACGCCCGTCTCGCCGGCGCCCTCGTCCACACTGGACGTGCCCACAGTGAGCGCTATCGAGGTGGGGGCCACGTCGTTGTCCGTCACGGTGAGCCCGGTCCCGGTTACCTCCAGGTCCACCGGGGTAACCGTGGCACCCGCCGTCACGGCCGAAGCTCCCTCGAGGACGATGGTCTCGGGGGTATCTCCTTCGGCCAGGTTGTCGTCGTTCAGGGCGATTGACAGGGTCGTGCTGGCCTGGGTCTCGCCGGCGGGAATGGTGATCGGCTCCGGCGACTCGGCCGTGTAGTCGCGGCCTTCCGCATGCTCTGCCGTACCGGCATCGGATATCGAGACCTCCACCGGCGTGTTGATTGCCCACGCCCTGTCCAGGGTTGCCGTCACCGTGACCGCCGCAACACCATCTCCCTCACCAAGGTTGGTCCGGTCGACTGTGAGCGTGACCGCCGGCGGGGGACCCACGTCGACTGGTGCGTCGGCCATCGCGGGTTCGCTCTCATTGTCGCCGGCAGGGGGGGTGGCGGTAACCGAATACGTGTAGGTCGTCCCCACCGTGAACGATCGATCGACGAATGTGTTGACCCCGGCGTTGACCGTGCCCACCAGGGTGGGCTCGGCGTCGTCGGCGCCCTGGCGGTAGATGAGGTAGTCATCCACGCCATTGATGCCCGCAAAGGAGCCGCCCGAGGTGAAGTCGCCGGTGCCGACGGGAACGCTGCTGATCCGGTCGGAATCCGACAGCTCCCAAGAGACGGTGATACCCGTTCCTTCGGCATCGATCTCGGCGCGTACCCCGGTGACCGCCTCCGGCGTACGCTCGGCCTCGCCAGCTACTTGAGCCGTAGCCGGCAGACTCGTCCACAGGAGGGTGCTCAACCCTATCGGGATCAGCCTCCCAATAAATCCTCTGCTATGCGACATTTCTGAGATCCTTTCTGAGTCGACTCGGATTTTTCTCGGTCGGGAACGGAACCACGGGCGGGATTGCCGTGGAAGGCGATCCAGGACAATGGTTCAAGTGGGCCAGGGCCACGGCCCCGCAGGATGGGCGGTCGAGCCCGGTGTCCTGCGGTTTCAGCCGCGGTCGATCAACCAGCCGGCCCCGCTGGTGGCCTCCGGCGCGGCCACCATGGCCACGGAGGGGGGCATCCAACGGCGGGAACCCGCCAGGGGAGGAACGTCCCACAAGAGCGTAGAAGGGCTGAAGAATCGGACCCGGGCCAAGGGACACCATCGCCGGGGCCCTGTCAAAGTCCTGGCCTGGCTGCGCACCTAGATTCGGCATGAGCCTTGCACCACTGGGCCGTGAGCCGACCGTATCGAACCGGGAGCGGCCTTGCGGGAGGCAATGCCGCCGCTGGGTTTGGAATGGGAAGATCCGCTGAGGAGTTGGGACGGCGTCACCATGCTGTTTGGGGAGCCGACGCCCCCGCGCCTGGAGAGGTGTCCAGGCGACCGAGTGCGCTGGACGCGCGAGGGAGGACAGCAGATATGCAATCTACGAGTCCAAGTCAATTCGGAACGGTGCGGCCCCCCGCTGGAAGGCTATCTGCACCAGACGCGGCGCACCCAACCCTACCCAATTTGGTAGCGTATGACGAGGCAACGCCGAGGAATATAGCGATCGTCCCAAAATACAGCAAGTAGCCGCACAAATCAAGGAATCGAGGGGTTCGGGGCCCCGGTTTCGGGAGGATTCAGGACCGCCCAGGGCGTCGTCGGACCGTGGAGAGCCGGAATCGAACTCACGGGCCCTTCCCTCGGGCCGGGGGCCCGTCTCCCGCCTCGAACAGCAGGCTCAGGTCCAGGGCTGGTGCCGAGTGGGTGAGAGCCCCCACGGAGATCCAGTCGACCCCGGTCTCGGCCACGGAGCGGACCTCCTCGAGGGTGATGCCGCCGGTGGCCTCGGTCTCCACGTCCGCCGCGGCGGTCTGCACGAGTTGCACGCAGTCGGCCAACGTGTCCCGGGACATGTTGTCGAGAAGGATCCGGTCCGGACGTCCCCGAGGACCGGCCCCTACCAGAGCCCGAACCTCCTCCAGGGTTTCCGCTTCACACATGATCGGGGTCCGGTCCCCCCCCGGCTCCGCGGTCCCTGCGTGCGCCCGGCGTAGCGCCTCGACCACCCCCCCGGCGGCGCGGGCGTGGTTCTCCTTGATGAGCACGGCGTCGTGCAGCCCGAAACGGTGATTGAAACCGCCTCCGCTGCGTACCGCCTCCTTCTGCAGGCGCCGCAGGCCGGGGATGGTCTTGCGGGTATCCGTGATGCGGGCCCGGGTCCCCGCCACGGCATCGACATAGGCCCGCGTCAGGGAGGCGATCCCCGACAACTGCTGAAGCAGGTTGAGAGCGGTGCGTTCGCCCACGAGGATGGGGGCGGCGGGGCCACTCAGGTGGAGGACTGTGGCGCCCGGGACCAAGGCGTCGCCATCGGCCAGAGCGGCGTCGACCGACAGTCGTGGATGGAGCCGCTGGAAGACCAGGACCGCCGCTTGCACGCCGGCCGCGACCCCGTCGCCGCGGGACAGGATCCGGGCTCGGGCCCCGGCGCCGCCGCCCACCGTCCACCGGGTGGTGACGTCCGCATCGGGGTCGAGACCGCCGCCGAGATCCTCCCGCAGGGCGCGTTCCACGATCTCCAGCAGGCCGGAGTCACACTTCATCCAGGGCCCTCCCCCCGGGAAGCGGACCTGGCGTCGGGGGCTCGTAGTCGGCGAGGAGACCCATCCGCTCCAGGAGCGGCATGAAGGCGAAGAGGTCCTTCAGCATGTAAGTGGAGACCTGGCCCTCGTCGACGAGCCAGCGGAAGAGCCGGTAGCCCGCATCGAGCAGGTCGGCTTCGCCGGTCTGCTCGTAGGCCCAGGCCAGGGGGCCGAGAAGCATGACCGTCGAGGTGTGGGGATCGGCCGAGACGGGAGCTTCTTTGTAATAGAATAGGCCTTCCGGCGTGCGGCCCTTCCGGGACAGGAAGCGGAGGCCGTCCAGCAGCATCCTTCGTGCCCGCTCCTCGCCGGTGGCGGCATGGTAGAGCTGCAGCCCCTGGAGAACGCCGGAGACCATGAAGGGGGTCTCGCCCAGATTGTGCGTGCCGATGCGATCGCGCCAGCGGCCCTCGTCGTCCTGCCAGACCTCGAGCAGGTCGACGAGGGCCTCCATGGCGGGCAGGAAGCGGTCTTCCGGGAAGGCGTCGTAGTAGGTCCCCATCCCCGTCAGGGCCCATCCCACGCTGCGGGTCGAGAACGGCCAGGGGACGGGCTCGCCGGCGGCCGCCGCGGCAGCTCGTTCGGCTGTGAGCTCCTGCTTCCAGTGATACGGTGCGGCGCGGCGGCAATAGTCGGCGCACATCTCGGCGACCTGCCGGGCGCGGGGACAGCCGGTGAGGAAGTGGTAGTCCAGAAGCGACCCGAGCCAGGTGTGGCTCGTGCGAGGGCCGGTCAGGTCGATCTCGTCGGTCGTGGCATAGTGGTGGTTCTGCGACCACTGGAAGTACGGTCCTCCGACCCACTCCGGATGCTCTGACTGGTGGTGCACGGTGTCCACGTCCATGAGGTGGCGGACCGCGGCTTCGCCCTCCCAGAAGAGACGCTGGTCGCCCGAGCGCAGGTACTGCCGCAGGATCGAGCGCGGCAGCTCGTACGCCAGGTTCTCGGTGGTGCGTGTCACCGTGCGGCCATCGGGAAGGCTCTCCAGGCGTACCTCGTCGCCGTCGTTGAGAATGCCCCGGCCACTCGGCGTGCGGCAGGACCGCCGCAGTTTCGCCTCCAGCGGCCAGCAGGCCTCCGAAAAAGGGGCGAAGGCCCCGAAGACACCGGTCTCGGAGTAACGGTTGGAAGGCAGCTGCAGCAGCAGCGGCATCTCCGCGGCCAGGCAGAAGCGGTCGACCTCGGCCGCGTCGTCCGCCCGCGGGCCGAAGTGCAGGTAGACCTCGTGGGTCCGCGCCATGCCCTGGGGCAACCGCAGCGGTCCGTCGTGGCCGGCGCCGCCGGCATAGTCGATCTCCGTGTACCTGCGTCCGGGGCCGCTCCCGGCGTCGGCCAGGCCGGAGAGATCCGGGTACAAATCCAGGCACAGGCGGTCGTCCTCGAAGGCCCACCGCTTCGGATAGCCCTGGAAGGGGCGGCGAAGCTTGCAGGTCACCCCGGCCTCGCCGTCGGCGACGTGCAGCCACCCGAGGCCGTTCGTGCGCAGGTCGGTGCGGCGGCCGG
Source organism: uncultured Gemmatimonadaceae bacterium (assembly GCA_964512165.1). Taxonomy (GTDB): domain Bacteria; phylum Latescibacterota; class UBA2968; order UBA8231; family UBA8231; genus UBA8231. The sequence goes on along the minus strand of CAZEHQ010000001.1, from coordinate 26,529 downwards.
TCCCCCAGCGGAGGCAGTGGCGCTCGAGGTTCCACTGCGTCAGATCGATTCTGTCCGTGGGCGCCAGATCGATGGGCTCGTGGAAGGTCCATCCCGAGACCTGGGAGCCCGCCAGGGCCCGGCGCGGAGTCGCGGCCAGGGACAGGGGCAGCTGCAGCGCGAGCCTGCGGAGGAACAGCTCGGAGCGGTGGTCGAGGTCGTGGACGAAGGTGAAGTCGATGCGCACGAAGGGCTGATGGGCGAAGCAGATGATGCGGGCCTCGAAGCCCAGGAAAGGACCCACCGAACCGGTGAAACGGCCCCGGCAGCGGACCACGAGGCGCAGGGGATTCGCCGCCTCGATCCCGGCCTCCTCGATCCGGCCGGAACAGGCGTTCCCCTCTCCGTCCCAGGCCGTCAGGTCTCCCTCGTCTCCCATGGCGAGGAATTCGCGGCGCCCCCTGGAGACGGATCGGATCAGGCGGCGCCCCCGGCGGCCGATGCGCAGGGCCAGCGCACCCGTGACCACATCGATGGAGTCGCCGCGGATCTCGGCGTGCAGCGGCGAACTGAAGTCACCCGGGCCGGCCTGCGGATCGATGCGCAGGCCGAGCCGCTCCTGCGCCCCGATCTCCACCTGCAGATCGACAAGGGCCCAGCGCACCGAGCCGTCCGGCCAGCGGGCGCGCACGTGGGCCCGTGCCGGCAGGGGATGGGCGTCCTCCGTGGAAACGCCAAGGCCTTCCGTCTCTCTCAGTTCGCCGGGAGCAAAGGGCAGGCCCGCGGTGACCGGCCAGCGGCTCCTCGCGACGCCGGCGGGTTCGAGAATGTGAGCGGAAAGGGTCGGCACCTTTGGTAGCTCGGGCGATGATACCAACAATGGACCCCGCCGGCAAAGGGGTCGGGGTGACACGGAAACCAGGGGGCTTCTACATTAGATCCACAAAGCCTTCGGGGGGGACATGACGAGAAAGACAGGCCGGTACATCGGATGGGCCGAGCTGGAGCCCTCGGGGCCGGTGATGGCGGGCAGCGTGGGGACCTATACCCTCACCTACCATGTCGGCGAGTACGGGATCGACGACGGCGGAACCCTAAAGATCGCCTGGCGCTTCGCCTCGGACTGGGGTCGGCCCCAGTCCGAGGACCCCACGGCCCTCGACTACTGCACGGTCACCACCGACGGTCCCGGCCGGATCTCTCACCGCTGGGACCCCAAGGGCTACGTCCGGCCCTGGCAGAAGTGCCTGGTCATCGACGTCTCGAAGTGGGCCCTGTCCCGGGGAGACAGGATCACGGTGGTGTACGGGGACCGCTCCGGAGGCTCGGCGGGAACGGTGGCCCAGACCTTCCAGGAGAGGACCTTCGAGTTCAAGGTCTGCGTCGACCCCTTCGGCACCGGGCGATTCATCGAGATCGAGGACCAGCCCGTGGTCGAGATCGTGCCGGCCTCCCCGGCGAGGCTGGTCCTGACGGCTCCCACCCGGGTCGTCCGGGACGAGCCCTTCACCCTCGGCGTCAAGCTCGAGGACGAGTGGGGGAACCCCGTCCGCGGCCACAAGGGCCGGGTGGCGCTGGACCCCGGCGGCCTCGAAGGCGTCCCGGCAGAGGTCGTCTTCACCGGGGGCGAGGGGGGCGTCCTGCGGATCCCGGAGGTCTCGGCGGAAGCGGCCGGCACCTGCCGGGTGAGCGCTCGGAGCGGCTCCCTGAGAGGCGAGAGCAATCCCGTGGTCTGCGTCGACAGCCGGGAGCGTTTTGCGCCGTACTGGGGGGACCTGCACGGCCAGAGCGAGGAGACGGTGGGCACCAACAGCCTCGAGGACTACCTCCTCTTCGCCCGCGACATGGCCCTCCTCGACTTCGCCGGCCACCAGGGGAACGACTTCCAGATCACCCCGGCCTTCTGGGAGCGCATCGGCCGGCGGGCACGCGAGTTCGATGCCCCGGGGCGCTTCGTCTTCTTCCCCGGCTACGAGTGGTCGGCCACGACGCCCGCCGGGGGCGACCGCAACGTCTACTACCTCGACGACGGGCTCCCCATCCACCGAACCAGCCACTGGCAGGTGGACGATCGGGAAGACCTGGACAGCGACCGCTACCCGATGGAGGAGCTGTTCGCCGAGCTGCGCCGCGGGGGACGGGCCCTCGTCGTGCCCCACATCGGCGGCCGTCCGGCCAACCTGCGGTACCACGATCCGGAGCTGGAACCGGTCATCGAGATCTACTCGGCCTGGGGCCAGTTCGAGTGGCTCCTCGAAGAGGCCCTGGAGCGCGGCTGCCGGGTCGGCTTCGTCGCCGGCAGCGACGACCACAAGGGGCGTCCGGGGGCCAGCCATCCGGGCGCCGCCTCCTTCGGCGTGTACGGCGGGCTCACCTGCGTGCTGGCCGCCGAGCTGACGAGGGAGGGCGTATGGGAGGCGCTCAAGGCCCGGCGCTGCTATGCCACCACCGGCCGGCGCATCGACCTGGACGTGCGCGCCCAGGACGGCACCCGCTGGATCGGAGAGGCCTTCACCGCCGACCGCATCCAGCTCTCGGTCTCCGTCCAGGGCACCGCCGACCTCGAAGAGGTGCGCGTCATGCGCGGAACGGAGTGCGTCCACAGCTACCCCGAGCCCCTGGAGCGGGACCCGGACCGGCTCCGCGTCGTCTGGAGCGGAGCCCGCATCCGGGGCCGCGACCGCATGGCGCGATGGGACGGGTCCCTCACCCTCGATGGCGGTAGAATCCTCTCGGCCGAGGGGTACGCCTTCGACAGCGCCGCCGAGGGAATCGTCGAGCAGACGCGAGAGCGGGTGGCCTGGCGATCCGTCACCTCCGGAGACGAGGACGGCGTTCTCCTCGACGTCGAAGCCGGGCCCGGGGCCAGGCTCCGCTTCGAGACGGGGATCGCCCGCTTCGAGGTGCCCCTGGGGGAGGTCGCCGCAGTGCCCTGGGTGCACGACGCGGGAGGGGAGGGCCTCCAGGTCCGGGTCGAGCGGGCCCCCCTCGGCTGCGGAAGCAGTTGCCGATTCGAGTATGCCGAGCCGGTTCCCGCCGGCGGCCCCCATCCATACTACGTCCGGGTGACCCAGACCGACGGATCCCGCGCCTGGACGAGTCCCTTCTACGTGAGCTCGTGACGACCGTCGTCCACGTCACCCACGAGGCGGTCCACAAGGTCGGCGGCATCGGCGCCGTGCTCACGGGGCTGATCACCACCGAGTCTTGTCGGCACGCGGTCGAGCGGACGATCCTCGTGGGGCCGCTCATCGAGCGTCCGGGGAGCGAGGCCCTGGGCCCGGAGGGCACCCTCCTCCACGACAGCCGGAACGGGGTGCGCTCCGACGCGGCGGGGGAGGCGCTGTCCAGGGTGGAGGCCCGCCGCGGAGTGCGCATCCTCTACGGCCGGCGGCGGCTCCGGTGCCCGGACGGGGCCGCGGTGGAACCGGAGGTGCTCCTCGTCGACGTGGAGGGCGGCGCCCCCAGGGGACTGGATCGCTTCAAGCACCAGCTCTACCAGGCCTTCGGACTCGCCTCCGACCGCTACGAAGGGGAGTGGGAGTACGAGCTCTACGTGCGTCTGGCGGAGCCCGCCTACGAGGCCGTCCTCGCCCTCCTCGGCGACCGCCGCGGGAGGCCGCTGCACATCCTCGCCCACGAGTTCATGGGCCTGCCCACGGCCTTCAAGGCCCTCCTGGCCGACGAGTCCGGCGTTCACACCCTGTTCTACGCCCACGAGGTGGCCACCGCCCGGCGCCTCGTGGAGCGGGGCCGGGGCGGGGACGCCCGCTTCTACGGAGCCCTGCGAGCGGCCATCCCCCGCGGACGTTTCGTGGAGGACGTCTTCGGTCCGCAGGACGACTTCTTCAAGCACGCCCTGGTCTCCCGGGCCTGGCGCTGCCACGCGGTGCTCGCCGTCGGGGACCTCGTCGTCGACGAGCTGCGCTTCCTCGGCCGGGAGTTCGCCGGTCTCGAGATCGACCGGGTCTACAACGGCCTGCCCTCCGCGCCGGCCCTCGCCCCGGCCGACCGCCACCGGGCGCGGGAGAGCCTCGCCGGGCTCATCGAGAGCCTGCTGGGCTGCCGGCCCCGGGGGGTCTTCACCCACGTGGGACGGCTCGTGCCGAGCAAGGGGTTCTGGCGGGACCTGCAGGTCCTGGAGGGGCTCGAGGCCGCGGCGCCGTCGACGGGCCCCTGGGCGCTGATCGTCCTCGCCACCGACGCGGAGCCCCGCCCGCCGGAAGCGGTGGCGGCCATGCGCGCCGAGTACGGATGGCCCACCGCCCATCGCGAGGGCCCTCCCGATCTGACCCCCGGGGAGCTGGGCTTCGACCTGCGGGTGAGGGACCACAACGCCCGCAGCCGCCGCACGAAGGTGGTGTTCTTGAATCAGTTCGGGTTCGACGCCGGGAGCACGGGGGGCGCCGTGCCCCCGGGGATGGGCTTCGAGGACCTGCGGCGGGGCAGCGACGCCGAGTTCGGGCTGTCGACGTACGAGCCCTTCGGCATCGCCCAGGTGGAGGCCCTCGCCTTCGGCGCCCTGAGCGTCGTCAGCGATGCCTGCGGCTGCGTCGGCCTCCTGCGCCAGGCGACGGCCCCCGGGAAGCCGGCCACCCACGTCTGCGGCGGCTACACGCGCCGGGGCGGGGCCGACCCGGCAGCGGGCGCCGATGCGGCGGCCTTCCTCGATCTGGACGACGGCGTCCTGGAGGCCGGCGAGCGCGCCTGCGGCGCGGCGGTGGCCTCGGCCCTGGCCGACGCGCTTCCCACCTCCGACGCCGAAGGGGAGCTGCTGCTGGAAGCCGGGCACGAGGCGGCCTCTGAGATGAGCTGGGAGAGGATCGTGGCCGGGAGGTTCCTGCCGGTCCTGCGGCGCCTCGAGAAGGCAGGGGCTTCACAGTGATGCAGCGCAGCGGGAGCCGCCGACCCGGGCGCATCCGGAAGGCCGCCGAATGGGCGTCGCTCGCGGCCCTTGCCCTCGGCCTCGGCTGCGGCTTTCCGGGACGAAGCGGCCCCCGGCCAGCCGATCCGGAGGCCTCCCTGGGCCAGCTCCTCGGCGATTGGCCCCACCAGGGCCGGACGGTGACCATCACCGGGTTCCGGCACCCCGACGGCAAGACCTCGGTCGAGACCGAGGCCCTCGACGAGACATGGCTCTCGGCTGCGGTGCGCGCCGGGGTGCTGACCCTGCCCGACGCCGGCATCGCCGGCTCGGCCTCGGCGGAGGACCTCGACTGGTCCGGCGAGGCCTCCCTGCCCGACGACTGGCGGGAACTGCCGGGCGACCTGGTGGCCGGGGGCCAGCTGCGCGTAGAGCCGCCGTGGGCCTATCTGCGCCTGGTGGTGGCCGATCCCCTCACCGGCCGGGTGCACCAGGATCACGGCATCAGGATCGCCGAGCGCGACCTGGTCCGTCTCGTCCGGGACCGAAGCCGCCGCCTGACCGGTGTCGTCGCCAAGGTGGCGAGACCGATCGAGATCGAGCTGCACCTGCTGGTGCGGCGCGAGGAGGGGGGGTTCCCGGAGAGGATCGACTTCGAGGAGGGGGGCCTGCTGGCCGTGGACGACCGGATCCAGCTGCGCTACCGGGCCGACCGGGACTGCGAGGTCTTCGCCTTCCTGCTCCTGTCCGACGGCTCGACGCATCCACTGGTGGGCGGGGCCACGATCTACGGGGGAAGATGGTACTACGCCCCCGGCGAGAACGCCTGGCACACCCTCTCCCGGGACGACCTGGTCCATACCCTCTACTTCCTGGCCGCGCCGCGCATCGAGGAGGACCGCAGCACCCTCTGGGAGGAGCTCGATCAGCTGCAGTCCGAGGGGCGCATCGACCGTTTCGTCGGCCTCGACCTGGTGGACGCCGCCGTGGCCCGCCTGCTGCAGCGCACAGCGGGAGCCGACTCCGTCGCGGTCAGCCGCGGCTCCGAGGGGGTGGAGCAGGGAGAGGAGGAGCGGTTCGTGTACGACGACGGCTCCACCTTCGACAGCCCCGGCGAGCGCCTCGAGGGCACGGTCATCGCCCGCGCCTACAGCGCCCTCGTGCGCTACCGGTGAGGGTGATCTACCTCGACCACAACGCCACGACGCCGGTGCGGCCCGAGGTCCGCGAGGCGATGTGGCCGTACCTCGGCGAGGAGTTCGGCAATCCCTCCAGCCGCCACGCCCCCGGACGCAGGGCCCGCGACGCCGTCGAGGAGGCCCGCGGACAGGTCGCCCGGCTCCTCGCCTGCGATCCGGCGGAGATCCACTTCACCAGCGGCGGGACCGAGGCCGACAACTGGGCCCTGCGCGGCACGGCGGCCTCCTCGCAGGGCGCCGTCGTCGTCTCCTCCGTGGAGCACCACGCCGTCCTCCAAGCCGCCGGGGAGCTGGCCCGGGCCGGCCGCCAGGTCGTCCTCCTCCCGGTGGACGGGGCCGGCCGGGTCGATCCGGAGCGGGTCCTGGAGGCGGCGGAGGGGGCCGCGGTGGTCTCTCTCATTCTGGCCAACAACGAAACCGGGACGATCCAGCCGGTGGCCGGGATCGGCGCCGTCCTGCGCCAACGCGGGGTGCCCTTCCACGTCGACGCCGTGCAGGCCTTCGGCAAGATCCCCACCCGGGTCGACGACCTGGAGGCGGACCTGGTCTCTCTCTCGGCCCACAAGATCAACGGCCCCAAGGGCGTGGGCGCCCTGTACGTGCGCCAGGGGACCTCCCTGGAGCCCTGGCAGTTCGGGGGCGGGCACGAGCACGGGCTGCGGGCCGGCACCGAGAACGTGGCGGCCATCGTCGGCTTCGGCGCCGCCGCCGCGATCCGGCGGGCGGAGATGGCGGATCAGGGGCGCCGGCTCGGGCGGCTCAGGGACCGCCTGGAGTCGGACCTGCGGGAGCGCATCGGCGACCTGGTCGTCCACGGCCACCGCGTGCACCGGTTGAGCAACACCCTCAACCTGTCCTTCCGCGGCGTCGAGGCCGAGGCGGTTCTCGTCGGCCTCGACCTGGAGGGGATCTGCGCCTCGAGCGGCTCGGCGTGCACCGAGGGCGCCGCCGAGCCGTCCCACGTCCTGCTGGCCATGGGCATCGAGCCGCGGCTGGCCGCCGGGGCCCTGCGCTTCAGTCTGGGGTGGGGCAACGACGAGGCCGGGATCGACCGCGTCGTCGAGGTCCTGCCGGCGATCGTGGCGCGGCTGCGTGAGCTCTCGGTGTTCTGACCGGAGAGGCCGCCCGAGGTCGGCGCCGGCCCTCAGCCGCGCCGGTAGGTGACGAAGCGCAGCGGCCCCTCCATCCTCTCCCTCACGACTTTCCACTCCCGGACCGGCCACTCCGGGAAGCGGGTCTCTCCCTCGACTCGGTCCGGCACGTGGGTCAGGACCATCTCGTGGGCCAGGGGAAGGGCCTCGGCGTAGACGCTCGCGCCCCCGCACACGAAGACCCGGCACCCTCCGGCGCGGCGGCAGTGCTCGAGGGCGGACTCCAGGTCCGGGAAGGGCCGCATCCCCTCCACGGCGGGATAGTCGGTCCTGCGGGTCAGCACCAGGTTGGCACGCCCGGGCAGCGGCCTGCGCGGCAGAGACTCGTACGTGCGCCTCCCCATGAGACAGGCGTGGCCCATGGTGGTGCGCATGAAGTGGCGCATGTCCGCCGGATAGTGCCAGGGCAGGCCGCCGTCGCGGCCGATCACCAGGTCGGGCGAGACCGCCGCGATGAGGCAGATCTTCATGCCGCGGAGGGATTGAAGAACCGCCGCAGGTCGTCGCGATCCTCCTCCCGGGCGGCGCGCACCGTGCCGTCGTAGACGACCCGTCCCCCGTCGAGCATGACGAGCTGGCCGTCGAGGCGCTCGATGCTCAGCAGCTCGTGGGTGACGACGACGACCGTCGTGCCCTGGCCCTGGTTGAGGGACAGGAGCAGGCGGTCGATGCCGGCGGCGGTCACCGGGTCGAGGCCGGCGCCGGGCTCGTCGCAGAACAGGACTTCCGGCTCCAGGGCCATGGCGCGGGCCAGGGCTGCGCGCTTGCGCATGCCCCCCGACAGCTCGCTCGGCAGCTTGCCGCCGCTCCCCGCCAGGCCGACGAGCCGCAGGCGGGTGTCGACGACGTCGTCGATCAGGGCCGGTTCCAGGTCGGTGTGCATCTGCAGGGGCAGACCGACGTTCTCGGCCACCGTCAGAGACCCGAGCATGGCGCCGTACTGGAACATCACCCCCACCCGCTTGAGCAGGGCGTCGCGCTCGGCCTCGGCCAGCTCGTGAAGGGGCTCCCCGAGCAGGCCCAGGTCACCGGCGCGGGGGGAGACGAGGCCGATCACCGTCTTCAGCAGCGTGCTCTTTCCGCAACCCGAGCCGCCGACGATGCAAGTCATGTCGCCGCGGCGGACGGTGAGGTCGACGCCGTCGAGAACCGGCGGCGCCTGCTCTCCGTAGGCCACGGAGAGGCCGCGGACCTCGACCACGGGCTGTACGCCGGCGGGTGGAGGTGCGGCGGTCACAGGTAGAAGACGAGGCCCCAGGTGAGGTCGAGGACGATGATGGCGAAGATCGACGAGACCACCGAGGAGGTGGTCGCCGCCCCGACGCCGGCGGCGCCGCCCCCCGCCTGCAGGCCCCGGTAGACGGAGACGACGGTGATGATCCAGGCGAAGGAGAGGGACTTCACCAGGCCGGTGAGGACGTCCTTCAGCAGCAGGGCGCTCTGCACCCGCCCGGCGAAGGCCGACGGCGAGATGTCGAGGGAGAGGACCCCCGTCACCGTGCCTCCCAGGAGACCGACGAAGTCGGCGGCGATCGTCAGCAGGGGAAGGGTGAGGAGCATGGCCCACATCTTCGGCACGGCCACGAGGCGCAGCGGGTCGAGGGCCATGGTGCGCAGGGCGTCGATCTCCTCGTTGAACTTCATCGAGGCGATCTCGGCGGCGAAGGCCGACCCCGAGCGGCCGGCGATGACGATCGCCGTCATCAGCGGGCCCAGCTCGCGGGTGATGCCGATGGCCAGGAGATCGGCCACCAGCACATTGGCCCCGAAGCGGCGCAGCTGGGCCGCCGCCTGCAGGGTGGAGACGCCCCCCACCAGGAAGAGGATGACGGCGACGATGGGCAGGCCGTCCGCTCCGACGACGGCGGCCTGCCGGACGGAGTCTCCGCGGCGCACGCCCCGGCGCCGCGGGAGGGCGGCGAATGCGGCCCAGGTCAGGTCGGAGGCGAGGTACAGGAAATCGAGGATCCCCCGGAACGCGTCCAGGGCCCCTTCTCCGAGCCGCTCGAGAACTCCCATCTCCCGCCTCGGGGCGCCGCCGGCCGGCGCGGGGCCCGCGCCGACCCTGTCGATCAGGGCCTGCACCGATGCCGGCGCCGCGGCAAGGTGCAGACCGCGGCCGGCCTCCGATGCCAGGGAGGGCAGGCGCCGCAGCCACACGGCGCCCACCGTGTCGAGGCGGGTGATCCCCGACAGGTCGGCGGTCAGCTCGGCGTGCGGGCTGTCGCGGAGGAGCCGCCGGACCTGCCGGGACCCTGCCGCCACCGACTCCACGGTGCAGGCCCCGGTGATGCGGAGGCGGCCGCCGGCATCGGGCTGCACGTCCACGGTGTCAGAAGAGCCGGGAGAAGCGCAGCAGGACCTGCTCGCGGGAGGCCAGCCGGCGCAGCCCCTGCGTCCGTTCGAGATCGGCGATGATGTCGAGGTTGATGAAGCTCGTCAGGGCGATGCGCAGGCGGTTCTCCCAGGTGAAGAACCACTCCTGCGAGTCCCGCGAGCTCAGGAGGATGTCGAACTCCGAGTCGAGGCTGACCAGCCTCGACAGGCGGGCGTCGAGGATCACCAGGGCCTCGACGCCGGAGGTGGAGGAGCTCTTGAACTCGGTGGCCGTCGCGGGCTTCGAGTCGGCGCTGATCTCGTAGAAGTCCTTGTACAGCTCCTGGAGCGATCCGACGCCCAGCCGCAGGTCGGTGTTCAGGGCGAAGTACCGGAACACCCGGGAGTTGATGCCGATGCCCTCGCGGAAGGTGATCGGCGAGAACGAGGGCGCCGTCGTGAACAGCGTGATCCCTCGAAGGGTGTCGACGCGGCCGCTCTTCGACGTCCGGATCAGGTCGCGCGGCATGCGGAACTGCGTCTCCGAAGGGAAGACGTTCGAGTTGATCACCCCGCGCAGGTACGGACCGATGCGGGGCGACAGTCGGTAGATGTAGGTGGCTCGCCCCTCGGCGCGGTCGATGCCCTTCTGCAGCTCGTGCTCTTCCTGCCAGTTGGCGCCCTGCTCGACCAGGAGCCGGAGGCTGGCGAAGTGGCGGTCCGTGTTGTAGCGAGTGTGATTGAAGAGCTGGAAGACCAGGTTGGCGCTCGTGAGGTTGTCGCCTGCCGTATTCTGCGAGGTGTTTATCCGGACCGAGCCGGAGACCTCGGTCTGGGCGAGGAGGGCCGCGGTGGCGCGGGGCACCAGCGCATGCAGTACCGGACGCTGGTAGAAGGAGGTGAAGTCCCCCGACTCGCTGTCGTAGACGAGGTTGCGCCGGGTCACGACCCCCGGCAGCAACTGCACGCTGAACTTGTCGATGGTGGCGAAGGAGCCCCCCAGGCGCACGACGCTGTACACCCCGGGCCGCAGGATCCAGGTGCGCACCCGTTCGCCGCGCTCCTCCTCGATGCCGAAGCCCGGTCCGTAGCTCTCGCCGCTCTCGTCGAAGATCTCGTAGCTCTCGTTCACCGAGGTCCGCGTCCGGTCGATGACGTCGATGACCAGGGCCGACCAGGTCGGCTTCAGCAGCGTCGTCTCGCCCTCGAAGATCGGCACGTCCTTGCGGATCAACTGCGACAGGTTCCCGGAGCCGAAGCGGATCTGGTACGTCCCGGGGTCGAGAGGGAGGCCGCGCCCCGGCGAAGCGACGCGCACCTCCCGGCCGTCGCGGAAGACCTGGAACTTGGGCTCGTTGCCGATGGGCAGGGTCATGGTGGGGATGAAGAGCATCCCCTTGCCCTTGGGCAGCAGGGCCGGGTCGCGGGCCAGTTGGGCGTGGGGCGAGGCGGCGGACCAGGTGCTCTCGTCAGCGGCGGCGGCCATGGCCAATGCGAGGAGGATGGCTCCAACCAGCGGGGTGCGCATCCTCAGTCCCCCTGCGGCGCCGGTTTCCCGGGCATCACGACGTAGTCCTCGGTCTCCCGCGGCACCTCCTCCGCCTGCTCCTCGGTCGAGCCGGCCGAGCCGTTCCCGTTCTCCTGGTGCAGCAGCCCCGTCAGGTCGCGGCCCTCGGCGCTGGCCTTGCGGATCAACAGGGCCCGGTCGAGGGAGCGCACGGCATCGATCATGTTCTGACGCAGGATCTGGTTCATCCCCTGCACGGTGAAGACCATGTCCCGTTCGAAGATCTCCACCTCGTTCGGATCGAACCGGTGCTGCCAGAAGATCCGGCCCTCGCCGTCCACCAGTTGCAGCGAGCCGTCGAGGCGCGCCCACCAGCGGTCGCCGGAGTCGAAGCGCTCGATGGCGTCGATGGTTCCGGTGAGGGTGAACTCCGGCGCCTCGTCGAGAAAGTCCGGACGAAGGTCGGTGAAGAGGTTCGCCGCCCGGAGGTAGCCGGTGACGGCGCTGGTGATCATCTCGCTCGGACGGACCGCCCAGAGGTTGTAACGGTCGTCCCGGATCTCCTCCGGCGACAGGCGGAAGACGATCTGGTCGCGCTCGTAGAACTTGGCGATGGCGAAGCGCTCGACCTGCACCCTCAGCTCGTAGGGGCGTTCGGAGAGGGGCAGGCTCAGGCGCAGGGCCTCACCCTCGATGATGAACTTGCGGCGGTCGGGGATCTCGGCCTTGCCGGCGAAGAGACTCGAGCACCCGGCGGCGGGCAACAGAGCCAGGAGGGCCGCGGCGGCCACGCCCCGGAGGGACCCGTCCGCAATCACGGGTCGGTCCTCCCGCGCAGCAGCACGGCGGGGTTCTCGCGGATCAGCTCGGTGGCCTGGCGCACGTTGAGGAGGGTTTCCTCCAGGCTCTGCATGGCGTCGAGGATGTTCTTGCGGCTCTGCAGGACGGTGCGGTCCACGTGGGTCACGGTGGCGTCGATGGTGCCCGTCATCTGGTGCAGGCTGGCCAGCAGCTCGGGCACGGGGCCTTCGAGGTGCTCGCGCAGGAGGCGGATCGACCGGCTGAGGTCGCCCAGGGCGGTGCGCGTCTCCTCGGCGGAGGTGAGGACCCGCACCGAGTCCATGGTGGCGCGCATGGAGGCGGTGGTGGCGGCGAGGTTGTCGGTGACGCGGGCGAGGTTGGCGATCGTCTCCCCGAGGTCGCCGCTGCTGTCGGTGATCAGGGTGTTGGTGTTCTCCATCAGCTCCGAGCCGGCCTCGATCATCCGCCCCAGGCGGCGCTGGTTCGGCGCCGCCGTCATAGCCGTGAGGTTGGTCAGCAGGTCCTCGATGCGCACCATGAGCACCTCGGCCCGTTCCTCCATGTTCGAGAGGAAGGTCGCCCTCGCCGGCAGCACCTCACCCGGCTCGAGGAGCGGCGCATCGGGGGACCCGGAGCTCAGCTCGATGTACTTCAGGCCGGTCACGCCCTGGCTGTAGAGCCGGGCCTGCGTGTCGGTGCGGATCAGGTTGGGGACCTTGCGGGCCTCGAGGGAGATCTCCACGAGGACGACGCCGATCTCCTCGGGCGAGACCCGCGTGTCCTCCACGCGCCCGACGGTGATGCCCTGGTACTTGACGGGATCACCGGCCGACAGGCCGCCGACGGACTCGTCGAACTCGATGTAGTAGATCACCCGCTTCTGCAGCAACGCGGACCCGGCCACCACGAGAAGGAAGCCGGCCAGAACGCTGAAGCCGAAGACGAGAAAGAGGGCGAGACGGACTCTCTGTGCCCGGGTAGCCATGCGCTCGGGGGGTGCGGGCTGGGTCAGGGAGGAGTCCGCCAGTGGGGGGGCGGCCTCCGCCAATATGCGGAATCGTCCGCATGTCCGCCACCGCCGCCTATGCAGAGGCGGGTTGGATCACCCTGAGGGCCTGGTGCTCGGCGCGCAGAACGGCCGGGGTCTCGCACAGGCGCTCGCCGTCGCCGCGCAGGGAATTGGGAACCCCGTCGAGGGACTCGATCTCCACCCAGGAGGAGCGCAGCATGTGCACCGCGGTGGAGCGCACGTGGCCGCCGCGGAAGATCCTGGGAACCAGGGCGAGCACCTCGCGGGGGGAGATGCTGCCGTCCACCAGGCAGAGATCCAGCCGTCCGTCCGTCGGGTCGGCCTCCGGGCAGATGCGCATGCCGCCTCCGTAGGACGGGGTGTTGCCAGCGGCCGCGAGGAAGACCTCCTGCTCGCGCACGCCGAACTCGCCCCGGAGACGCACCGAGGCCGGGTGGTACCCCCGCAGGTGCCGGAGGGCGGTGTACAGGTATCCGGCCGTTCCGGCGAACGGCGAACGGCCTTCGGCCATCTCCTCGCCGACCTCCGCGTCGAAGCCGAAGGAGGCCACCGTGGCGAAGAGGCGACCGCCGCAGCGTCCCAGGTCGATGGGCCGCGGCCGGCCCTCGAGAAGCACCCGCAGGGCCGGCTCCAGGCGGACCGGGATCTCGAGAGCGCGGGCGAGGTCGTTGCACGTCCCGGCGGGCAGGAGTCCGAGGCTCTGGTCCCGGCCGGCCAGCTCCGGCAGCACCTCCGCCACGGTCCCGTCGCCGCCGCAGACGACGACCACGGCGGAGCCGCGGTCCCGGGCGGCGGCAGCCAGCTCCCGGGCCTGCCCCCGCCGCCGCGTCCAGTCGAGGGAGACCTCCAGGCCGGCCTGGAGCAGGCGCCGCCGGCCGCGCTCCGCCGCCCGCGCGCCCCGCCCCCCGCCCGCCGCGGGATTCGCGATCAAGGTCCAGGCTCCACCCCATCGGTCGGGAGGGGTCATTTCAGCCTCCGGGGACACGGCGTACACTTGGTCTCATGAAGGATGGACCTTGCAGCTCGGGGGCCTCGGGCCGTACCGAGCCGGATCGAGAGGCTCTGCGCCGGCGGGTGCGGCATCCCTACATCACCCGGCAGGAGCCGCGCCGGCGAGCCGATGACGAGGATCGCGGCGAGGGGGAAGAGGGCCGGTCCACGCCGGCCGCCTGAGGCCGCGCCCGTCTCCTTGTTCGGCCGCAGCCATATCCATTAACATACAGATTCCACGGAGAGTTAGGTCCTCCTTCCCCGCCCGTCCCACGGCCCTCCACGTCGCATGATCCGCAAGTACTACACGGACCGAAGTCTGTTGATCACCGGCGGCACGGGGTTCGTCGGCCAGGCGCTGCTGGCCAAGATCCTGCGCGACCTGGGGGACCAGGTCCGCCGCGTCTACCTGCTGATCCGGCCCCGCCGCCGGCCCGACGGCCGCGAGATCTCGCCCTCCGAGCGCCTCCGGGAGCTCTACGGCACCGCCCTCTTCCAGTGGGTCGCCGAGGCCGACCCCGGGCGCTGGGAGCGCCTGCGCCAGAAAGTCGTCCCCGTGGCCATCGACGAGCGCCAGCCCGACCTCGGGTTGTCCACCGAGGACCGGCAGCGTCTCACGGCGGAGGTCGACACGATCTTCAACAGCGCCGCCACGGTGGTCTTCGACGAACCTCTGGACGTAGCGCTCCAGGCCAATGTCGGAGGGCCGATGGCCCTGATCGATCTCGCCCGGGCCTCCGGGCGGCGCGTCGACTTCGTCCACGTCTCCACCGCCTACGTCAACGGCAGGCGCCAGGGGACGATCCCCGACGAGCCCCTGCCCGTCGACCGCGACATGCGCCGGGTCATCGACGGCAGCGGACCCGGCTTCGATCCGGTGAGCGAGGTGGCGGACTGCCGCGCCGCCTGCCGCCGCCTCCGGGAGGAAGCCGCGGAGGAGGAGTTCACGCGGCGGCTGAAGCGCGAGGTGGTCCGCGAGTACGGGAAGTCCCGCAGCCGCAAGCTGACGCCCGACCGTCTGGAGCAGCTCGTCGAGGACCGCCGGGACCGCTGGGTCCGGGGAGAGCTGGTGGCCGAGGGCATGCGCCGAGCCCGCGAGCACGGGTGGAACGACGTCTACACCTATACCAAGGCCATGGGCGAGCAGGTGCTCACCCTGCGGCGCGGGGACGTGCCGGTCGTGATCGTGCGCCCCAGCATCATCGAGAGCAGCCTCGCCGATCCGGAACCCGGATGGATCACGGGCCTGAAGGTGATGGACCCCCTGCTGGTCGCCTACGGCCGGGGACTGGTGCCCGACTTTCCCGCGCGGCCGGAGATCGTCCTCGACGTGATCCCGGTGGACAAGGTCGTCAACGCCACCATCGCCGCCGCGGTGCGCGCGCGGCCAGAGGCCGTGGAGGTCTTCCAGGCGGCCACGGGCACGGAGAACCCGGTGCGTGTGAGCTCCCTCTTCGACAGCGTGCGCGCCCACTTCCGGCGGTCGCCCATGCGGGATCGCGACGGCCTCTGTCCGTCGCTGCCCGATTGGCGCTATCCCAGCCTGCGCCTCTTCCGGTTCATCTTCCGGCTCCGGCATCTGGGTCCGCTCCGGCTCCGCGAGCGGCTCCTCGAGCTGCCGGGCCGTTCGCCGCGTCCCCGGCAGCGGCGGCTCCTGGCGACGGCCCGGATCCGGCTGCAGCGCGTGCTCTACTACGTGGAGATCTATCACCCGTATACCCACCTCGACTGCCGCTTCGAGACCGGCCGCACCCGGGCGCTGTACGAGTCGCTGCCGCCGGACGAGCGCGCCACCTTCGACATGGACGTGACCGCCATCGACTGGCCCGCGTACGTGGCCGACATCCACCTGCCCGGCCTGCGGCGCCACGTGCTGCGCGAGGAGGGCGCCGTGGAGGCGGCGCTGCCGGAGCCGCCCGGTGAGCCGGGGGCCGAGGAGGAGCGTCTGCGCGCGGAGCGCGAGATCGCCACCCTGCCGGACCTGCTGCGCTGGGCCTGCGCCCGCCATGCCGGGCGCGTCGCCTTCGAGGCCCGCCGCGGCGGCCGCTGGCGGAAGATCACCTACGCCGACCTGCTGCAGCGCGTGGAGCAGCGCGCCGGCCGCTGGCAGGGACTCGGCCTGGGCGTGGGGGACCGGGTTCTGCTGGCCGGGGAGAACGGCCCCGAGTGGGTCGTCTCCTACATGGCCTGTTCCTTCCTCGGCGCCGCTGTCCTGCCCGTGGACCCGCAGACGCCGGGGGAGGAGGTGGAACGGCTGGCCGCCTTCTCCGAGGCCGGGGCCATGGTGGCCGAAGCCGCGTTCCTCGCCCGGGTCGCCCCGGCGGCGGTCGGCACCCGGATCGACCTGGCCTCCGGCGATCCCCTGGATGCCGAGGAAGGGACTGGATCCGTCTTCCGGGAGCCGGAGATCGACTGGGATCGGGAGGCGTCCATCATCTTCACCTCCGGCACCCGGGTCGAGCCCCGGGGGGTGGTCCTGACCCACGGCAACCTGATCTCCGATCTCCTGGCCCTGGGGGAGCTGCAGCGCGTGCACGACAGCGACCGAATCCTGTCCCTGTTGCCGCTGCACCACGGCCTCGAGTTCACCGGGGTCCTGCTCATGTCCCTGTGGAGCGGGGCCTCGACCATCTACCTCGACGGTCCTCTCAACAGCCGCAACATCCTGGAGGCCATTCGGGATCGCGGCATCACCGCCATGCTCGCCGTGCCGCGCATCCTCAAGATCCTGGCCGATCGGGTGCAGCGTCTGGACACGAGGGCGGAGGGGGGGCGGTCGCCCGACATCGACGTGCTGCGGCAACTGCGCCTGATCGTCTCCGGAGGCGCGCCCCTCGGCGAGACGCTGTTCGACACCTACCGCGATCTCGGCCTCACGGTGTACGAGGGCTATGGGCTGACCGAGACCTCCCCCATCGTCACCGTCAATCCTCGGGGCGGGGCCCGCCGCGGCTCCGTGGGCGTCGCCCTGCCCTGCGTCGAACTGCGCATCGACGCTCCCCTCGGGCACGACGGCGAGATCCTGGTCTCGGGGCCGTCGGTCACCGCGGGGTACCTGAACCGCCCGGACCTCACCGCCGAGGTCCTGCGGGACGGTTGGCTGCACACGGGCGACGTGGGTCACATGGACGAGGACGGCTACCTGTTCATCACCGGCCGGCGGCGGTCCCTGATCGTTACGGGCGGCGCCAAGAACGTGTATCCCGACGAGGTGGAGGATCTCTACGGGGGCCTGCCGCACACGGCCGAGCTGGCCGTCGTCGGCCTGCCGTCGGCGCGCACCCTCGGCGAAGAGGTGCACGGCGTCGTCGTTCTCGATCCCCGCTCCAGGGACCTGGACCTGCCGGATGCGGAGGAGGAGATCCGGCAACGGGCCTATGCCCTTTCCCGCGACCTGCCGGCCTGGCAGCGGATCGCCCGGCTGCACATCCAGCGCCGGCCCCTGCCGCGGCTCGACGACGGCCGCGTCGACCGCAACGCCCTGCGCGAGGACCTGGAGCGGGGAGCCCCCCAAGAGGTGGATGCCGCGGACAGCCTGGCGCCCTGGGAACGGCAGGTCTACCACCGGCTGAGCCAGTTGTCGGGGCTGGCCGTAGGAGAGATCGTCGCCCATGCCGATGCCCCCCTGGACACCGTGATCGACTCGCTCATGGCGGTCGAGCTGGCGGCCTCCCTGCAGGAGGCCGGGGCCGGGCCGGTGACCATCGACCGCGAACGGACCACCCTGCGCCGGCTCCTCGACGAGGTGGGGCCGGGTCTGACCCTGGCGGAGTCGGAGGGCTACTGGTCTTCCGTGCTCCGCGGCCCGGGATCCGTGGCGCGGAGCGGGAGATCGGCCCTGGGCACGGCCGCGTCCAGGGCCTTGAGGGCCGCCTTGCGAGTGGAGGTGGATGGCGCCGGGGGGCTGCCCGAGGGGCCCTTCCTCCTGGCCGCCAGCCGCCCCGGCCCGGCCGCCGCCGCGGCGGTCTTCGCCGCCTTGAGGCCCGAGCTCGACGGGCTCTGTCTGCTCGTGGAGCAGCAGGACGCCATCGGAGGCCGGTGGGAGTCCCGGTTGTGCCGCTGGTTCGCCGAGCTCGTAACCCTCTCCGGGCCGGCCGGCCTGCCGCGGGCCCTGGAGGAGGCGGCAGCACGCATCGGCCGGCGCCGGCCCCTGCTGCTGTTCCCCGAGGGTGCGCCCCGGCCCTCCGCCGTCGGCGCCTACAGGCCGGGCATCGGTCTCCTGGCCTTGGAGCTGGACCTGCCGGTGGTTCCCGTCCGGGTCGATCTTTCCGGCGCCGGCAGCGACAGCCCCCGCCGCGCCCGGGTGCGCCTCGGCGCCGCCGTCGAAGCCGGCTCCTTCCGGTCCCTGCTGGAGCGCCTGACCCCTTACGAGGTCTACCGGGAGATCGCCGAGTCCCTGCGCCGGAGCATCGTCGATCTCGGTGTCGAACCCGCGGCCGCCGCCCCGGTTGGCGGGCCGCCTTCGGCGGACTAGCTCGTGTATCCGTACTGGCTCGAGATCGGCGGCTTTCGCCTGCCCACCTTCGGCCCCATGGTGGTCCTGGGTTTCCTGTCCGCCCACCTCGTCATCAAGAACGAGCTGAGACGCCGCGGCATCGATCCCGAGCTGTCCACGAACCTGATCACCGCCGCCATCCTGGGCGGCCTGGTGGGGGCGAAGCTCTACTTCGTCCTCTTCGAGATGCCCGACGGGTCCACCTGGGGCGAAACGGTGCGCACCACGTTCTCTGGCAGCGGCCTCACCTGGCACGGGGGCTTTCTCGTGGCCACCGCCGCGGTGATCTGGACGATCCGCCGGCACGCCGCGCCGCTGCCCGCCGCGGCCGACGCCATCGGCATGGGTCTGGCCCTCGGTTACGGCATCGGCCGCATCGGCTGCCAGTTGGCCGGCGACGGGGACTACGGCGTGCCCACCGACCTGCCGTGGGGCATGGCCTATCCCGAAGGCGTGGTGCCCACCACCGAGATCGTCCACCCGGCGCCGGTCTACGAGACCCTTCTGGGTGTGGCCACCTTCGGCCTGCTCTGGCGCCTGCGCAGGTCTCTCGAGGGGCGGCCGGGACTGCTGTTCTGCGTCTATCTCGTGCTCGCCGGGGCCGCCCGCTTCGGAGTGGAGACGATCCGCCTCAATCCGCCGGTCCTGGGGGGGCTGACGGGGGCCCAGGTCTTCAGTCTCGCCATGGTCGCGGCGGGAGTCGGAGTCGGGATCCGCCTCCTGGGCCGACCGTCGCCGGCCCCGGCGGAGGACTCCTAGAGCCTTGGCCGAGCGGCTCCGCCACAAGCGGGTCTCCACCTTCCGGAGCGCCGAGGAGCTGCGCGCCCACTGCGCCGCCCTGGGCGTGCGCATCCCCTGCGACGACGAGGTCCTCGCCGCCCCCGGGACGCCCCTGGCGCAGCCGATCGACGCCGGAGGCGGCCTGCGCATCGGGAACCGCTTCGCCATCCATCCCATGGAGGGCTGGGACGGGACCGGTGACGGCCGGCCCACCGACCTGGTGCGGCAGCGCTGGCGCAACTTCGGGATCTCGGGGGCCAAGCTGATCTGGGGCGGCGAGGCCTTCGCCGTCTGCCCCGAGGGGCGGGCGAACCCGAACCAGTTGATCTGCTCGCCGGAGACGGCCGGCGACATCGCCGAGCTGCACGGCCTGCTCCGCAGCGCTCACCGGGAGCGGTTCGGCTCCGACGAGGGCCTGGTGTCGGGCCTGCAGCTGACCCACTCCGGGCGGTTCTGCCGGCCCTTCCGCAAGGAGCGCCCGGAGCCGGTCATCGCCTACCGCCACCCGATCCTGGACCGCCGGTTCGGGATCGGCCCCGGCCACGAGCCGATCACGGACGAGGAGCTGCACCGTCTGATCGGGCTCTATGTCGGCGGGGCCCGCATCGCCCGCGAGGCGGGGTTCGACTTCGTCGACGTCAAGCACTGCCACGGGTACCTGGGCCACGAGCTGCTGTCGGGCTTCACGCGGCCCGGGGAGTTCGGCGGCTCCTTCGAGAACCGCACCCGCTTCCTGCGCCGGATCGTCGAGGGCATCCGCGCCGACCAGGGGAGCGGGGCGATCGCCGTCGGCGTCCGGCTCTCGGCCTTCGACTGGGTGCCCTTCCGGCCCGATCCGGCCGGCGCCGAGGGCGGGCGGCCGGGGCCGGGGATCCCCGAGCCCTTCGCCGATCACCTGCCCTACCGCTACGGATTCGGCACCGACTCCGGCGATCCCGTCGCCTGGGACCTGGGGGAGACCTTCCGGTTCCTCGACCTGCTGCGGGACCTCGACATCCGGCTGGTCAACCTCTCCTGCGGCAGTCCGTACTACAATCCCCACATCCAGCGCCCCGCCCTCTTTCCTCCGTCGGACGGGTACCAGCCGCCGGAGGATCCCCTCGCAGGGGTGGCCCGCCAGCTGGCCATGGTCGGCGAGGTGAAGGCGGGTCATCCGGACCTGGTGATCGTCGGCTCGGGCTACTCCTATCTCCAGGAGTACCTGCCCCACGCCGCCCAGGCCCTGGTCCGCGCCGGCGAGGTCGACCTGGCCGGCCTCGGGCGCATGGTGCTGGCCTACCCGGACCTGCCGGCGGACGTTCTCCAGGGGCGGCCCCTGGCCCGCAAGCGGATCTGCCGCACCTTCTCCGACTGCACCACGGCGCCGCGCAACGGCATGATCTCCGGGTGCTTCCCCCTCGACCCCCGATACAAGGCCCTTCCCGAAGCGGCCGAGCTGAAGCGGATCAAGGCCTCGGCCGGCGACGACTGAGGCGGCCGGGAGAGACTCCATGCACGAAGGCTGGTACGCGGAAGACACGACCCACGGTCCGGTGAGGATCGACACCTTCGACGAGTCGCGGCCTCACGAGGGCAAGGTCCTCGGCATCGTCCAGGCCCACGCCGACGACATGCCCCTCTACTCGGGAGGGCTGGTGGCCAAGCTGATCGCCGAGGGCTACAAGGCGTTCCTCATCCAGACGACCAACGACGAGAAGTGCGGCCCCGGCACGATCGCCGACGCCATCAAGAGCAACGAGATCGACGTGGGCGTCCTGGCCGATGGTCTCGGCATCGAGGACGTCTTCAACCTCGGCTACCGCAACCACCGCCAGGAGGAGAATTCGATGCTGGAGCAGCGCTGCCGGCTGATCTTCCTCTTCCGTCACCTGCAGGTCGACACGGTGATGAGCTTCCACCCGTGGGCCCGCTGGGAGGAGAATCCCGACCACTACATCACCGGGCAGCTGGTGGAGTCGGCATGCTGGATGGCGGCCTCGGGGAAGGACTACCCCGAGCAGGTGCAGGCCGGGATGAAGCCCCGCGGCGTGCAGGACAAGTACTACTGGGCCATGCGCCCCGGCTCGCCCTACAACCTGGTCACCGACATCGGCCCCTTCCTCGAGCCGAAGATCGAGTCCATGGCGGCCAACAAGTCCCAGGGGCCGGCCGGTTCCCACGGGCGCCGGCTGAAGGCGCGGCTGGCGGCGGAGGGCAGGAAGCTGCCGGCGCTGGGCGACGACGACGAGACCGCCGACCGCGAGTACATCCGGCTCTTCGGGCTGGAGGAAAACCGGCGGATGGCCGAGCCCTACGGTCTCGCGTACGCCGAGTACCACTACTACTTCCCGCCGGGCGGCACCTTCCCCTGGAGGGACACCCAGGGGCAGGTCGAGGCCTACGTGCGAGAGCACGCGGTCCGGCTGTGAGGCAGGTCCGGCTCAGCCGGTGACGGCTCCCGAGGAGGCGCTGGAGACGAGGCGCGCGTACTTGGCCATCACCCCCGACCGATAGCGAGGCTCCGGCGCCGTCCACTGTTCGCGGCGGCGCTCCAGTTCCTCCGGGTCGACGGCGACGTCGACCCGGCGCGCCTCGGTGTCGATGGTGATCTCGTCGCCGTCGCGCACCAGGGCGATCGGCCCCCCGGAGGCCGCCTCCGGAGCGACGTGGCCGATCATCAGGCCGCGGGTGGCCCCAGAGAACCGTCCGTCCGTGAGCAGGGCCACCGTCTCCCCGAGGCCGGCGCCGACGATGGCGCCGGTGATCTGCAGCATCTCGCGCATCCCCGGGCCGCCGACCGGGCCCTCGTAGCGGATGACGACGACATCGCCGTCCCGGATCTCGCCACTCTGGATCTTCGGCAGCACATCGTCCTCCCGGTCGAAGACCCGCGCCGGGCCGGCGTGCCGCGAGCGCTCGTAGCCGGCGAGCTTCACCACGCACCCCTCCGGCGCCAGGTTGCCCCGCAGCACGACCAGGCCTCCGGTGGAGCGGATCGGCCGGTCGGAAGGACGGACCACCTCCTGTCCGGGCGTCTCCCGGGCGAGGTCCGCCTCCTCGCCGATGGTGCGCCCCGTGACCGTGAGGCAGTCCTCGTTCAGGCAGCCGCGCGCCTTCAGCCGCTCGGCGACCACGGCGACGCCCCCGGCCTCGTGCAGGTCGGAGGCGACGAAGAGCCCTCCGGGCTTGAGGCTGACCATCAGGGGCGTGCGCTCGGAGATGCGCTGGAAGTCCTCCAGCTCCAGCTCGACGCCGTACTCGCGGGCGATGGCGAGGAAGTGCAGGACCCCGTTCGTCGAGCCGCCGGTGGTGGCGATGGAGGCGATGGCGTTCTCGATGGAGCGGCGGGTCACGATCTGATGTGGGCGCAGGCCTCGCTTCACGAGGTCGACGGCCATACGGCCGATCTCCACGGAGGCCGCCTCCTTGGCGGGATCGACGGCCGGGATCGACCCGGATCCCATGGGCGCAAGGCCGAGGATCTCGGCGGCGGTGGCCATGGTGTTGGCCGTGAACTGGCCGCCGCAGGAGCCGGGGCCCGGGCACGCGGCGCTCTCGATCGCCTTGAGTTCGTCGGCGCTGATGCGGCCGCCGGCCTGCGCCCCGATGGCCTCGTACACGTCCTGAATCGTCAGGTCGGTACCCCGGTGCTTCCCGGGCATGATGGAGCCGCCGTAGAGCACGAGAGCCGGAAGGTCGAGGCGGCCCAGGGCGAGGATCGCTCCCGGAGTGGTCTTGTCGCATCCGGTCATGGCCACCAAGCCGTCGAGCATGTGGCCGCGCGCCACCAGCTCGATGGAATCGGCGATCACCTCGCGGCTCACGAGGGATGTCTTCATGCCCTCGGTGCCCATGGTGATGCCGTCGGAGACGACGACGGTGTTGAACTCGAAGGGTGTGCCGCCGGCCTCGCGCACCCCCCGCTTCACGTGCTCCGCCAGATCCCGCAGGTGGTAGTTGCAGGGCCCGATCTCCGTCCACGTGTTGGCGATGCCGATCAGCGGCCGGTCGAGAGCGTCGTCGTCGTAGCCGACGGCCTTGTACATGGCCCGCGCTCCGGCGCGGGAGGGCCCTTCGACCATGGTTCGGCTCGGCCGCATCATTCACCTCCCGTCCATCCCGCCGCTGCGGCCGCGCCAGCGTACCGAGGGGGCGCCTGGATGTGCTCGGACAGATCGGAAGTCATGGGCAGCGGCAGCTCCGTGAGGGGGTGAGGGCATGATAGCCGCAGCCTCCGGAAGGGGTCAACTCCGCGGTCCGACGCGCCTTGCAGGGCCGTGGGGCGTCCTCTACCATCCCCTCCATGCCCCTGCATCCGATCGTCGTCCACTTTCCGATGGCCCTTCTCGCCTTCGGCTTCTGCCTCGATGCGGCCGGCCTGGTGGCTCGCCGGCCCTGGCACCGGCTCGGCTATGTGCTGCTCCTGGCCGGCACGGCGGGCGCCATGGCCGCGGTGATCACCGGCAATCTCGAGGCCGCCGAGTTCCGAGCCTCCGTGCACGCGGCGGCGATTCAGCAGCACGAGGACTACGCCACCCTCGCCCTGCTGCTCTACCTGGCGTCGGCCCTGGGCCGGCTGCCGGGTGTCCTGCGCGCCGGGGATGCCGCCCTGGCGCCGGCCTGGCTGCTGGTGGGAGCGGTCGCCCTGGGGCTCCTCGCCGCCGCCGGCCTTCAGGGGGGAGCGCTGGTCTACGAGCGGGGGATCGGGGTCCGCAGGCCCTAGTCTTCGCGTTCCAGCACCCGGCACCGGCCGTTGTCGCCCACGACCACGGTGTCGACCCGGCCGATGAACAGCCCGTTCTCCACCACCCCGGGGATCGCGTTGACCCGGCGCTCCATGCCGCCGGGGTCGGCGATGCCTTCCGCGTAGTGGCAGTCGAGGATGAAGTTGCCGTTGTCGGTCACGAAGGGCTGACCCTGCGGGTCCGGCCGCCGCTCGACCCGGGGACCCAGCTCCATCAGACGCCGGCGGGCGAGGGTCCAGGCGAAGGGGACGACCTCCACCGGCAGGGGCGACCGCGTGCCGAGGCGGCCGACCCGCTTGGAGGCGTCGACGATGATGACCACACGGGCGCTGGCGCCGGCGACGATCTTCTCCCGCAGCAACGCGCCCCCGAGCCCCTTGATCAGGTCGAGGCGGGGATCGACCTCGTCGGCCCCGTCGATGGTCAGATCGACGGCCGGACAGTCCTCGAGGCTGCGGATGTCGAGACCGACCTGCTCCCCGAGGCGGGCGGAAGCCAGGGAAGTGGGCACGCACCGGATCTCGAGACCTTCCGACCGCGCCCGCTCTCCAAGGGCGCGGATGGCGAAGTCCGCTGTCGAGCCCGTCCCGAGGCCGACCACCATGCCGTCGACGACGTACTCCACGGCCCGGCGGGCGGCCAGCTCCTTGTCGCGATCGGACATCCCTGTCACTCACAGACGCATGGCGTAGTGGATCTGGCGCGCCACTTCCTGGAACCCCACGTCCGGGTAGAAGCGGGCGCCGACCGGGTTCTGCTCGAGGGTTTCGATCCGGACGGCCTCCATCCCCTCGGCGCGCAGGAACTCGATGGCGTGCTCCATCAGACGGCGGCCGATGCCGCGGCCCTGGCGGTCCGGGTGGACCGCCGTGTTCGGAATGTGGCCGATGCGGGAAGCCCCGTCGGTCCGCGTGGTGATGTATCCGACGATCTCGCCGCCGTCCTCGTAGACGAAGACGCCGCGGCCGTTTTCCCCGGCCACGTCGGCGTCGATGTGGCGCAGCTTGCGGAACCGCCAGTCGCGGCCGCCCATGAGGCCGAACCTCTGCTCGATGTTGCGGTCGATCGACACGCTCTCGAAGCAGATGGCGGTGATCTCCTTCAGGCGCTCCAGGTCGGCGGGCCGGTAGGGACGGATCATGCCGACTCCGGGTTCGGGGGCAGAAGTCATGGCCCGGCCGACCGGCAGCAACGGAAGCCGATGAGGTCGAGGCTGTAGCTCTCGTCGAGGAGGCGGCCGTAGCGCGCGTCGGCGCGGGCGTAGTTGGCGCTGTGGAACCAGGACCCCCCGCGGACCACCCGCCATCGGCTCCCGGCGTCGTACCATCCGTCCGTCCACTCCCACACGTTGCCGATCATGTCGCGAACGCCATAGTCGTTGCCGCAGCCGTCGTGGGCTCCGCTCGGTGCCGTTCCCCGGTCGCGCACCCAGGTCCCGTCGGCGCCGAGGAAGGGGGTGTTGCAGCGCTCCGGCTCGAAGTCGGGACCGTAGCCGTAGACGAAGTTCCGGGGGCCCCGGCAGGCGAGCTCCCACTCGCGCTCCGTGCACAGGCGCAGGCCCCGGGCGGCGCACAGACCCGAGGCCTCGCGCCAGCTGACGTCCACCCGGGGCAGCTCTCCCTCCACGTTGGGGTACTCGTAGCGATCGATCCAGAAGTCGTCGACGCGGACCATCCCGGCCGAGGCGGGTGTTCCGCCCTCCTCGGCCCGCAGGAGGACCGCGGGCAGGGCGGACAGGAGCAGGGCCAGGGCCGACAGGGCGGACCCGAGCCGGAGCCCGGAGAAGGCGGCGGCCCCTCCCCGGAGGTTCCCCCGGGGGGCGTGGCTCACGGCGCGAACTCCACCACGCCGAAGCGGGCGGGATGATGGAAACCCCTCTGGAAGGTGGGGCTCCAGGCGGTGTACTCGGTCTCCTGGCGGTAGCGTTCGCCGAGGGGCTCGGCCTGCGCCTGCAGCACCCGCATCTCCTCCTCGAGGCGGGAACGCTCGCCGGGATCGCCGTCCCCGAGGGCTTCGAGCTTGGCGGCCAGGCGCGCCTCGGCCTCTCCCAGCTCGCGCAGCCGGGCCCGGACCCCGGCGCCGGCGCCGCGCTCGATGCGGTAGAGGTTCAGCCGCCAGCGGTCGCCGACGCGCGGCTTTCCGCCCCCGGCGATGGTCGGCGCGAAGGCCGACCACGGGATGGCGATCTCCACCGTCCACCCGGCATCGACGTCGGTGCTGTCGTTCACCGTGCCCACCGTCTGAACGGCCGTCTCCAGCCCGAGGATGTCCCAGTCCTTGTCGGAGACCCATTCGGGGTGGATCCGGCCGATGTGGAGGTCGACGATGGCGTTGAGGGGGTTGACCTCGAGCTCGAGATAGTCGAGGCCGTCGCCGTCGGGATCGATGAAGACCTCGACGACCTCCTCCGACCACATGGGGTCGTCTTCCTCGGTGAAGAGGGCCCACATGTCGGGGTCGCGGCAGGCGTAGGCGATGTAGAGGGCCTCGTCGTCCCACAGCATCCGCGCCCGCGTCGGACTGGCGATGCGCCCGTAGTCGTTGAGGATGCGGGTGAAGGCGTCGATCTGGGGCGCCGCGGCCCAGTCGAACTCGTCGAGACGGCCGTCGACGGAGATCTCTCCGCCGGCCTGGCGCACCATGTAGAGAGGGAGGGGGGACTCGCTGAAGACGGCGGGCGGCTCCTCGGCGGC